>NZ_JBIAVU010000017.1:0-220793 GCF_042894695.1 Streptomyces sp. NPDC001513
ACTTCTAGCCCCCCGCGGGGGGGTTATTGGGGCTCCGGCTCTGCCCCCCCCGCCGGCCGCGTTGCGAGGGGGGAGGCACCTGAGCGCTGGCGCGCTCAGGAGCGACGCCCTTCGCTACGCTCCGGGCTGGCTTCGCTGACGCTTCGCCAGATTCCCGCGCGAGCGGGGGAATCGACGTCCGCAAGCGGACGTCCAGGGGAAGGGCCGGCGCAAGCGCCGGCCCGGTGGCGCTGACGCGCCACCAGATGTCCGCGCAAGCGCGGACATCGAAGGGGTGTCCGCTGACGCTCCCACCCCTTCGGGTCCTTCCGGCTCCGCCTCCAGGACCAGGCCCGCTACCGCGGGCCAGCTGGCAGCGGTGATGGGGGCTTGTCACTGTGCTCGTCATTCCCAATAGCAGCCGCTGATGTAGATGCTCGACCGGGTCGCGGTCCGTTCGTCGACATGGACGTCCCAGCGGGCGGCGGCCTCGGCGTATGCAGCCTCCACCTCTTCGGACGGCCGGCAGCAGTGGGTTGTCACCACTTCCTCCCACACCATGCGGATCCTGGCTGCTTCCTCTACCAGGTGCAGAAGGCGTGTCGTGTCCTGTGCACTGCGCTGCATGGCACTCCCCCATCGGTGTGTCGGCGCATCCATCGTCCACGGGTGACCCACAGCTGCGGTAGAGGCCGCTCGTTTCCGGTACGGATTCCGGTGATGTCTTGTTCCGGACGCCGTCGTGGGTGTAAGAGCGGTACAGTCGTAAGTGTGCATCACGTTGGATATGATGCGTGTAGCTGTGTAGGATCCCGAGAACATCGCCACCCCCTCCCTGGCGGGTCCGACCCGCTGCTTCGAGTTCAGCGGAGTGCCGAATGCAGAAGTCCGGTGACATCGTGTTGCGTCCTCATCAGGAGGAGGCGGTGGAGGCCATTGTCCGAGGGCTGGATATTCCGCCTGGGAAACAAATTCCGGAAGCGGGTCTGCGGGCGACGGTGGTGGCGGCGTGCGGGACCGGGAAAACCTTCATCGCCGCCGCTGCGGCTCTCCGGCTCGCGCGGCACGGCCGGGTCCTGGTGCTGCTGCCGACCCTGGATCTGCTGACGCAGACGGTGCGGGAGTGGCGTCTCGCCGGGCACACCGGGCCGGCTGTCGCGGTCTGCTCGTTGGAGGACGACCCGCAGCTGTGGCAGCTCGACGTGCGGACCACGACGTCGGCTCCGCAGCTGGGGCTGTGGCACGGCCGCGGCCCCGTCACCGTCTACGCCACGTACGCCTCCCTGCCGGTCCTCGCCGAGGCCCACGAAGGCGCATATGGGCTGCCCATGGACGTGTTCGACCTGGTGGTCGTCGACGAGGCGCACCGCACGTCGGGGTCGGCGGGGAAGGCGTGGGCCGATGTCCACCGCCAGGAGGTCATCCCGGCGATGCGCCGGCTGTACATGACCGCGACGCCGCGGATCTGGATGGAACGGCCCCCGCGGTCCCGGGCGCAGGAGCGGGAGCGGGAAGAGGCGCGCCGGCTCGCCGAGGAGGAGCGCAGGGAGCGTGAGGAGGCGGAGGCCGAGGGGCGGGTCTATGTCTCCCGGCCGCGGTGGGACCGGCTGCCGAAGGAGCTCGCGTGCTCGATGGACGACAAGCGGGTGTTCGGGCCTGTCGTTTATGAGCTGTCGCTCGCTTCGGCCATTTCTCGGGGGCTTTTGGCGAAGTATCAAATTGTCGTCGCGGAACTCCTCGACCCTGTCGTCACTCCGCAACGGCTGAATAGTGAGGAGCGGTACGAGGAACAGCTGCGCGGCCAGCGCCTCGCCGCCATGCAGACCGCGCTCCTGGAAACCATGGCCGCCCACGGGCTGCAGACCACCATCACGTTCCACCACCGGACCGTGGAGGCAGAGGCCTTCGCCGCCGGGCTCGACCGGGTCGCGCGCCGACTTCACGCCGTTGACCCGGGACGGCATCCGGAGCGGGTGTGGTCGGGCTGGCTGTGCGGGGAACACGAGGGCTCCCACCGGCAGTCGGTGCTCGCGGACTTCGGGCGCAGGGCCGGGCGGGCGGTGCTGAGTAATTGCCGAGTTCTGGGCGAAGGGGTCGATATTCGGGCGACGGACAGTGTGGCCCTGATCGATCCCAAGGGATCTGCCGTCGACATCGTGCAGGCGATCGGGCGGGCTTTGCGGCAGAAGCCCGGTGAAGGGAAGATGGCCACCCTGATCGTGCCCGTGTTTCTGCGGGAGAATGAAAAGCCTGAGGACATGCTTTCATCCAATTCCTATCGGCCGCTGGTTCGGGTTTTGGCTGGACTTCGGGCGCATGATGAAAAGGCTGTGGAAATGCTTGCTATTCCGCAGGAGAACCAGAAAAGGATTGTGGACCCGTCCTTGCCGGTCGGGAAGGCGCCGGAGGAGGGCGAGGAGGAGTCACGGCTGCTGCTCCGGTTCGCGGCCCCGCGGGATCCGGCGCTGATCGCGAAGTGGATCAGCTACCAGGTGATCAACACCGAGCGGCAGGACTGGCGCCGGGGAGCCGAGGCCGCGTACCGGTACCGGCAGCGCGAGGGGCACTTCGACGTCCCGTACGAGCACGTCGAGGAGGCGGGGAAGTTTCCGCTCGGGCGGTGGCTGTCCGACCAGAGGCGCACGTTCCGGGCCGGGAGCATGAGCGGGGAGCGGGCGGCTGAACTGGAGGAGCTGGGGATCGTGTGGGACACCGCCGACGCTGGCTTCGAAACCAACCTCGGCGCGGCGCGGGCCTACTACGAGCTCCACGGGACCTTGGCCGCGCCGCGGGGCGCGGCGGTCCTGGATGTCGCGATCGGGCAGTACCTCACGAACATCCGCCGCCCCGGCGGACTGGGCAAGGAACCCGGCCGGGCCCGCCGGCGGGCCGCCGCGCTGGCCGCAATCGACCCCGACTGGAACCCTCGCGAGCAGGGGTGGACGGTGGACTGGCAGCGCCACTACGCCTACCTGGGGCAGGCCCTGGCGGCCGGCGCGCGGCTCGCAGACGTCGTGCCGGGGGTGACGCGGCATGGGGAGGACGTCGGACGGTGGCTCGCCGCCCAGCGGCGGAACTGGGATCAGCTGAACAAGGAGCAGCAGCGGCGGCTCGGCGAACACGGCGTGAAGAAGGCCCCACGGGCCCGCAGGACGGCGGCGAAGACGGCCGCGGCGTCCGGGCCGCGCGAAGGCGGCGAGGCGTTCCAGAAAGGCCTGGCGGCCCTCCAGCAATACACCGCGCGTACGGGGTCTGTGACCGTCCCAAGGAGCCATGTGGAGGCCGTGGTCATCGACGGTCAGGAGCACGCCGTGAAACTCGGAATCTGGCTGACCAACACCAAGACCAGGCGCGACAAGCTCGACCAAACACAACTCACCGCCCTCACCGACGCCGGCATCCATTGGGCGCAATAGCGGCATGAGCAGTCATCCAGTCACCGTGGAGTCACCGGGATCGTCTGCCAGACCACCAATACCGCAACCAGCGGCATCACACCCGCTCCTCCCTCTCCTTCACCCGAAACGAAGGCCTCGCTGTGCTCGGCCGTACTGTCAGTGGTGCCTAATACGCTTCCCGCATGGCCACGAACCGGACCAAGGTGCCTCGCCCGTTAGCACGCCAGCTCTTCGTCGAGACTGGCCACCGATGCGCGATACCGACGTGCCGCGCGACACCTCTGGAGATCGCGCACATCGTGCCCTGGCACCGCGTCCAGAGGCACGACTTCCACAACATGATCGTCCTGTGCCCTAACTGCCACACCCGCTTTGATCGCGGAGACATCGACCGCCAGGCCATGTTCCGCTACAAGGAGCTGCTGCGACTCTCGGACCCCAACCGCGTAGCGCCCGACGATCCTTCTCCGAGAGCCGGTCTCATTCGGGCGTACCGGCTCTTCCAGAGCGAAATAATCAAATGGCACAAGAGCATCTCCGAGCTGGTCTTGGCATTCACGTTCTCCACCGGCGGCTTTCCGACCGACAATCTGAAGTCGTGCCGCACAGCGGCGTCCATCACCCGCGCAGCCACCGACAAACTGAGCGACCTAGGCGACGAGGCCGTCGCCGAGGCGGCGAACTACATCTTCGACTGGTACCGAAACTGGGCACACGACGTGTTCGACCTCAAGCCTTCCGCCTTCAACGGGGCCGGGGACAACTACGATGACTGGGCTCAGGAGAGGTTCATGGCCTTCGTCATACTCCATGAGGAGCTCTGCGCGGCGCTGGACCTGGACCCCACGGAGCTGGACTTCTTCGAGGCCGAGAGGTCCCGCCAGGGGCTCCCCAAAGTCCCCCTCGGCACCTGCGGCTTCTGGGAGACGGATGAGTGACCGCGCGGCGCTATTCGCCTACCGCCGCCGGGAGCCTCCTGCCGGCGGCGGTAGACCACGTACGCGACGACACACGCGACCGCCACGACCATCGCGTTCTCGCCGTTGATGTGCAGATTCACCGAAGCCCTTAAGGGGTCCATGGGGCCTCGCCCGGCGGACCGGACCCAAGCCCCAACGAGAGGTGGAAACCCCTCCCCGGCCCATGAGAGAAACCGTCCACGCAGTCCCGAAGGCTGTCGCTCAAAGGAGTGAAGGAGGGGGTTTTAACCTCTCGGGCCCTGCAGACCCGCGGGATCCTTCAGCCGGTGCCTGGAAGGCAGCTCCGCCGACACCCCCCCGGATCCAAGCTTCCGAACGCCGCCCCGGGCCGTCGCCGGTTCCGACCGCCTTCACCCGCGCGGGTAACCGTGACCGGGCAGTGTGCGGCGGCGACCGCCAGGAGGTCGCCGAGGGCGGCGACATCACCGGCACCCTCCGCTTGTGCGGCGCGGGTGGAACCTGCGGCCGATCAGTCTTGATCCTGGCCAGCGTCCATCGCTGGTCCGGCCAGTCGTGCGAGACCGGATTCTTCGCCAGCTCCTCCGTGAACACGGCGAACACGGCCGGCACGTCGGGCTCCGGGAACGAACCGCGTCCTGACGGGCCGCCCGCCACGCTTGCCGCCACCACTGGACCGACCGAACGCTGCCCCGTAACTCCTTCGCGATGTCCGCATGCCCCGCCTCCGGCGAACATCGCGACTGCTTCCATCCGGATCTGCTCGCGGAACGCTTGCCTCTCCGCGGTCAGACCCCCACCCTGCGGATACCTCATCCCCTGGCATACCGCGACGATCACCGACCGTCAGCCCCACGACAAAACGACTTCAACGTCAGAAACCGCGGGAGTTGCTCACGACGGTCGGGAACACCCCGGGGACCGGCGGTCGGAAACGAAAACCCAGCGGGTCGGCGCTCGAATCGAACTATCATGTTGGGCGCCATCGGTGACAGTCATGAGACGGGGTAGCGATGCGGTGGGGAAATCGGATGCGGCAGTGTGCCGCTGCGGCAGTGAGCACGACGCTGGCGATGACGGTGTTGGTCGCATGCAGTCAGGGAAGTGACGCGCCGGACCCGAAGTCGCCCGGCACGAGCCGGTCGCCCCGGTCCGATGTAACGAAGCCCGGCCGTCCCGCCTTCGATCCGCCCATGCGTTTCGAAGGGCCAGGGATCGATTTACTGGGCGCCCGACAGCCGAGTACGACGAGCGGGGGAGCGTCGCGGCCTGCGGTCACGCTCGCCAACGGGGTCGCCTTCGTCACTGCCGAGGAGGGGATGGAGGCGATTGACACGCAGACCGGAGAGCCGCGGTGGGAGGCGAGGCCGAAGAACGCCGCTGAGAAGGGTGGGTTCGGCAGTGACCGCGCCTCGCCCCTCGTGTCGGCTGATGGGAAGACGGTGTACGCCGCCTGGAACAGGTGGGTGAAGGGCGAAGGAACGGCCCCGGGCCGGGCGGTGATCGAGGTACTTGCTGTCGACACCGTCACCGGCAAGACAGCCGGGTCAGCCGAGATCCCGGCTGCTCCCAGTTCGACCGGGCTCTCTGCGACCCCTATTGGCGCCGACGAAATCCTCGCGGCGCGGGTGATCGGAGCGGATGCGACTACGGTGGTGGTCACTGCAGCCGATACGACGTACGCCGTGGACCCTGTCGCGGGCACGGTCCGTTGGAAGAAGGCCGATTTCCTTGCCGTGGTGCTGGCTGACGGCATCATCGCCGGTGGTGAGAGGACGGGATTCAGGGAAGGGCGCCTTACCGGACTGTCCGTGACCTCGGGCGACCAGCGTTGGACGATCAGCGATGCCAAGCGACCTGCAGGGGTCGGGTCCGGGTTGCTGACCGCCGTGCTCGGTGCCAAGACGCTCGTCGTTGACGCTGTCAAGGGCGAGCAGCGCTTGGCCCTTGACGGGGGCTGGGGATGCCGTTATGACCAACAGTCTCTGGTCCTGTGCTCCGGTGGTGCCACCGGGTCCGGTCGGGGCATTGCGGTGTTCGATGCCACTTCGCTCGAGAAGCGGTGGGCTCTGCCCGACGGATCCGGCCGGAACGTGCCGAGGGTCAGCGGATTCTGGCACGGGGCCGTGTACGGGGAAGTGGTGGCGGACGAGAGCCTGGTCCTGGACGGCAGGACGGGGCAGGACCGGGAGACATCAGCTGGTGCGGCGCCCACCGAGATCGACCAGTTCGGCGGCGTGGCCTTTGGGGCCGGTCGTCCCACGTTCTATCGCGCTACACGCTGAGACAGCCGCAGCAACAGGGCCAGAGCCTGCTTGCCCATGGCGTCCTCGACGAGGGGCAGCTGCCGCGGGGCCTCCTGGCGGAAGAGCTGCTGGATTCGTTCCGCGTCGGTTTCGATGCCCCGGCGGCGGCCAGCCCGCCGGAGCATGGCCGTCTGCTTCCACATCTGCAAATTGGTCGTCGCCAGCACGTACTTCACCCGGTAGCCGGCCGACCGGCACCGACTCCTACCGTCTCGCCAGCACACGAGCCCGCGCCGAAGCCGCGGCCAGCTAGCTTCCGCCAGGGCCGTCGGTCGCTTCTCCTGCCCCCAGGGAAGTTGGCCCGCGGCCATCAGCGCGAAGGGCGGCCGCTACTCGTCGGGGGTCGCAGGCTCTGGGTCAGGCACTGGCTGGCCCTCGTCGGATGACCAATTGGGGCGGATGCGTTCGACCATGGCCGTGAAGTCGTTCCGTAGATACCGAGAATCGCACGGCACCAACCGGATCTGTTGGCGGCCGTCAGCCCAAAAGATCTTGAAATTGGCAACCGTGCCTTCCGCTGGCCAGTCCTCGATCTCGTCTGACAGCCACAGGACGTCGACAAACCCTCCGACGCTCAGGCCGATGTCCACGAAGATCCCGATCACACCGGGCCGGGGAACCTTCACCACGGTGCCTTCAACTACCTGCCCGAAGCGCAGGCCCCTCCGGATCCGCGTCCACTCGGCATCTGTCACCACGAACAGATCCTCGCACCTTCGTCCGGGACGCCAGCATCCGGGACTCAACGTGAACCGAACCAGCGTCCCCTCACGATGTTCGCCTCGACGACACGGCACTGCCGCTACTTCTCGGGTTCTGGCTCACTTTCCGTGGAGTGATTACGAAGAGTCAGATCTTCGGAGCCAGGCGATGGCGGTTTGGATGAGCACGAAGCCGAGGCGAGGTGAGCTCCAGGGCCCGGTTGTCGCGTCCGGCGCTCATGTGGTTGAGCCAGCGTTCGTACCAGTCGAGGAAGTCGGTGGCGGAGGAGACATTGGGGCCCCAGTACCCGTCGCTGTTACCGATGAGGACGCGGCCGGTGAGGGGACCGGTCACCGCGATGAGGCATACGTCGGTGCAGCCCATCTCGATGATGTGGAGGAAGAGATCGCGTCCGTGGACATTGGGTTCTCTGCCGTCGAAGCCGCAGGGTGTCCCTGGTTCTCCGCGCGGATTCATGACCATCAGGGAACATCGCTCCAGCGGCATGAGGCCGTAGAACGGCGCCGCGCCTGAGCCGCCGATCTGCGTGAGGAACTGCCGATAGGCGTCGGGCAGGACGATGTCGTGCTCGGCCTCGAACGCAGCGACGCGTGGTTCCGCCAGCTTCGGACCGAGGCAGAACTTGTGTTGCTCTTCCCCGAAGGAGTGGCTGCGCAGTGGTTGGAACGGGATCGCGGCCAGCTTGCGACGCAGGCGGGGTATGCGGGGATCCATCGTGCTCTTCTCTCGTCCCCGTCACCCTACGAGTGGCTGTGGTCAGATGGCCAGAAGAACCCTCTTCCGCAGGAGAGCAAAGCCGGCCCGGCCGAACATCTGGTGCTTGAGCATCTTGATCCGGTTGACGTGTCCCTCGACCACGCCGGAGTTCCAGGGCAGGGTGAGCCCGGCGATGACGGCATCGCGGTCACGTTCGATGCCCGCGGCAAGAGTGTGGAGGCTGGGGAGGTCGTCGCGCCGAACGGCATCAAGCCACTGCGGCAGCCGTTCGCCCTGGCGCTCGGTGAGCATCTGGGCGAACGACCGGACGTGAGTGGTGAGGGCGTCGAGTTCGGGGCAGTGGACCAGGACAGCCTTGAGTCGAAGGTGGTCGATCTCTGAGAGGGTCTCGGGGCGCCGGAGAATCCAGCCGGCGACGACGCGGGGTGACGGTGGCCGAGCTGTGATCGGGTTGGGAGAAATCCGCTTCTCCCGGAAGTAGGCGCGAACGCGCTGGTAGCTGCCCTGATAGCCGAGTGACACGATCTCCTCCCACACCGTCCAGGCGTTGGTGCAGCCCTGGTTCCAGCGGTCATCCAGGTAGGGCTTGAACGCGTCCAGCTTGGATGGCCGCCCCTGCCACTGCCCGCGGAAGAGGTCCTCCGGGGTGGCTGCGTCGGCGAAGAGCTTGACGGTGCGGGAGGTCATGCGGAGCTGGCGGCCGATCGCCCTCCGGCTGAGCCCGGCCGCCAGCAGTTCGCGGACGGCCGCGTGCTTGTCGCGGGTGCGGTCAGCGAAGCGGTGTCCCCTTGGCCAAGGCGAGTCGGAGGGGTCTTCGAGCTTCTTCTGCTCGGGGGCCGACTGGGCTGAATCCCGCACCAGGACCTGCAGGCATCCGCGGTGGTCTGCGACGCATCGCTCGGCAGCCTCGCTCAGGTTGTGCCAAAGATGCCACCGGTCCGCGACCTGTACTGCTTGTGGTGCCCCGGCCGTGGCGCCTTCGGCGAAGAACGGTGCCCGATCGCGGCAGACCACCTCCACCCCGGGCCGTTTCGCGAGCCAAGCGGTCAGGCTGGACGCCTCCCGGTCGGGCAGCAAATCCACTGGACGCCGGCTTTCGACGTCGACCAGGACAGTCCCGTAGTGACGCCCTTTGCGGGTCGCGTACTCATCGACGCCGACGACCCGCGGGGCCGGAACTTCGGGGTCGGGCAGCGCTTCGACCAGCCGCAGCACCGTGCTGCGGCTCACTGAAACGCCGATCACGCTCGCCAAGCGGGCACCGGCCCGGCCGGCGAGCGCGAGCCCGACCGCGGCCAGCGTCGACCGCAGCCGCTCGGTCCGTCGGCCGTACCTACGTGTCAGCCCTGGCAGCTGTTCGGCGAAGGTCCGCTGCCCGCACGATGTGACCGGGCAGAGAAATCTGCGGACGCGCAAACAGAGAGCGACCCGTCTGCCACCGCTGGGCACATCCGCGGGAAAGCGCAGGTAGGAACTGTGAACCCGCCGTGACCAGCTTCCGCATTTGGGACAGACGGCCTCAGCCACCGTGCTTCGAGCCTCTATGCGTACCGTCTCGTCGTTCACGTCGACCGACAGCACCGCCACGTCTGCGATCGACGGGAACAGTAACTCCTCCAGCCGAAGCATCACTTCTTCCACGGGCCGAACTGTCAGCCACACCCCACCCGGTACGGGCCATTCTTGGGCAACTTCCCCAGGGGCCCACTCACCCGACAACCGTCACTCAGCGTGCAAGCTCCACGGAAAGTGAGCCAGAACCCAGATGACAAGAAGGCAGGACAGATGCACCAGAAGGTCGCCCAGCTCCGCGCATCCTCCACACCTGATATCGCCGCCTACGCCACCGCCTGCGCGGAAGTTGTCGCCATCAACAAGGTGTACTACGAAACCACCCTGCGCTACACGGCCCCGCAGCCCCAGCCCGGGCACCAACCGCACGATATCCATCCGTAAAGCACGAACGACGAGCGAGGCGTCACCCTCCGGTAAACCTGGAGATCCCGGCGCCCGCCGACCGCGGCCGCGTGTGGAAGCAAGGGCCGCTGCCGCGCCCGGTCGGATCCGTTGAACCACGGCTGGAACAGCTGCGGTCCGCGCTCCGCGCCGGCGTCGAACTGCCGCTGAAATCCTGGCACGTCCTCGAAGCCGGCGGCCCCCTCGCACACAGGGCAGCCACCGTCCATCCGGTAGGCGGCACGGTGGGCTGTTCACCCGCGGCCACCGCGGCCTGGCTCGGACCTCGCCGGCCCGCCGGCGACACCACCGGCAGCGCGGCCTACCTCGACCGGGCGGCCGCCCGGGGCGGCGGTCCCGTTCCCAGCGTCTGGCCGATCACCGCGTTCGAACGCGCCTGGGTCCTCTCCTCGCTCCTGCGAGCAGGCGTCCACATCACCCCGCCCACCGACCTCGTCCAGCAGATGCGCGCCGCGCTCGGGGACACCGGCACCGGCGGGGCACCCGGGCTGCCACCGGACTGTGACACCACGGCAGCCACCCTTTTCGCCCTCAGTCTGGCCGGCCGCCCCAGCCCGCCCGACATGCTGCTCGCCTTCGAAAACGCCACCCACTTCCACTGCTGGCCGCAGGAACGCACGCCTTCACCGACCGCCAACGCCCACGTCCTGGAAGCCCTGGGCCTCCACCTGCACCACCACCCCGAAGACCGCGGCGTATTCGGCCCGCCCCTGGCCAAGGCAGCGGCCTGGCTGGCCGCCTGCCAACGCCCGAACGGCAGCTGGCACGACAAATGGCACGCCTCCCCCTACTACGCCACCACCGTCGTTGCCCAGGCCCTCCACGACTTCGCAGGCCCCCGGTACACCGACGCGGTGGCCAAGGCCACCGGCTGGATCCGCACCACCCAGCACGACGACGGCAGCTGGGGCATCCACGAAGGCACCGCGGAAGAAACCGCCTACGCACTCGGCTTCCTGCACTCGGTCACCCCCGCCAGCCCACCCGACCAGCAGACGATCCGTGCCGCCCAGGCCCTCACACACCTGGCCGAAGCAGGGGAGCACACGCCGCTGTGGCACGACAAGGACCTCTACGCCCCGCCTGCCATCATCGACGCTGCCGTCCTGGCCACGCTCCACCGCGCCCACACCGACCCCGCGCTCGCCCCGCACCTGCCCGGAGGGACCGCATGAGCGAGCACTCTCCCCTCCAAGCGCACAGTCCCCTGCCGATGCCGAAGTTCCTGCACCTGTTCCACCACCGCACCAGCCCCCTGGCACAACCCGTGGAAGAACATGCCCAAGCATGGCTCCATCACTACCGCCTGCCCGAGGACCCCGCCCTGCGCGAGCGCGTGGCGCGCACCTGCCTGGGCACCACCACCGCGAGCGTCTACCCCGGCGCAGGGCAGGAGGTCCTCGAACTGGGCGCCGACCTGATCATCTGGCTGACCGCGTTCGATGACACCCACGTCGAGGCACCGGGCAGCACCGCCGCGCACCTGACCGAACAGCTCGCCGTCTTCGCAGGGATCCTGGAGCAGGGCGGTCCGACCACCGGGACCGGCTTCGCCTCGGCCCTGGCCGACCTCGTCCGCCGCATGCACACCGCCCTCACCCCCGGCCAGCGGGCCCGTCTGACCTCGTCCTTCTACACCGCGTTCCTGGGATGGAACTGGGAACTCTCCCTCCACGGCCGACCCGTCGGCCTCGACGAATACAACGCGATGCGCCCCCACACCGTCTACGGATCCATCGTCACCACCCTCATCGAGCCCGGCGCCGGCCTCGACCTACCTGACGGAGTCCGCGACACCCCCGACATCCGACAGCTGAACCGCACCGCCTCTCTGCTGTCAGGCTGGATCAACGACCTCTACTCCTTCACCTACGAACAAGGCACGCAGAGCCCACCCCCCTCGCTGCCCACGGTGCTCGCCCACCAGCACCACCTGCCACTCCCCGAAGCATTCGCCACCGCCGTCCGGATGTTCGACGACAAAGCGGGCGAAATGCACCAGAAGATCACCCAGCTCCGTACATCCCCCACACCCGGCGTCGCCGCGTACGCCACCGCCTGTGCGGAGTTCGTCGCCTCCAACAAGCTGTTCTACGGCGTCACCCGGCGCTACACGGCCGCACAGCCCCAGCCCTCACACCTGCAACACGCAAAGCGTGCAGGAGGAGTGACGTCTCGCTCGTAACGTCCTCATCCCGGAACGCCACCAGGGCGCGCTCCTGGCCAGTCTGCAATCTGCCCTAGTGCCCAGCGCCAGGCAGGAATACCGCGTGGTTCGAATCGCGCTCCCCGCCAGCTGGGGCGTCGGAATGGACCCCGGCCCGGCGCGAGGCGTACGCGAACGACCAGGGCCAGCTGGCCTCCCTGGTGGCCGTGACGGCCCGTTCGAACAGGAGCAAGGCTGACCAGGACCCGGCGGAGTGGCTGCCGCCGTCGGCGGACGCGCTGTGCCGGTACGGCGCCGAGTGGACCGCGACCAAGCTCCGCTGGGGACTGGCGGTCGACGAGGCGGAGCAGGACCGGCTGCTTGACATCGCGGCCGGCTGCGGCGGCACGGAGGTGGAGTTCACGCCCGCCCCGTAGCGCAGCCCGGAGGTGAGGGCCGCCGCCTCGACGGGACGCTGTCGGCCCATCCGGCTCGCCGTGTCATCGGCGAGCCGGATGGTGCCTGCTGTCAGAGAAGGTCCTTCATGAGCGTTGCGGCGTCCTGGTAGGCATCCTTGGGAAGCCTTTTCAGGGCCGCAATCGCTGCCTTGGGCGACCCCGCGTTCTTCGCCGCAGTGATGATGTCCTGCTTGGTGGCTGGCCACTTCTTCACCAGCCGGTCGGGGCGTAGTCGACCCCAACATCGACGAGCCCCGGTTGGTGGGATGCGGCAACGTTGACGGAGTCGCTGCGGCCGGTCACAGGGTTCAGGACCGCGACCTGCGCCCACTACGCGGCGTTCCGCGAGGTCGGCCGGGTGGATCCGTACCGTCCAGCTGCTGGGGTATCTGACGGACCCGCAGACGCGCCGGCCGGTGACGGCCGCGACGAACAAGGTTGAGGCGTACAACGGGTTCTCCGAGTGGGTGCGGTTCGGCAACCGCGGTGTCATCACCGACAACGACCCGGTCGAGCATGAGAAGGCGGTCAAGTTCAACGCCCTGCTGACCAACTGCCTGATCTTCCGCAACACCCTGGATATCGCCGAGGCGGTGCGCGCCCTGCAAACCGAAGGCTGGAAGGTCGAGCCCGAGGACCTGGCGGAGGTCTCGCCCTACCTGACGGAGGAAGTCATGCGGTTCGGCCAGTACTCCACTCACGAACTGGACCTGGCGCCGGAGGCGTACGAGCCGCACCTGGAGGTGGACTTCAGGGTGCTGGGCGCAGACGAGGCGGTGGCGGCGTGACGGACAAGCCGACCGGGAGCCGGGCCGGCCCGCCGCGCGGCCTTCGCCGCTATCCGCGGGTGGCCCTTGGCCCGGTAACGCTCGGCGGCCTCGGCGGACTGGTTCGCCGACTGGGCCGACGATCGACCGCCCGTCGCCGGTGCGGTTCCCGTACCGGCCGCGCTGGGTACAGGGTCGGCAGCGCGGCCGGCCATTCCGCCGCTCCGCGGCACGCATGCGCAGTTTGCCCGATTTCCGCCTGCCAATCGTCGCCGGATGCGACGATCTTCGTCAGGTGTCTCGCGGCGTGCCCGGCACCGACCCGGTGAAAGGCCAGCATGGACTCCACTTGTCTGCTGAACGCTCCCAGGGCGAGCAGCGTCATCGACGGAACGCGGTGGCAGAGCGACGGAAAGGACATGTCCTACGCCGATGCGGTCACCCGTGGCGCGCCGATCGCGATCCGCCGATCCACCTACTGCACCGGCGACAAGTCCTACGCAATGATTCCGCTGGGGCTGGCCGTGTTCCTCGGGGACGGCCCGGAGAGTGAACTTGATTACGTCTTGCAGGACATGCGGCGGTCTTACATGACCCGCGCGTGGACCGGCGGCAAGGTCAACCTGTCGAATGAGGAAATCGAGGGAATGTCCGAGGCGCAGGTACGGGAATCACCCCTGACCGGTCCCCTTCTCCTGCTACCCAGGGACCCGGAGTACGCCGACCTGCCGGACGACAGCCGGAACCCCACAGCGCCGTCGTTCGATAGGGAGAACCCGCCGCCCTACCGGTTCGTCCACGTCGACCCGGCCGACATGTACGGTTTCGTGGCCGCGAACCGGGTCCCCACCGCGGCGGAGATCCGGGCGGTGGATGGCCAGATCGTCAACAATCCCCCCTCCGGTGTGCACAGCCGCATCTCCGAGGGGGGCGGCCGGAAGATGAACGCCCGGGCCATCCTGAACATCAGCCCGGTGGGCAAGGACGGCAAAGCGTCCCTGGAGATGGTTATCGGGGCGGACTTGTTCACCTTCTGGGGCCTGCTCGGCATCGGGGCGTGGGCCCGTGCCGGGCAAAATCTGGCGGACGTGATCGCCACCCTGCGGGTGAGGAAGGGGAACGGCACGCAGTGGCTGGAGGAGCAGGTCCACGAGGAGATGACCGGCGGCTACTACGGCACGACGCTGAAGTTCAGCCACCGCCTCGATCCCGGCGCGACCTACGAGATGGCGTGGACCTGTACCAAGTATTGGACCTCCTCGAGAGGATCGGACTCCAACGCCACTACGGACACCGTCCAGGTCATCAGCGCATTCAGTTTCACCGTCTGAGGCCACGGGTAGGCCCCTGTGCTCGCATGGGCGCGGCGAAGTACAAGTAGCTCTGTGCAGCCGATCTGACGGTCTGTTGTCACAGGGGCCCCGGGATGGCGTTTCATAGGTGGTCGCTCGTGAAACACCCGGCCGCCCGGCGGTCCACCTGCGCCGATCATGATTCATGAGTTGTTGCAGACGACTGAACGTCTGAAACGCCGGACCGGCTGTTCGATCTCGTGGCGGACTGCGGGTCACCCCCGCCCCGTAGGACACCCCGGAGGTGAGGGCCGCCACCTCGACGGGGGCGGCCCTTCGTCATGCTCCGGAGTTCCGGCGTCGCGTCCAGGTCGTCTCGGGCCCTTCCGGACGCGTCAAATGCTTCGGGCGCTGCTGACCGCAGCGTGGCCGGCTGGGTCCAACTGGGTGCGTTGTTGGGCGGCCGGGGGTGTGGGCGGCCATGCGGGTGGGGCAGGGTGGCAAACGGGATCCGGCCGGCTCGTCGGCGGGTGCGCGGGAGAGGGCGGTGTGCTGGTGGAGTGGGACTGGTGGACGGTGGAGTTCGGGGACGCGCACGCGGGCGCGGCGGGTGTCCTCGTCGATGGCAGCGAGCCGGGTCCGGTGTACTTCGATGTCGGGAGCCGTCCGACCGTGCCGTCGACCACGCACTGGTCGGCCTATGATGGCCGGCACCGCCGCCCGCGCGCCGAAGCCCTTCGGGCGGTGTGCGAGTGCGGGTGGCGCGGCGCCGCGGAGTATCCCCTGCACTGGGATTCGATCGGCGACCAACCTCTGTACGAGGCGGACGTCGACCTCACCGGGCCGCTCGCGGACTGGAACGCCCACCTGTCCCTCGTCCGCGACAAGGCGGCACCGCTGCCCGAGCCGCTGGCTGCCCTCCTGGTCGAGATCACCGGGCAGCTGACCGCCACGGCCACGGACACACCCCTGGCAGCGCTGCGCGCCGCTGGCGTCCTCGAGCGGATCGCCGCCCGCGTCGGCCGGGAGGCGGCCGGCGCGCTGTGCGATGAGGGCGTGTCCGCCGAGACGGTGGCCACCGGGCTCGGGACCACCCGCTCCAAAGCCTTGGTTCTCCTCCTGACCGCCCAGGAGGGGTAACCGCAACAACCGCGCTCGCCCTGCCCGTTTCGTAACCGCCCATACTGACGGAACAGCTGGCAGCGCCGGGCTCACACCCCGCTTGTGCGGTAGTCGATACGGCGCTCGTCCCACTGCTTCCATGCGGTGGAGGTCAGCATCACGCATGCGGCTGCGACGGGCCCGACCTCGTCGAGGTCTGCCGTGGCCCGTACCCAGCTGGTTCCGTTCGCGCCCTGGAGGATGTTCTCGCGTTCGATCTGGAGCCAGCGTGTGTAGGCGTGTCCGTGAACGTGTCCGCTGGTCATCCGCCAGAGCATCAGCGGGGCATCGCGCACGGCGGGATCGAGCGCGACGATTGCTGCCTTCTTGATCACGTCGGTGGCGTTCACCCGCCACAAGGCGCCCTTGCCAGCTGGGTAACCGAGGCGCTGGGCAGCAGCGTCGATATCGAGGAGGACCTGCTCTTGCTTGGCTGCCTCGGCATCGCGCAGCGCCCGCAGCTCGTCGGTGGCAGCGGGCAGATCGTTCACGAACTTGCGCCGCTCGTCGGTGTTCGTCGCCGCGATCGTCAGCGCCCGCTTTTGGCGCTCCTCGCGCGAGGCCGGGGCCAGAACCCATACCGCCTGCGCCGCGCCCAGCAGAGCCGTACGCAAAACCGTGTAGTACGCAGACGGATACATCGTCCGGGTCGCTGAAAGAGCCGTGAAGGTGAATCCGGTGTGCTCGACCGCGGTCACCAGCCCGTGCCACGCCGCGCTCGACACCGTGAATTCCGGGAAGAGCCGGTCATCGGCTCCCAGGCTGCTGCCGGGATCGATCCTCTCGGGAGTGGAGCCGCTGGTCCGCTTCTCCCAGCTCTGCACTATCTCGTCCATACGCGGAACGCGCACGTTCCAGTTCATCTCCGCCATTTCACACACGCTAGAGGCCTCCGGCCCGTGCCAGCCGCCCAATTTGGCTGCGTAGGTGAAACCGAAGACCACTTGTCAGTGTGTACTGAGGGCGGTTGCTGGCTGGCTGTCATGAAGATGTCGCCGAGAGATGGGAGCCTCTCTGCTGGGGCCGGAGGGTCTACAGGCGCCGCGTCTTCGTCGTGCTCCGGGCCGGTGTTCAGGCGCCGATGCCTGTGCGGGCGCCGTACTTCCCGCCGCGGGACGCCATCTCCTTGATGACGACCGCGGTGCGCCCGGTGACGTAGGCCCGACGGAGGGTGTCGTCGGGGTGGGTGAACTGGCCCACCGCGTTGTTCCGTCCGAGCGTGACCGCCCGGGCGACGTAACGCAGGGCGTAGGGCTCGGGCTTGCGGCCCTCGATCAGACGGGCCAGGGTGTCGGCCGCGTGAGCGGCCTGCGGTGTGGCGAGCGCGCAGGCGAAACGGGCTCCGGGGACTGCCGCGCAGTCGCCCACGGCGAAGAGCCGTTCGTCGTCGACGCTGCGCAGGTATTCGTCCACGAGCGCACGGCCGTCCGCATCGACCTGTAGACCGCTGCGTGCCGCGAGGTCGGGCACGCCGGCCACGATCGCCCACAGGGTCAGGTCGGAGGCGAAGGCGGCTCCCGACCGGAGGTGTACGACGCCGTCGGCGACCTCCGTGACGCCGTCGTCCACGATGTTGACCTTCAGCCGCTCCAGTCCCGCGCGGACTCGCTGGTACGCGCGCTGGGAGAAGCCGTCGGCGACCGACGATCCGACGATCCGAACCCGGAGGTCCGGCCTCGCCTCCGCCACCTCGGCCGCCGTCTCGATGCCCGTCGCGCCGCCCCCGATCACCGCGACGGTGCTGCCCGCGGGAAGCACGGCGAGCGCCACGCGGGCCTGTTCGGCTCCCTCCCACGTGCCCACGGGGATCGTTCCCGGCATGGGCCGGGCCGTGCTGCCCACGGCGAGGAACGCGTAGTCGAAGTCGAGGCTCGTCCCGTCGTCGAGGCGGACGCTGCCGTCGCCGATCTTGTCGACGGTGGCGACCAGTGAGGTGATCCCGTCGCGCAGCATCGAGGTGAGGGGCGTGGCGGCGGCGCCGGTTCCCGCGAGCTGCTGGTGCAGCCGTACGCGCTCCACGAAGTCGGGGCGGGGGTTGATCACCGTGATCTCGGCGGTCTTCACCTTCTTGGCGATCCGGTTCGCCGCGTACATGCCCGCGTATCCGGCGCCCACCACTACAACCTTCATGTCGGCCTCCTGCCTTGGTGACTGGTCGGACATGAGATGCCGGCGGGTCGAGTCCTGTGACATCCCTGCGTACGTGTCGCACGTCACAGGGCGTGTGGTGTCACAGGACGGTGGGGTCCGGCGTCCTGTGGGTGACACCGTCGAGATCGAGAACCAGGAGACACCGGCATGAGTGAGGACGCCTCCCGTCCCGACCCCGCCACCGAGGTATTCGTCGCCCACCGCAACCTGCTGTTCACCGTCGCCTACGAGATGCTCGGCTCGGCGGTGGACGCGGAAGACGTCCTGCAGGAGACCTGGCTGCGCTGGGTGGGCGTCGATCTCGACACGGTGCGGGACCGGCGCGCGTACCTGGTGCGGATCGCCACCCGGCAGGCACTCGGCCGGCTGCGTACGCTCGGCCGGCGCAAGGAGTCGTACGTGGGGCCCTGGCTGCCCGAGCCGCTGCTCACCGTGCCGGACGTGGCCGAGGACGTCGAGCTGGCCGAAAGCATGTCGATGGCGATGATGCTGGTCCTGGAGACCCTCGCGCCGACCGAGCGGGCGGTGTTCGTACTGCGCGAGGTGTTCGACCTCGGGTACGAGGAGATCGCGGAGGCCGTGGACAAGACCCCGGCCGCGGTCCGCCAGATCGCCCACCGGGCACGGTCGCACGTCGCCGCGCGCCGGCCCCGCGGCGCGGTCTCCGCTGCCGAGACCCGGGCTGCGCTCGGGGCCTTCCAACGCGCGCTGGAGACGGGCGACCTGCAGACCCTGCTCGACCTCCTCGCTCCGGACGTCGTCGCCCTGAGCGACGGCGGCGGCATCAAGCAGGCCATGCCACGGCCCGTCGTGGGGGCCGGCAAGGTGGCCCGGGCCCTGGCCGCCGGCGTGGCGGTGTTCGGCCCCCGGGTGACGGTGGAACCGACACGGGTCAACGGCCACCCGGCACTGATCACGCGCATCGACGGGGAGATCGACATGGTCGTGGCGATGCGGATCGACGACGGCCTGATCACCGGGCTCTACACCGTGCGCAACCCCGAGAAGCTGACACGCATGGAGCAGGAGACCGCCGTGAGCCGCTGAGGTTGGGGATCCTCGTCCCCTCGCTGCACAACCATGGTCCCGAAGCAATCATCCAAGTGCTCTCAAAACCAACGACATCACTTTCCCGTGAAGGAAGGTGCTCTTGGCGCTGAGCAACAGGTGCTCTCGTGACTCGCCGACAAAGCCATCGCGGGCAACGCCGCGACGGCACGGCCTGATTCCGGCAGGCAGGGGTGGAGTCACCCACCACCGTCAAAGCCTCTGGAACATTCACGCCCGGGTGCATCTCGCGGACGTGATCTCCGGCCCGGACCATCACCAGGTCCAGCCGCCGCCCTCGAGGACGAGCACCGAGTGCTCCGCACTACGCGCACCGGACGTATGTCACCGCGACCGGGGTCCGCATCCCGAACGGCAGCTGCTCCACCATCTCCATGCCATGCCCAACACGGCGGAGTCACGCCGCACGCCGTCGGATCGGCACGGCGTGAGCAGGTGGGGTTAAGGACTGTTCGACTTCCGTCATGAGGAGTCGGAGGGTCAGGGAGTGCTTTTCCGGTGGGAGGGCATCCAGCGCGGCGCGGGCGTGGGCGGTGCTGGCTGCGGTGTCGCCGGAGCGGGCGAGCATCAGACCGCGGGGCTGCGCAGCCGGCTCTTGGCGGGCCGGATCCCGGGGGCGTCACGCGCATGATGTCGAGATGCGTAAGTCGACTCACGCTTCGCGGAGACCGACACGAGCCCGCCGTGAGGGACCTCGCCGGGAGGTGAGCGGGACGGGGTAGCGCATAGCCCGCTGCGCTAGGGTGGGGTGCGGTGTGACGTGAATGCCTTACGCGACTGCGGCGACGTGCATGAGGCTCGTTGATCAGATTCTTCTGAACGTTGTCAGTGGCGCGCGGCAAACTGATGTCACGCAGTACGGCGGCCTCTGCCCGGCTCGAACCTTGGACAGAGACCGCCGCGGGATGTACCCGCACCTCGCGCCTCTTGGTGTCCTACCACCAGGGGGCGCGTCGCGTTTTACAGGTGGCTGACGAGCATCTCGTACAGCCACACCAGGCACCGGTGGAACCAGTGCGCAGTCTCGTCGGCGACGCCAGCCATGAAGGCCTGGACTACGCCGGCGAGCAGGATCTCGCGAACGGTGGTGCGGCCCTCACCCCGGACAGGCGGTCGGCCTTCGTCCTCAAAACCGTCGGACGTCGGCTTGTCGCTCTCCGGCATGGGAGCCCCCCAATCAGGACCGCCGTGTGGCTTCAGGAAGGCCGGGCGGACGATCCGTGACACCCAGCCATCCCGAAGTCGCACAAGCGACCCGGATGGGCGCACCCAGAGTATCGGCACCCGCTGACAAACCCGTCCGCCCGACCACAAAGTTCGGGCACCCTCGATCGGCCGCACGCGGCTCCCGGCGCCTGCTTCGTCGCACGGGCGGGTTATAGAGCTGTGACCAGCTGTGCGCTACTCAGCACCCCACTGTCTAGGCGAAGTTATCCACAGGCGCGTCCCCGTAGAGCGCTCATCTTCGTGACGACCTGTGGGCGTTTCGCGTGTAGTAACCGCGTGACCGCTAGCGTTGAACTGGCCCCGAACGCCTGCTTACCCAGGACCATCTTCTCGCTGGTGAACTCGAACACTCGTCCAACTTGCAGTCGAAGATGCGACACATGGACGCGTCATCCCGGGATGCCGGTCATCTGCCGTCACCGGGACTGTCCGGAGCCCTGCCGAGGCTCCGACCTGGGAACAATCGGCGGCAGGGCGGGCCCGCCACAAGGACCTCGTGCTGCACTGCTTTTCGACCTTCTCGACTTTCAGTCCGGGACCGAGGTTCCGAACACGGTCGTCCGTGACGATGACCGTTCCTCCACCTGCGCGAACACGTCCCGTGTACGCGGAAGCGGTCCCGTTCGACGTGCAGATGGAGTTGGACCCTTGTCGTAGATGAGCAAGGCGCCAAAGGCGAGGACGGACATCTTCATGTACGCGAACGACGTCCTGGCCATGTGACGCCAGTCCCGTTCATCGACCTGTTCGCAGGTCCCGTCGGCCGTGCACCCGCTCGGTGATGTCCTTGTAGAACTCGACCATGATCTCGTCGAAGAAGTACGTCATGCCCTTTGAGCCGTGACGCTCAAGCGGTCCCGTTCGACGCCAACCTCACCACGAAGTCGGCGGGCTACCTGGCCGTAGAGACGGGTTGTGGGCCGGCAGGCCTGGCGAAGGTGGCCAAGGCGGCTAACCAAACTCGATGTTCTTGACCACGAAGCCGGTGTACGCGACGTCGTCGTGCGGGGTCACCTTCTTGCTCGGCGGACCTGGACCATCCTGGCCTTAGTTTCCGGTGTGGCCCTCGAACTTCAGGAACAGGTGCAGGAACTTGAAGATGCCTGTCGACGTCGTGTCCGGGAGAAGAGTGATACGGGCGTGCTGCGCGTCGTCCGCAGTGTCGTCGCCGGACAGGCTTAGCCGAGCCAGACGATGTCCAGGACGGACAGATGCCGCAGCGCTCGGTTGGCGAAGTAGATGACGGACAGGCGGCCAGCGGACGCGATCCGGACGTCTTCCCCTTCGGGGTCTGCGGGGTCCCACTGGCGGAATCCCCACGGGTCGACTGCGGCGGCGTCGAGCAGATCCCACGCCGTCTCTTCGGCGTGCTCGGGGAGGGCGGCGAGGACCTTCGCGGCCGGGGTCGAGAGGCGGACCGCGTACGGGGGCAGGCTCACCGGCGCCGCCGGCCGCGCAGCTCGGCCATGTCCACGAACCCGCTCTCGTCGTGGCCGGAAGCGGTGAACGCGTCGACCGCGGGGGCGGAGACGAGACGGGCCTGCCAGACGTGGACGACCTCGTAGAGGGTGTTCAAGGAGAACGTCCGGCGCGACTCCTCCAACGCGGACGCCCACTCCCGCTCGAAGGCCGGCACCCACCGCTCCGCACGCCGATCGGCCCGGAGCTGGACGAGGAGTTCAGCCGGCGCCCCGGGCGCGGGCGCGTACGGGGCGGCGGGCGTGTGGTCGGGCTGGGCGCTCATCGGCTCCTCCTGGCGGCGGGTGCTACCAGCCACCGTAGAACGCCGCGGCCCAGGCCGGGGAGCTTCGGGCGGATGCGAGAGCCCGGAGCGGCATCTGACGCGACTGTCCGGCTACTCGAGGTGAGGGTTCGTCGGTGGCGCCTGCGCCGGAACCAGCTGGACGGCCTGACCTGTGGCGTGCGCGGGAGCGGATGAACGCTTCAGCCGTGCCGCTGGATTGCGCCTGATGCGGCGCACCTTCGGGTGGATGCGGGTCGTTGGACCGGGGACTGTGTCCCCCTGCTGTACCGGAGTCCTGCCCCCGTGTCCTTTGACGTCCCCGCTGTGCCCGTACCGCCCCAGGAACTGCTCCGGATGCGGGTGAGCGACCCGTACCCGTATTTCGCGTGGCTGCGTGCGCACTCGCCTGTCTACGCCGAACGCAAGGCCGATGGCCGCTGTGTCTGGCACATCTCCCGCTACGAGGACGTCGCCGCCCTGCTGGCTGATGCCCGCCTCAGCAAGCAGCCGGCTCTGGTTCCCGGCTATGTGCCGGGTCCGGCCGGCCTGAACCGGCACCTGGTCCATGCCGATCCTCCCGACCACACCCGGCTGCGCCGACTGCTGTCCAAGTCCTTCGGCCCCAGGCGGATCGCCCACCTCGCACCGGTCATCGAATCGGCTGCACACCGGCTCCTGGACCAGGTCGAGGGCTCCGTCCACATCGATGTCATCGCGGACTTCGCCGCCCCTCTCACGTTCCGGCTGATCTGCACGATCCTCGGCGTCCCCGACCACCTGGACACCCCCGCCACCCGCGACACCCTCATGGCGACGCTCCTCCCAGCCCAGTACCGCCCCCAGGCCCCCAGCCCAGCGGCGGGCCCAGCGGCCGCCGACGGCCTGCACGCCCTCCTGGTGACCCTGGTCGCCCTCAAACGCACAGCGGGCCCGTCCGACGACGCGGACCTTCTGGCAGCCCTCGTCCAGGCCTGCGACGAGACCGGCGACATGAGCGAGGAAGAACTGCTCTCCACCGCCTACCTGCTGCTTCTGGTCGGCCACGACACGACCATGAACCTCATCGGCAACGGCACCCTGGCCCTGCTCTCCCACCCTGAACAGAAGGCACGCTGGGAGCAGGAACCTTCCCTCTCCCCCACCGCTGTCGAGGAACTCCTGCGCTACGACTCACCCGTCCGCGACGCCACCTTCAGGGCGGCAGCCGCCCCCATCGAAATCCTCGGCCACACCATCGGCAGAGGCGACATCGTCAACCTCCTGATCGGCTCCGCCAACCGCGACCCTGCCGCCTTCCACGATCCGGACCGCCTCGATGTGGCCCGCGCCCCCAACGACCACCTCGCCTTCGGCTACGGCCCCCACTTCTGCATCGGCGCCGCCCTGGCCCGTCTCGAAGGCACCCTCGCCCTGCCCCTTCTCCTCCGCCGCCTGGGCCCGGTCCGCCTCGCCAAACCCGCAGCCGAGCTCCAGTGGCGACCCGCCCGAGTCATGCGCGGCCTGACCCAACTGCCCCTCCAGCGCATCTGAATCCACACCGCAGAAGGCACGCCCAGAGGCCGGGGCACCTGCCCTGACCGCCAGGGCGCCCCGCACCGCCGGGACCGGGTACGTGAGCGCACACCGAGCCCGGGCCGCGGGACAGCCCACCATCACCGCCCCCGTCCGACCACTCTCGAAAGGCAGACCTTCATGAACACCGCCCCGGCCACAGCGGCCGACCCGGCACCCGACACCCGAAGCGTGCTCACCGAGCGGCACGGCCACCTGCTGGTGATGACCCTGAACCGGCCACACGTCCGTAACGCCGTCGACCACGACCTGGCCCGGTCGCTGAACGGGGCACTGTGCCGGCTGGAGGACGACCCCGCTCTGCGGGTGGGGATCCTCACCGGCGCGGACGGCTGTTTCTGCTCCGGCATGGACCTCAAAGCCTTCCCCGCCCAGGGTGTACCCGTCGTCGAGGACCGGGGGCTGGCAGGCCTGACCCGTGCCTGCTGGAGCAAGCCGCTCATCGCCGCCGTGGAGGGGCCGGCCGTCGCCGGCGGCTTCGAACTGGCCCTGGCCTGCGACCTCATCGTCGCCGGCACCTCGGCCGTGTTCGGCCTGCCGGAGGCCGCCCGCGGACTCCTCGCCGCAGAAGGCGGACTCATCCGCCTCCCGCAGCGCCTGCCCTACCACCTGGCGATGGAAGTCATCCTGGCCGGCCGCACCCTGGACACCACCACCGCAGCCCGTCACGGCCTGCTCAACCAGGTCGTCCCCGACGGCACCGCACTTCAAGCGGCTCTCACACTCGCCGAGACGATCAGCGCGCAGCCCCAGCACGCCATCCGGGTCTCCAAGCGGATCGTGCACGCCACCCGCGGCCTCAGCGACGCGGACGCGTTCGCCGTCCAGGACCCCTTGAGCGCACCCGTCTTCGCCACCAACGAAGCAGCGGAAGGAGCCCAGGCCTTCTGCGACAAACGCGCCCCCGTCTGGCAGTCCTGACCCACACCCCGCTCGCACACGACCCTCGTGAACAAGCCACGCGACCTCCGCGCACGCGTACGACCGTGACCACTGCATGCCGGGCCGTCCCTGCCTCGACCTCGACCAGGGGCCGACGCATCCTCGGCGGACTGAGCGCCGTCAGCGCCGCTGCGTCTGGGGCTGGACCACTAGCCACCCGATCCCCCTCCGGATCGTGAGGGCCGCGACCCCTGGTGGGTGGCGGCCCTCATCTCGTCTGCGTTCGTTCTACGGGGCGGGGGTGAACTCCACGTCCGTGCCGCCGCAGCCCGCCGCGATGTCTCACCGCCGGTCCTACTCCGCCTCGTCGACCGCGAGGCCCCAGCGGAGCTTGGTCGCGGTCCACTCCGCGCCGTAGCGGCACAACGCATCCGCCGCCGACGACAGCCACTCCGCCGGATTCCTGTTGGACAGGGGGACCGCCTCGGTGCGCGCAGGAGTGGGGGCCGTCGCCTGGTGGGGGCGACGGCCGTGCTCGCGTGCTGGTCAGTGGTTTGGTCGCCGCGCCGGCGGAACGGACGGAGCGGTGGCGGTCATCGGCCCTATGGCCGCCCTGGGGTGGTGGGTCAGTGGGGGATGCTGTCGATGACCTCGCGGGCGCCCTGGCGGAGGAGGGCTACGGCGACGGAGGTGCCGAGGGTGGCGGGGTCGAGGCGGCGAAGGTGAGGATCTGGTCCGCGCCGGCCCGCTTGAGCATGCCCAGGTACTCCACCATCCCGGCCGGCCCCAGGGCCTTGAGTGCGTTCCACTCGCCCGAGGTGGAGTAGGCGACGACCGGTACAGGCTGGTCGTCGCGGAGCCGGACGAGGACGTCCACGGCAGTCATGACGGGCTGGAGAGTGAGGGAGTCGGCTCCCTCGGTGATCCACCGGCGGGCCTGCACGAGGGTGTCGCGCTCGGCGCGGCCGGGCTCGAGCTGGAGGCCGCGGCGGTGGCCGGCGCGCGGGTCGGTCGCCATGAGGGCCTTGAACGGCCCGTAGAGACCGGTGTGGATCGCGAGGTTCGGGTTCACGCCGACGTCCCGGTGGCCGGCCTCGTCCAGGGCGTCCCGGACGACGCGGACCGACCCATCGAGCATCGCGGTCGGTGAGACGACATCCGCGCCGGCGTCCGCGTGCCGGACCGCCATCGCTGCCATGAGGGTGTACGTGGCGTCCAGATCGATCCCGCCGTCATCGCAGAGCAGGAGGCACCTGCCGTGATCGGTCCAGGAGCAGCCGCACACCTCGGTGGTGACCGCCGTCTCAGGAGCCGCAGCCTTCACAGCGGCGATGGCGCGCACCATGCGGTTGCCCGGCAGGAGTGCGCCGGTAGCGCGGCCGTCCCGGTCATGGCCGTACGCGAAGACCTTCACGCCCCGGATGCCGAGGTCGGCCCAGCGGCCGACGGTTGCCGCGATGCCGGGTACGGGGACGGCGCCGGGTAAGGCGGTCTCGACCGGCTCTGTGTCGGGGAGCGCGAGGAGGGGCGCGCTGAGGTCGGCGGCCGTCAGGGTGGGACCGGCGTAGAGGGCCCGGACGGCACGGCGGGCCCGGGTCGGGCTGATGCCTTCAGGCGCAGGCGTGGTGCGCGCGGTGAGGATGGTCATGCCGACGAGTGCATACCGACACGGTGTCGGTATACAGGGGCGCGCGGCAGCACTCGCGGCGCGCGCAGGGCATCGGACTGCGCCGCCTGGTACGCGCGGCAGTACGGGCCCGCAGCTTCGTGCAGCGGGCAGGACATCTCAACGCGGTGGCCTCGTGGGCGGCGGCTCGCCGGGGTCCTGATCACGTCGACCAATGAAGATCAAGATGGATCCGATAGCCGGCTGCCACCCGCATCGTGGGACCTGTCGTCGTCCCGGAGCTGGCGCCAGTGCGTCCGGTACAGCACGACGTACATGGCCACGGCCAGGGCGCACACCTGCATGCCGATGCCCAGCCACAGGAAGGTCTGCTCGCTGGCCAGGTTGTTGCTGAGGAAGCTGAAGTTCATGCCGAAGAAGCCGGTCAGGAATGACAGCGGCAAGAAGATGACCGAGGCGATCGCGAGTTTGTTGATCACGAGGTTCTGCTGGTCGGCGACGAGGGAGGCGTAGGCATCGGCGGCCCGCCTGGTTTCGTCGCGCAGCGACTCGATCTCCATCGTCACCAGCTGCACGGTGCGCTCGTGCATGCGGTTCAGAGCTCGCCGCTCCTCCGAGAGGTCGGGGTCCGCCATCCTTCGATGAGCGAGGAACTCCTGTGCGATCGCGGCGTAGGGAAGGAACGCACGGTGCAGCTGGGCCGCGCGCCGTCGCAGGTGAGCCAGGCGGTGGACGTGCTGCGACGCCCGCCCCTCGAGCATCGCCTCCTCGACCTCCCCTACCTCCAGGAGTGCTTGGGCGGTGGCCTTGCGAAAGACTTCCAGTACACCGTGCAGAAGGAGGAAGACCGCCGTCGCTCCGTTGGAGGGCGTGTCCTCCGGCAGCCGTCCGATGAAGGTATCGATCAGCCCCACGGGTCCGTGGTGAACCGTGACGAGATGGCCTTCGCCGGCGAAGACGTGGATGCGCTTGACGAGGCTGCCGTCGATCACCGGCACAACACATCCGACCGCTCCTGCGTGGTAGTCGGCCCGTACGGGTTCATTTCGTCTGCCGAGCCACTCCCACGTCGTGTCGTCCAGGCCCAGCGAGCGGGCGAGTGGCTGCTCGTCGGACGGGGCGTCTTCTCCCTGGTCGATGTCCACGATCACGAAGTCGGGGGCCGCCAGGCGCTCCCTGACCTCGGACAACGCTGTCCGAGCGACGACACCTTCCGGCATCGACACCACCGAAACGATCATCGCCCCTCACCCAAGATGACAACGCTGCCCGGAAGACGTGCCACCGTGCCTTCCCGCTTGCTCCACCGGCCGGGTTCCGCAGGCAGCGCGAAACCACTCAGCCTCCGCAGACCCACCGGCTCTGGCAGGGACACCCGTCCACGTGCATCGAACCACTGCGGTGGGCGTGTGGAACGGTCAACCAAACCGGAATGTCCCCATCCCCAAGAGGTATACCGCCGCCCCAGGTCAGAAGGCGACGGGAACACGCAGGCCGAGAGCAACCGCCGCGCGCCGGCAGCCCGCGCGAACAGCAGCAAGCTCCACCCGCACGTCCGTTCCCGGCTGCTCACCCGCGGCCGCGAGGGCCCTGGCGGCCGCCGCGTGCAGCTCGGCCCGCGCAGTCGCACCACCACCGGGGAGCACCGTGACCTCGGCAGCATCCGCGACCGCCCCGACCTCGGCCGGCCCCGACACCGATCGGTGAACGTGGACGCCGAGCATCCCGGGCACCCATCCTTCGAGGGCGCCCCGGATGTCCTCGTACAACCCGCCGAGACCCGCGTCCGGGCCCTCGGGAGTGATATCGGCGCTCATCTCCCCATGGTCACCGCCGCCACCGACATCCCACTTCGGTGCCGGCACTGGCCCAGCAGTGCGGGCCGTCGCCCGAGGAGGCGACGGCCCGTGCGGTCATGTCACGCAGGACCCCGACATCGTGCGCGGCCTGCGGTCGCGGTCCTAGCGGCGGCGGCCCCAGGACTCGGTGTCGACGGTGCGGCCGCGGTCGTCGCGCAGCGTCGCGGTGTCGGAGCCGTTGTCCCAGACGTAGTCGCGGCGGTCCTGGAACAGGTCGGTACGGGTGTCACGGCCGTTGCCGGTGTGGATCCGGACGGTGGCACGGGCGCCGATGCGGACGTTGTCGAAGCGGTAGCGGTTGCCCTCGCGGTCGCGCAGCGTCCAGCCGCGGAGGTTGATGCCGTCGCGGGTGTTGTTGGTGATCTCCACCCACTCGTTGTTCAGGGACCGGTTGGAGCGGTCGTCGCGTCCGGGGCTGTCGGCCTGGACCCGGCTGATCTCCACCCGCGGCCGCTGCTGGTGGTGACGGTCACCGTCCGCGGCGGACGCCGGCAGCGCGGCGGCGGAGACGATCGCGCCGGCCGCCAGGACGGTGGCGGCGATACGGCGTACGGAGGAAGAAGCAGAGGACATGGGTGACGCTCCCTCAAGAACAGCGCCCCACCAGCCGAAACAGGTCGGTGGAGGCCCTTTGCGGTGTCGGCCCGGATGAGCCGAGGGCCACACTCTCGACCCGACACGGACCCCACGGCAGCCCCCGCAGACGCCGGTTACCGGACACGGACATATCCGCCACACTCGCCTGCCGGATGCACGCATTTCGCCCGAACGTGCCCCTGACATTCACTGACAGCTACACCCATCCGCCCCGCAAACCGGACATCAGGCTCAACACACTCCGGCGCACCACCGGGCGCACTCCTCCCCCGCCTCACCCGCCCGGACCAGCGGATCAGGTAACAGCCGTTCTGCGGAATTCTTCGCATATCGGTCCGGAATTCGCACATACTTCCCGCCCTGTGGCAGGCCTCGCACCTCTCGCTCGGAGCCACGTACGCCGATGCCGACCGGGTGCTGTCACCTGTCCTGGACGGTCAGGCGGAGGACCAGGGCCTTGGAGCGAGTGGTCCCGAGCCCGGCGGCCACCGCCTCGGCGGACACGCCGTCTTCCGCCAGCACGCCGGCCGCCTCCCACCCGACGCGGGTGGCGATCCGGTCCAGCACGCCGACGGCGCGCATCCGCAGCCAGCGGCGACCGACAGGTCTTCGACGTCGCCCTGCCCCTGAACCAGAAGTAGCCACCTCACCCACACCCGCACCGCCGGCCTCTGCCATGGCCGCGCCGTCTGCCCGACCACCACGGCCTACGCACGCCAGCAGCTGTGCGTGTTGCTCCACGACGCCGTCCTCGCCCGCCCCGGCTTCTCCGTCAACCGGCCAGCCATCCTCGGAACTGCGTCACGCCGGCGCCGCGCACCAGCACCACGGCACCCACCGCCGGCGCCTCGGGCACAACGGTCACCGTCCCGACCAGCGCCGTACCGTCCGGAGACCTGAAGGGATTCTCGCCGCCACGGCGGCGTCGGAACCTGAGCCCCAGCGGGACATCCCGCCTGCGTACCCGCTCAACCGGCTCCGCCTGCCAAGTGCGGCATGAGATTTTCGGAAAGGCGGGAATTCGCCACAGAGGCCAATTTCGTCAGCACTTCCATGCGTACCCGCCAAGAAGCCAAGTGGCTTGAAGTGACATTCCCTTTGAGGTGAATCTGAGATTCCTGTGTGACCTGGGGCACAGTTCCGGGCGATCGATTGATCACTACACGCATTCATGAACAGAATTCCTAGGTCATTGAGCGAAGCCCGTCGGTGCCTGAAAGTCCTGGCGGGCGAACTCTGGAATGTTGAAAAATGGAGTGTCATGAATCTCGATATTTTCCGGCCGAAGCGGCGTGAAATCACTACGATTCTGGCCGCATCGGGTGTGGCTGTCGCCCTGACTGCGACCATGGGCACCGGGGTGTCTCATGCGGAAGGAAGTTCTCCGTTAGGTGTCCCCACCAGCTCGATCTCCGCGGACGGCAAGTTCTTCACCCCGGGCCCGAACACCGTAGTCAAGAGGACTGAGGCCCCGGCCGAAAACAGCCAGCTGTCGGCCGAGACCACTTCCCCGATAGCCCCTGCGCCGACAGGTGCGGAGGCCTTCTACCGCATCAAGAACGGCCACTGGATCGCCCAGTCCTGCGGGACTGACATCATTCAGCAGACCAGCGGGCAGGGTAAGGCCACGCTCGTCCTGTCGGTCGACAAGAGCGTCGCCGCCACCGTCACGAAGGAGGTCAACGTCGACCTCAAGTACGTCTCGATGGGCCTGGGCTGGAGCGTCACCAGCACCTACGGTGTCAAGAACGAGTCGCGCTACGAGGTGCCCGAAGGCAAGTGGGGGGCCATCCAGGCCTTCCCGCTCTACGACATCTACGAAGGCGAGGCCTGGTCCGGCGCCGGCGGCGACCTGCCCACAGGGAAGAGGGTCTGGGCCTACAAGCCTGTGGGGGTCTGCTTCAATCAGTGGACACAGTAACGAAGCCCTGAAGATACGACCTGAATGAGGTGCAGCCCCATGGCTCGAAATCATCGGACTCTAGCCATCGGGGCTGCCTTCATATTCTTACTCGCAGGGTGCGAAAGTGGCGTCCATCCCGGTGGCGAAGAATCTTCGAATGGAAGCCACTCCACCCCTCTGGCCGAGCTGGAATCGATTCCTGTCGCGGATGATCCGCTAACCGATATACCGGGCCCCGTTAAGATCCTTTCAGAGCTTCAGTACCGACAGAATCGTCTTATCGCCTATGTCAATGCCGACTCCTGCGGAATCCTGGCCACGCCCGAGGACGACCCCAAGGCGAATCGAATTCATCTGGTCTCGAAGCGGCCTGCTGAAGGCGAGGGGAGCAACAGCTACCCTGCAGGACCGTACAACAGTGCCTCAGGAACTGGTGGCCCGAAAATCTGGGCATCCCTCCTGTGCAGCAAGAGCGCCATGGTCATTGAATACGCCTCGGATGAACAAGGTGCCCCAGAACACGCACGCGGCCAGGTCACCGTCACACAGGTCACCAACAGCCCTGCAACCTCGCGAATCACCATCGGGGACTCGCAGACGCGAAAGCAGATCGAGAACTGGGTGAAAGACTCAGGCAAGCCGGCCCATACACCCGCCGCCCAGTAGCGCATCGATCCCGGGCAGGAAACCGGTGTTCCACGCCTGCAGACCCTGCAGCGTGCGACGAGCAAGGCACAGGCCAGTCCGGAGAGGCGGCATGGGCTCGCGTACCTGGCGACGGTGCCCCAGGCTCTCGCCGACCGACCAGGCTGCCCACACACCAGCGCGTCCCGTTGACCACCTCAAGTGGGGCCGCACCCAAACCGCCTGCCGCCGCCAGACCATCACCGATCCGAACCGCCTGGCCAGATCCCCAAATACGATCCTGGTCCTTTCCATGCCGATCTGGCGCGGGTATCCGTCGAGCGTGGCCCAGCGCGTCCGCAGGAGGTACGAGGGTGACGTTTGCGGCGGGCTCAGCTGACAGCGCGTTCGACGGTGGAGAGCACCCGCACCAGTGCCGGTGACGCGGGGGCCGACGCGAAGCCGAAGCGCACTGGCGGAATGACGGGAGCCAGTGCGCCGAGGTCGGTCCCGTCGAAGGAGGTTCGGGCGGTTGCGATCGGCCACAGGCCGCCTGCCGCATACCACTGGCGACATCCTGGGCGCGAGCTGCCCCGGGTACGTACGCCGGACATCAGGCGTACGGGCACGTCTGTCACGGTCGCCCACAGCGGCCGTCGAGCGAGCGGCCAGGGGACAGCCCGCAGGGCCAGGCCGAGGGCTCCCTGATGCCCGACCCGGAAGCGCAGGTCAAGGGGTCCCGCCTCGACGTCCCACACGCTGTCGCGAATCTGCACTCCCACGGGGTCCGTCCGGACCTCGTCGAAGTGATAGGTCCCGGCGATGTACTCCGCCGTCCGGGCGGTGGGGGCGAGCAGTGTGCGCCACCCGTCGGCGCGCTCCAGCATCACGTCACTGAACGGCCCGAAGGGTGACCGCGGCCAGTGGCCCACGATCACGCGCGTACCGGACCCCGTGCCGACGGCGGCGATCCAGCCGTTCGCATCCCACGCCACACCCGTACCCCGCTGCCCGGCTGCCCACACCGCCTGGCCGGGCGCGGACGGTCGCTGCTACGGCCTCGACTCGTAGACACCTTGATCAAGGTCGCCGCCTCGAATCGCCTCGGCGATGCGCAGCGCCACCGGATCGGCGGTTACCGCGCCGGCCGTGGCGGCCACTGGCGCGACGAACGGCGATATGTGCTGGAGACCATCGGCGCTGTCCTCTTTTTGCGCGGAGAACAGATCAGGCTGATCCGACACGCGCCCCCCTCACTCCCCCGCCCCGGACCGATCGACCAAGCATGGCTGTCGATGGCGTCAACGCGCCTGGAAACGAGCCAACTTGTACTTGATCATCGACAGGAGGCTCTTCACCCGAGACCGCACGATCGTCACGATCTCGAAGTACGCCGTCGCCCTGAGGCGGCAGTCGCAGAGGATCTTCCAGGTCTTCATGCGGGCGAAGACGTGCTCGACGCGGGATTGGCCCTCCGGCTGTAGGACAGCAGAGGCGCTGACAGGGGCGGTACGGTCGCCAGGACGTGCCGGGCGGCGGCCTTCGGCTCCGCGTCGAGGTTGCTGCCTGTGCTGCTCGGGAAGGGGTGTCTCAAAGAGTCTCGTGCGAGTACGACAAGAGCCTCCTGTTGGCTGTGGCGGCACCGATTGGGGCTGCGCCGTACGCGGACGGCCAAAGGCCGGGAGCCGAACTACTCGCCGCGCTGCGCTCCTATCGGCAGGCCACCGGACGCCTCGCACCCGGCAGGACGCGGAGCGGGCCTTGACCCGCAGCAGCTGGCCATGATCGGCCCGGGCTGGAACTGCCACTTGGCCGCTGCCCTCCGAGCGCCGGAATTCGGACATGCTTAGCCGTTCAGTGCCGAAAATGGAGCGCCATCAGAAGACTGGTGAGACTGTAAGTCTGCCGCGATGGGGGATGTGGAGCTGTGGCACAGCAGCGTAGGGGGTATTACCGGGCACGGCACTACGTGCAGCCGTCGTCGGCGTCAACCAGCCGGTGGAAGAAACCGTCCACCGGCGCAATCCTGGTAGTCGGTCTTCTGGTGATCGCCGGGTGGAACACGCTATTCGGGAGCGACACGGGGGAGAGCCCTCAGCCTCTTCCTTCCGGGGCCTCTGCCCCGGCTGACCCGGGTCGGTGACTGCGTCCCGGCCAAAGGGCGGAGAACCTCCTCCGTGTCTTCCCGTGCTCAGCGGTGCCGCCCTGCGGCGTAGCGATAGCCCTGTGGTGTGGCGCGGTGGCGTTGTGGCGCAGTTCCTGCCAGGTTCCGTGCCATTGCTGGATCTGGTCGTCGGGGACACTGCATGCGGCCAGATAGACGGCTGTGGTGTTCCAGGTGGCGGGAAGTGTGTCGCGGTTGGTCAGTCTGCTGACGGTGCCTGTGGAGATACGTCCGGCGGAGCGGCGGCTGATCTCCTGCTGGGTCAGTCCGCTGATTTCTCTGACCGCCGCAAGGTTCGTGACGAAGCCGGTGATCGTGCGGATCGAGGTCGGGTCGGGCCACAGTCGGTGCTCTGGCTCCAGTCCGGCTTCGGCGGTGACGGGTGTGTTGGGAAGGTCTGCATGGTTGCGTCCCAACGCCACTCGGGCTCCGGTGTTGCGATTTCTGGCCTGGGGAACAGGATGCGCCCGGGCTTCCAGAGTCAGGCGCAGGTGCCGGTAGATGGTCTCCAGGTCGAGTAGGGGCGGCCCGCCGGGGATGCCGTGGCGCAGCGCTTCAAGAAGGGCGCCCGTGAACGCTGTGTGAGCGTCGCCGACCGGGGCCAGGGCCGTGCGCGTCTCGGCGGAAGCTGCGAGGAGGAAGGTACCTTCCACTGCGGCCTGGTCGGCGAGGCCCTGGGATGTGCTCATCCTGCCGAGGGCGAGGCCGCTGTAGCAGCAGTCGAGGAGGACGATGTGCCGCTGTGCACGGGAGTCCAGGAGGATCTGGCGCAGCCAGTCATAGGTGAGGCTGGTCTCGACCCGGCCGGGCTGTGTGTGCGGCAGAGCCAGGGTGAGGGCGTCGTGGGGGTCGATGAGGCCGTGGCCGGCGTAGTAGACGATGAGCGTGTCAGTGGCCTCTGCCGCTGCCTGGCGCAGTGGATCCATCACGGTGGCCGGGTCGGGCGGATTCTCGACAACGGTCACGTGCGGGGCCGGCATACGCAGGGACAGCGGGCCTCTCAAGAGGGATGCGAGGGCGGTCACGTTGTTCGAGACGGCCGGCAGCTGCTCGAGGTGGTCGTAGCGGCTCGTACCAATGAGTACCGCGCGTGACGCCCCCGGGTCGGGCAAGACACTCACGTGTCCCGGTCCTCCTCCGCGGCAGAGTCCAGTGCTCTGGTTGCTCGTTCGATCTCATCGGCTGTGCAGTCGGTGAGGATAACGACCGTGTCGCCGCGGTGAATCTCTATCCGCGGTCGCTGCGGCCGGGTCTGCCGCCACGCCACCAGAGCCAGCACGAACGACGCCGCACTCCACCCGTTCCCCGTTACCAACTGCAGCACGTCGAGCGCGGAGCCCATCGCCCCCGGCCGAGGATCGTTCCCCCGCACATCGGTCACAGCCGTCCTGCGCACATCTGGGTCCGAACGAAGCCAGCTCTGCATCGAACGCAGTTCCCCCGCGCCCGACTCCAGGTGCACCTCTAACCGCACCTACGCCTCCTGCAACCGACCAGGGCGCCGCCCCGCTGACGGCGTTCTGTTCACATCGTCGTGCACCGGATCGCACCTCGCCTCGCACTCCGAAAAATCGCCCTCCACCGAGGGCGCGGCACGCAGGATTGGAGGTGGGTTTTACGGGATGGCGGTGGCCGATATGGCAAGAGACCTCCCGGGCACGGAGCGCGCACATACGGACGCGGCGGTGCCTCATATCGAACGTGCTGACCCCCGCCTTGGCTGGCTGCGCCGTGCCGGTGTCCCGTCGCCGACCCAGGTAACCAGGAAAATCCCCGGCTTCAAAGCCAGTCGCATCAAGGCCTGCGTAGGGACCGGAAGCGAAGCAGGGGGCTCTCTTTTCCCTTCTCCGGGGTGTAGATGCTGACCCCCATGACGATCTGCGACGGGTCCGCCTCTCCCTCCTTGGCGGAGCCGTCTTCCCCTTCGTGAATGGGGTACAGGAGCACCGCCCCCAGGGGCGACGGCGCCCCGTCGCCCCGGCCCATCGCGGCCTCGACAGCAGACTCGTGCGACGGGTTCGTGAACCTGCCAAAGCCGTCGCCTCGGCGCGCTCGGCTGAAGAGAGGTAGCGATTCGAAGCCGAGAACCGATGCCGTGGGGCCGTCGCCGGCGGGGTGCGGAACGACCAGCAGCCACTGGCTCCCGGGCTCCCGTCCCAGCTGCTCCAGGTACGAGAGGTGCGGACGAAGCTTCGGTCCGGCCCCTTCCAGCGCAGAGAGGGCATCCATCAGGCGGGCGTGCGGGACCAGGCCGGTGCGGGCACGGAGGGAGGCGGAGCGACCGCTGAGCACGCGGGGCTCCGCCAGAACATCCAGCAGTGGCCGCCACTGCTGGATGTTGCGGGCTTTCGCCACAGCGTCCACGGGGTAGGCAAGCGGCTCGATCCACCGGCCGGGTGAGCGGATCTCAACCAGTTCGGCGTTGAACAGGGCGCTCCGTCGCTGCTCCGCATCCAACGCGCCCAGGTGCTGCGCGAGCAGCGGGGGCACTTGGTCGGGCGTGAGTTGTGGCCTGCCGTCGACCTCGACGGCGTAGCGTGCCATGTCCTCCTCGAACGAGCGCTGGTCGCGGAAGATCGCAGCGAAGGCGTCGAAGACACCTCCGCCGGTATCGCCTGGGACCTGCGCGAAGTAGAGCCGCATCAGGTCCCGGTAACCGACACGGAAGCCGGCCCAGCGTCCGATCCCGGACAGTGCCACCGCGCTATCGGTGCGAGGCCCCTGGTAGATGACTGTCAGGCCCTCGACAGTGCCGCCGTGGGAGAGCCGTGAGCCGCAGACAAGGATCTTCCAGATGTGTCGTCGCGTGAAATCCAGCTCGTACCTGTCGTGTTCGCCGTCCGTGTATCTACTCTCGATCACGACGGCGTTGCCGTCGGAGTCGATCCGCGACCACGCGGCACTGACGTACGGTGCGAGCTCGTCGAAGGACTCGGGGACGGGAAAGCCGTCGGCCCGTTCACAGGAAACGGGCTCGACGTCTCTTTCGTACAGCTCGCGGAGACGTCCCAGACCCTCGGCCCGGTCGTACGAGCCCTCGTACCAGAGGCGGCGCAAGCGCGCTGCGTGTTCCCGCTTTCGGCCAATGAGATCCGAAGAGTGAACGATCATGGTGTGGTGGCGGTAGCCGGTTCGTGCTTCGATCTCGCCCCGCGCCGCGCGGTACAGCTTCACCGCGCCGGTCAGGACGAACATGTCCATCGCCTGTCGTTCGCCCTGGTCATCATCCTTGTCGCGGAGCACGAGATTACGGACGTGCGCCTTCTCCTGGGAGTTGGCGAAGGTCCGCTGCTCTGCCGGGACGTCCGAGTCGATGTCGTGGAAATCCCCCACACCCACGTAGCCGGCGGGGCGCGGCAGGGAGACGATGAAATCCCTCGGGAACAGGTCCTCCGAGGCGGCCGAGTCCATGAGGGTACCGACGAACGGTGACGTGGCGTAGGCGACATACTGCGCCCTGGGCATAAGGCCCAGCAGCTCCGCCATGGTGGCCTGGACGGACGTGAGGCCCGCCTTCCCTGTCCCGGTCGCCTTCCTGTGGGTGTTCACAGCGCCCGGATCCCATTCCGTGCTGTCGTCGATGATCAGCGTAGGGATCTCCGCCAGCGGCAGGTGAATGCTCTTCAGGTCCTTGACCAGCTTGGACAGAATGGTCTTGTTCTTCTTCACAACCATGAGCCGTGCGGACGCAGCGTGCAGGTTCTCGGGGTCGTGCAGCGGCAGCCCCGGCATCCGCTTCTCAAACTCGACCGCGGCGAGCTCCTGGCGCAGGCCGGTGTAGTCGTTGTCGCGCGTCGTAAGGCGGACGATGTCGAACCCGCCATCCGAGGCGGGACGTCGGCCGTGCCGCAGGAACCCGTCCGCCTTGAACCAGTCGGGATCGTCCACGTACTCGGAGTCCTCGGACTGGCCCGCGCCGCGCAGGATGTTCTCCCGCCCCACCAGATCGCGGTCGAGGGTCCGCTGCAGCTGGTACCGCAGCGCGTTGGTCGGTCCCGTCAGCACAATGACGAGGCGGTAGCCCGCGTCGACCGCTTTGGCCACGGTGCCAATGATGTGGGCGCTCGCGCCTGACTGCACGGGCGCGATCACCAAGCCCTTGGACTGGTAGGCCTCCGCCGCGCTCGGGTCGGCCAGCTTCTCCACCACCTGGTTCGTCGCCTCGTCCAGGCCTGCCACCCTGGATGCCTGCCACCCCCGCCGCGCCAGGAGGTCGGCGTACGCGGGCCAGTACTGACCCCGGTCGGGTCGTGGCTCCGGGCGGTACCACGGGGCAAACGCCGACCGAATCACCACGGGACCGCCGCCGTCCCGGGGTCCGGCCTCGGCGAGCAGCTTCCCGATGCGCCGCGCGAGCTGATCGCGCTCCTGCTCGACTCGGGCCAGCTCCTGCTCGCGCTGGTGCAGCCGGTGGCGCAGGGAGTCCATCTCGGCCGCGGTACCGTTCGTGTCCGCGGCGGCTCGGCTGTTCTCTACCTCGCGCAGGCGCTCCTCCAGCTCGCGCCGGCTACGCTCGAGGAGCCGTATGCGGCCAGCCGGATCCATGCGGCTCTCTTCGTCCTTGCGGAACAGCGCCCACACCCGGGCTGTCTCCTCATCGGGCAGCGGCGGGCGAGGGGGCTCACCCGCGTCGTGGAGGAGGTTCTTCACGAAGTCCTCCTGGGCGGCGCGCTCGCCGCTGAGCGTGCGGCTTACGGAGCTGGCGGCGCGCGCCTCCTTGCTCGCGTACGCCCGCAGGGGCATCTCCAGCCGCTGGAACAGCTCACGCAGGGCAAGAGCAAGTTCGCGGCGCTCCGGGCCCGCGTCAGGATGGAGCGGGCCCAGGGAGGCGGTTCCGCTTCGGCGTCTGCTGGTCGTCACCCGTCCAGTGTCGGACACCACTCGGCCTCACAGGACTGTTGCGCATGAATTGGCAACGCGTTGCGCACCATTGGCAACTGTTGCGCGCTGCGCACCACCCTCCGCGCCCCTCAAGCTCGCAGCATGACCCAGACGGCTCCCGAAGCCCCCCAGCGCAAGACCTCCCGCCTCCGCCGCACCGCCGCGGTCGTAATCCTCAGCTTCGTCGGCGGAATCTCCACAGGCCTGGGCCGCATCGCAGGAGCGGAGCTGCTCGACTGGCTGCAGCTGCTGCTCTAACAGCGCAGCACCCAAACATGCTTTGCCTGATGATCAGTCATTAGGATGCAACGTATGCACGGCCCGGCGCGGTGATCTTCCTCAGCAGCCTGCATCAACTCCATTTACACCAGCGTAGGTTGGAATCGCAGGTTTCAAGGACATCGGCTCTCGACGGCGGTTTGATGAGCCTATGCAGGAGTGGAAGAGATACGCGCTCGTCGTATGCGCAGCCGTCTGCGGGACGGCGGCCGCGTGTCTGGTGGTGGTCGCCGTCTTCATGGACCTCGAGGCGGCGGATCGGCTCGGCAGCGTTATGGGGGCGGTCGCCGGGCTCGCGGGCCTGGCTGTCTCTGTGTGGGCGCTCGCCGGCTCCAGACACCTCTCGGTCGAGGCACGCGACGGTGCTGTGGCGTCGGGTGGACACGTAGGACGCGTCATCTCCGGCCATCGGAACGAAGCGGCGTCACCACCGGCAACACCGCTCCACAGTCCGCCCGCAAGCAGCATCGTGCGTGCCTCGGGAGCGGGCAGCACGGCCGCCGCGGGAGACATCGGTGAGGTCATCACCGGGGACGGCAACCGCTCATGATTCCCGTATGGGGGCGCCGGGACCACGGAACGCAGGACGACGGTGGGGGCATTCCCCGGACGCCGCGCGGCGGGGTGCATGCGAGCAAGGAGTCGGTCGCCGCAGGCGGAGACATCGGCACGGTCATCAGCGGCGACGGCAACGCCGTCACGCATTTCTACGTCCTCCCCTCGCCGCAGCCCGGCAGCAGCACGGGTCAGGAATCACCCGTCGCCCGTCTTATCAACGAGTGCCACCCGCTCGACCTGGAGGTGCACCACGCGATCCGTGCCGTCTCCGGGAGTGATGAGCTTCCCGCCTACCTGCCGCGCGAGCACGACGCCCACCTGCGGCGCGTCGTGGACGCTGCACGGGGCGGCAGGAGCCAGCTGTGCGTGCTGGTGGGTGAGTCCTCCACCGGCAAGACCCGTGCGTGCTGGGAGGCCGTCCAACCGCTGGCGGACGAGGGCTGGCGGCTGTGGCACCCGTTCGACCCAACCCGAGCCGAGGCAGCACTGGCCGGCCTGGCTGCCGTAGGGCCAAAGACCGTAGTCTGGCTGAACGAAGCGCAGCACTACCTGGCCCCTCCCACCGTCGGAGACCGGATCGCCGCGGCCCTGCGGACTCTGCTGACCGACACCGAGCGCGCTCCAATCCTGGTGCTTGGCACACTCTGGCCCGTGCACTGGGACCAGCTGACCTCCCTGCCCACCAAGCCGGAGCACGATCCGCACGCCCAGAGCCGACATCTGCTGACAGGTCGGCAAGTACACGTGCCGGGCGCTTTCACCACACACGACCTCGTCGCCCTGCGCCACGCTGCGGAGACGGACGAGCGCCTCGCACAGGCCCTGGCAGGGGCATCTGACCGCCGCATCACCCAGTTCCTGGCCGGTGTCCCAGCACTGCTGGACCGGCACAGGCATGCCAGCCCAGCTGCCCGAGCAGTCCTCGACGTCGCCATGGACGCGCGCCGCCTGGGCTGCGGATCAGACCTTCCCGCAACGTTTCTCGAGGAGGCGGCCACCGGCTACATGCCCTATTCAGTGTTCCAGTCTCTGGACGACGGCTGGTTCGAACACGCTCTCACCTATACCGGGCGTCCCGTCCACGGCAACGCAGCACTGCTGCACCGGACACGCCGCACCCCAAGCTGCCACAACGACCGCTCCTTCCGGCTGGCCGACTACATGGAACAGCACGGCCGCAGGACACGAAGCCATCTGTGCCCGCCTGCCTCATTCTGGGAGGCAGCCCTGCAGCACCTGTCACGACGCACCGATGTCAGCGCGCTGGCATCAGCAGCCTCAGCCCGATGGCGGCTGCGCTACGCCGACCTTCTGACAGAGCGCGCCCGTCAACTGCCATGGACCGGACCCGCCATCGGCCCGGACGCGCATCCCCTCGAGGACGACTGGCTCGACAGAGACGCCAATTGGCCGGCCGAACATCTCACCTGCCGGGCGCTGACCGACCTCGCCTTCACCGCCGCCGAAGCCTCCGACTACGAGGAAGCTGCGGCCTTGGCGCTACAGGCCGCCGAATGCTGCCAGCCGGAAGCGCTCGCTGAGATCGCGCTGCAGCACGAAGAGGCCGGACTGACCGTCGAAGCATCCGACCTGGCTCACCACGCCGCAGCCAACGGAGCCCCCACTTGCTTGAGCCGCCTGGCGGTGATGCGAGAAGAGGCAGCCCTACACGACCAGGCAGAGCACTACGCGCGAGCGGCCGCCGAGTACGGGCTGACCAACACACTGGCCGACCTGGCAGTGCGCCGTGAAGCAGTCGGCAACCGAGAGCACGCCCAGGACCTATGGGAAGCCGCCGCTGGGTACGGGCACCCCGAAGCTCTCGCCACCATCGCCCGTTTCCAGTACGAAGCGCACGATGTCGACGGAGCGGCACGAACCGCCCGCGAAGCACTCGACCGGGGAGACGCCGCCCACCCCCGACACCGCGTCGAACCCCTATGGGCGCGGCTATGGCCACACGGCATTGAACCGGACGGCACCGCTACCCTGCCGCCTCACAAGGACCTCTCCTGGTGAGGGCCGCGTGATGTGGGCAGCCACTACCGAACGGACTGCCCACGAAGGCGGCGCGCCGCAAATACGGTGTCGCTGATGACGAACGAGGCCTGTGACGCGGAGACTGCGGCCGACGCTGCAAACCTTGTGCGCAGGTCCCGGCGCTCACCTACGTTCGCGCAGCAGAACGCAAGGCGCATCGTCAGCTGAGCCAGCAGTGGCCATCGACCGCCTGTCCACCCGTGATCGCATGGTCACGGCAGATGCCTGCGCTCGCGAACTACGCATGCCCCGCGTCCACGTAGTACGTCTCCGGAGGCGCCCTGGGAGAACGCTCGCGGGCTCCTAACCGGCCGTGAACGTCCGCAGCGCCCCTACCCGCCAGGAGGGCCAGCACGGATCGGCGCCGGCTGTTGCGCGGGCCGGTGAAAGCGCCGGAGAACTTCAGTGCTGCTGCTTGCAGACGTGTCGCCCTGCGTATCTCCTCGGCGATCGGAGCCTCCTCGTCGCCGCTGACAGCGATCGATCCCATGGAAAGAAACCGACCGCGGGGCTGGCCGTAGAGCTGGTCACCGTCCCACCACGGCTCGTCCAGGGCCACCCACTGCCCAGGGTCCTCGACTTGAGTGGTCGGATGAGGTCGATTGCGGTGGGTGCAGGGGACACTCACGCCTGATCGAGGTCCGATGGGGCGTCACGAGCAGGAGCATAGTGTTCGCATCGTGCAGATGGGCGAGGTGGCACTCCCGGAGGCCCTTGAACTCGAGGGGGGTGCTCCATACGGTTCAAGAAAGCGAAAGAGGTGGGGGCAGACGTTGGCCGGAGTCACTTTGGTTCACGGGATTGGGAACTTGCAGAAGGGCGTGTCGTCGGATCGTGCTGCGACGCTCCTGGCCGGAGCGGCTCGGCCGAAGCTGGAGCTGGGGCTTCGCAAGGCGGGGCTGGCTCATGTCGCGGTGCCGGAAATGGTCATGGCCTACTATGCCGACCTGCTCGCGGATGGGGTGGAATCTCAATCGGGCGCATCCGCCGGGGGCCTGGAAGCCTTGTCGACGGCCGAACTGAGTCTGGCGTGGGAGTGGCTGCTGGCCATGGGTGTACCAGAGCCTGAGGAGCCGCAGGCAGCGTGGCTGGCACCGGTCCGCCAGGGCATGGCGTGGTTGGTCCGCAGGCAGGGGGGGCGCTGAGCTGCCCCAGACATCGTACGCAAAGGTGATGGACCGTCTTGAACGGGTCATCTGCGCTCTGATCCGGGAGGTAGACGCATATACGTCCCGGCCGCAGACGCGTGCAGCAGCCCGCGCTCGCGTCGCGGACGCCATACGGGCCAGCCATTGTCAGGTTGTTGTGGCGCATTCGTTGGGGTCGGTAGTGGCCTATGAAACGCTCCATGCTTTCCCCGAGCTCACGGTCGAGCTGCTGGTGACATTGGGGTCACCTTTGGGGCTCCCCGCTTTGAGTCGCACGCTCGAGCCTGCCTTGCAGAACGGGACGGGCGCCAGACCGCCGGGAGTGGGGCGTTGGGTGAACATCGCAGATGTGGGTGATCTGGTGGCCTTGCCGCCTGAACTCGGAGGCCTCTTCGCGGTGGACGCACATCAGAACACCGATATCGGCCTGTTCGACCCGCACACCCTCGGTGCCTACCTGAGCAACGGAATGGCAGCCGCCGCTATCGCCGCGTATCTTCAAGGCTGACAGGTCATAACGCGGCGTACTCCTAAGCGGTTGCAGCTTCCTGCAGGGCGAAGGCCGCAGCAGTGAGGAGGGCTGCCGCCGGTGCGTTCGTTGGTAATCGGGGCCGGAGGCTCCGCAGCGGTCTTTGTCGACGAGGACGACGTGGCCCTCGGCGAGGAGCCTTTTGCCTACTTGCCCAGTGTGGCTGGCGCTGTCGAGGGGGTCGCCCGTGCGCTGCACCAGGCCGGCGTCCAAGCTAGTGCCCCTGTTCTGAATCCTACGGCCGACGACTTCAGGCATGCATGGGACGCGGCGTTGAGCAGCGCGGCAGGGCGGCCATTGATCGTGCACTTCAGCGGGCACGGTGAGCAGCAGGAAGGCACTCTCTACCTGGCCGTTCAGGGGAGCCAGCGCGGCAGCAGACTGCGGGCCACGAGCGTGGAGGTGAGTGCGCTCGTAAAGGACGCTCAGGCGGCTGCGTCGCCCGTCCTCTTCCTACTCGACGTGTGCCAGGCGGGGCAGGCGGTGACCGAGCAGTTGGTGCGGGAACTCATTCTGACTACTGGTGCCACCCATGGGGCACAGGCCCGCAAGGTGTGGATGATCGGAGCATGTTCGGCACACGAGATCACACGGCAGGCAGTTTTCAGCCGAGCCACCACCGCCGTGCTGCGCCGGCTCGCGGGGGGCCTGTTGGACGTATCCCCTGCCTTGAAGTTCGTGCCGGTGGAGACTTTTGCGGCCGAAGTGGCACGAGAGGTTGCACGCTCGGGTGGGATTGGCCAGTGCGTCGTGCGTACCCCCACCGATGTCGCGCTGGAGGAGGTTCCCGGGTTTTTCCCCAATCATTCTTTCGCGCGGGACGCGCCGAGCCGATTCCTTGCCGGTGTCAGCATGGCTCTGCAGCAGCTCGCGCTGGCCGTCGACCCGGGTGTTGACCTGCTGCACTTCGCGACGCGGGCTGCCGGCAATCAGCGAGTGGACGTCTGCCAGTTCTCGGGCCGCACGGCCCATCTGAAACGTATCCGGGAGTGGATCGACAACGCACAGAGGGATCAGCCGAGGCTCCTGGTCATCACCGGCGGCCCCGGCACGGGCAAGTCTGCTCTGCTCGGCGTCACTGCCTGTCTTCTGCACCCCGAACTACAGCCGCTGAGGCGGCAGGTTCGCGCGCGCCTGCCCGACTTCGATCCTCGCCCCGAGGCGAAGGTTCTCGCGATCCACGCCCGGCAGCTGACGGCACATCAGATTATTCAGTCCCTCTGCCGCCAGCTCTCGGCTCCCGCTTCCGGGACGGGGGTAGGCACCGACGAGCCGGAAGACGGGCAACGGCGAGAAGGCACCACCCATGCGCAAGGAGGCATCGACGACCTTGTCACGCTGATGCGCTTCAGCGGCGCCGTCGTCATCGTCCTGGATGCTCTGGACGAGGCCATCGACCCTGCTGCCGTTGTACGCGACCTCATCACGCCTCTGGTGGGCGACTCCGAGCAGGAGGGCGTGCCCGGCTGCCGCATCATGGTCGGCACGCGGCCGTGGTGGGAAGCCCTGAGCCAGCTCCATGAGCGCGCTTTCAGCACGGTCGGCGACGTGCTCGCACTTGACCCGACGACCGCGGCCGACAGGGAAAGCCTCGCCGGCGACCTGGCTGAGTACCTGAAACAACTGCTGGACGAGCACTACCCGGTCACCACGCCACGCGCCGTCGCCGACCGTCTCGCCACCCATGCGCAGACCGGCGCCTTCCTCATCGCTGCCCTCTTCGCCGACCATCTTGTCCAGCAAGCCATGGCCGGCCGGCCCCTCAGCGATGCCGAGATCCGCACTCGTCTGCCCTGCAGCATCACCGAGGTCTTCGACCTGCACACCCAGAGCCTGGCTGCCACCGACCGCTGGTTCCTGCCGGTGCTTCAGGTCCTGGGGCAGGCCCGCGGCATGGGGATGCCGCTTGCTCTGCTCCACGAGGCAGCCCTGGCACACGCCGCTCTGGCTGACGGCACCAGCCTGGCCCCGACGCAGGACGACACACGCCAAGTCCTGCTCAAAGCCTCGTTCTATCTGCGAACCGCTCCGGACAGCGACCATCGCCTGCTCTATCGATACTTCCACCAGGCCCTCAACGAGCACACGACGGCTGCCATCGACGCGGTGGCCGTGCACAAGGCACTGGCGGCCAGCATTCCGCTGTCTGCCGACGGCAGGCCGCAATGGGAATTCGCTCATCCGTATCTCAAGCGTCACGCCGCCGCGCATGCGCTGGCAGCTGGTGTGGAGCACCTTGATGAGCTCCTGAGCGACCCGGGATTCCTGCTGCACGCCGACCCCGACGGTTTGGTCCCCTACCTGCACCATGCGGCGACGGACACGGCGGTTCACCATGCCCACGTCTACCGCAGCACACTCCCCCAGCACCCCAAGCGCAGTGACGTCTCCAGCCGTCGGGGACTTCTCGCCCTCGACGCAGCCGCCTGGCACAATGCCTCCCTGGCCGCGGCACTTGCGCTCCCCCCACTCGAAAACGGGATACCGCCCGCCGTACCGGTCTGGGCGACCAACAGCACCGCCCACCCCGCTCTCCTACATACGTTCAGAGGACTCGCCGGGACGGCGGGTGCGGTGTCCGCTGTGGCCCCGCATCGCGGCGGCGCCCTCGCGGTCAGCTCCGACGGCGACAGAGTCCAGGTATGGGACATCACCACCGGCAAGCAGATGAGCAGCCTCGACCAGCCAGCCCGCGCCCTCGCCACGGTCGCTTTGCTCGACGGCCGCTCCTTGGCGGTAACCTCCGACGGCGGCAAGGCACAGGTATGGAACATCGCCACCGGCGAACCGGTGAGTGCTCTCGACGGGCCAACTCGCTCCATCGCCGCGGTGGCCCTGCCCGACGGCAGTGCCCTCGCCCTCACCACGGACGGCGGCCGGGCCCGGGTGTGGGACCTCATGACAGGGCAGCATCAGCGGTTCCTGTCTACTCGCGGCCGGTCCGGTGCCGCAGTGGCAGCAGTAGCCCTGTCCAGCGGCCGTGCGCTCGGCATCACCGGCGACCGCACCCGAAAGGCACTGGTCTGGGACCTGAACACCGGCAAGCGCCTGATGACCCTGAACAGCCACTCCGCCGCAGTCCGTGCGGTGGCGGCTGTAGCTCTTCCCGATGGTCGCGCGTTCGCGGTAACCGCCAGCATCGGAGGGGCCGCCGTCGTGTGGAACCTCCTGACGGGCAAACAGCACTGCAAATTCAATGGCCATGCCGCTGCCGTCCACAGCGTGGCGACAGTCGTCACCGAAGACGGCCGCCCTCTGGCCATAACCGCCGACCGCACCCGAAAGGCACTGGTCTGGGACCTGAACACTGGCAAGCGCCTCATGTCCTTGACCGGCCAGCATCGCGCGGTGGATGCGGTCACAGCCGTCGCTCTGCCCGACGGACGCGCCCTCGCCATCACAGCGGATCGTGCCGGCCTTGCAACGGTGTGGGACCTGGCCTCCAGTGCCCACCCACAACGGCCGGTGCCCGGCCACAGCAGACCGGTGCAATCGGCACTGACGGCAGCCCTGCCCCATGGCCAAGAGATCGCAATGACATCCGGGGGCAGTGTCACCTTCGTCTGGGACCTCGACACCGGCCACCAACTGCACACGCTCAACGGCCACGAAAGATTTCACACCCTCGAGGTCCTTAAAATCGATGGCCATGGGCTTGCAATGACCACTGACCAGCCGACGCCAGGCAACGAGCTGGTCTGGGACCTTGAGACCGGCGCCTGCCTTACTCCTCGCAAGAATGTTGCCCCCGGCTCCAAGCCAGGCCCTCTACACGTGGCTCTCCCCAAGAAACCCGTGCTGACTATCACCACCGGTCACGGCAGGGTTACTCGTGTTGAAAACCGTGTCACCGGAGAGGTCGCGCACACGGCAGCTCGTTCCCGATGGACGACCAATCGACGGGTCATGCTCCACGATCCTCAGGATGGCGGGAGTTGGATCTTCTGGGATCCCGCCACCGAATCGATGCGTAGGGCGGTGATCGGATCACCCCGATCACCGCAGTTGGAAGACCTGCTCGAGAGATGGCAGAACTACCCGCGGCATCAACGTGCCGAGATCCGAGGATGGCTGCGCTCGATCAACGTCAGACGAGAACTGCTCGAACTGCGGCACGCCAATCCATGGACGCGATACGCCTTGCTGGAGCAGCTGCGCTGGAACCACCATCCCTTCTCCCGGCATGCTCTCTCTACGGCTGAGGCCGAACTCCTCCGCCACGATCCCGAAAACATCGATGACTTGGACCGCTACCTCCACTGGGACACCCTAGATGCCTCGAAGAATCGAGTCTTCGCAGTCATCGATGACAGGTATGGTCCCGAAGTTTGGGAACTAACAGGACATCGAGACATCTGCCGCCTACGGCATTACACCAGTTCGGTGAATACGATGACCATCACACATCTCCCTGATGGACGCCATGCAGCTGTCCTCGCCAACCATGAAGGGGAGATACGCGTCTGGGACCTCGCCGAAGACCGCCAAATCGGCTCTCCCCTCACCCTGCCCAGGCCAGCGCAGGTCGTGACCGCGACGACTGCTGGGCTCATCGCCGGATACGGGTCAGAGGTCGCTTACCTGTCATGGAATACAAACAAAGAAGGCCCACTAATCACACGGTGATCGCCTGGTCGGTCGGCACGCGACAGCTTCGACGCAGCCGTTCAAGTCGCGGTCCCTTCGCCTCCATATCAGTGCGACCGTGCCTCGATCCCCTCGATCGGATATCGAGGCAAAGGCACCCCCGACCCGGACCCCACACCCAATCCGGGAAGCGGCCAGCGAACATCATCTAGTTCAGATCCAGCCACAGCAGCCACGTGCATGAACAGGACAGCCTCACCGCCCACGGTCCAAGACGAGATAGCGAGGGGCAACAATCGGAGGCACCAGGCCCATGGCCCAGGCGCGCAAGGATTCAGCCCCGGACATCGCTCCAGCCAGACGCAAACCACTTAGTGAAGACGTTCTCACCGCATCTGCAACAATCTCAACCAACCTGCAAGACTGCAGTTCAGACCTGCCCTCATGACTCGTAACGTCTCTCAGTACCGTCTCAAGGCATCTACAGGCCCCCCGGTCTGAGGCGCACGGCCACCTCAACATCGATGAGACCTCACAGTCGCAGTGCAGGCACTGGCTCAGGACTTGGTGGCCGCGATCGACAACCACGTCTGCGAGGCCTGCCGTCCCACCTGACAACAGACCCGCTGTCGCTCTCCCGGCGACCGTCCATTGACGAGCAGGTCCGCGTCCCGAAATCGATCGGATGTCTCTCCGTGGACCTGGTAGAACCAGGTCCACACGGCACTGGGCCGCGAATTTGGGGGCATCATGGCGGGACCCGCAGTGGGACTGTGGCTCTTTGAGCACCGCAGCTTTGAAGAGATACGCGCCGGTGTGATCCCGTGGCTGGAGACGTTCTGCGGACCGGTCGAAACCGGGGCTGACGGAGACTTGGCCTTCCGAGTCCGAGAGCCTGCAGGCCTCGGTCTGCACGCCCTCGAAACGGCCGAGGCGGGCATGTTCTTCCTCTCGGAGGACGACTGCATACCGGCAGACGACGAGGACTACTCCGAATTTTTGCTGCCGCCGGTTCAGGGCCTCATCCTCGCCGCCGGCTGTTCAGGGCAGGTGAACCACATTCTGCTCGGTCACCTCGCCCTTGCCTTCGCCCAACGGCTCCACGCGACGATCGACTTCGACGGCGTCCTTGGATACACCCCTGACGATCGGGCCAAAGAAGCTGCGGACTTGGCCCGAGCGCGGGCGCTGGTGGCAACACTCCCTGGCACCGTCAGGGAAGTCTCCTACGACACGGGCGGCGGCGACCGCTGGATCCGGCATGTCGGCGATCTGCAGTTCCTCAGGGCCTGGCTGCAGCACCCAGACTTCCGCCTCGTCAAGTAGGCCCAGGTGATCGGGGTCTCGGTGACGGGCCCGGGTTCGTGCCCCTCCCCTGTAAGCGAACGCTCCCATCACCCTCCGCGACCGCTCCCCAAGATCTGTGCCAGAACCTCGTTTTCACCTACGCAGCCAGGAAGCAGTTCCTGCGGTGACCACTGCTCGTTGAGTCGGTTGATCTGGGCTTGGTCCACGAGCTGCCCGAAAGCGTCCTTGAGCTGTTTCCTCAGTGACGGCCAGGTGGGGGGGTTCGGCAGCTTCCTGCTGCCGTTCCCTTTCCGTAGCGCGTGCCCAGTCGGCGACGGCGAACAGTCGGTTCCATGCACTCGTGGACGGGGCTGCTCCCCGTCGACGGCGTGGGCACCGCAACGATGTCGGCGCGCAACGCCTCCCTCACCGTAACCCCCGACGGCTCGGCCCAGCTCGTGGCCATCGGCGACGACGGCAATGTGTACCACCGCATCCGGAACGCGGCGGGCGGCTGGAGCCCGTTCCAGCCCATCGCGGGAGCGGGTGGCGCATCGACCTTCTCCGCTCCGCGCGTCCGTATCGCCGCCCTTCCCGACGGTTCCGCCCAGCTCCTGGTCACGAGCTGCTGACCGACCCGGCCCGGAACGGCGGACCCGACCTGTCGTCGGACGTCCGGGAATCAGGCATCAGCCCGGTTTCGGGGTCGCCGTCGGCCGCACCTCCGGGCCGGCGGCCAGTCGTGACGCGTGGGCGGTGACACGGCTCCAGGCGGCGGGCAGGTCCTCGGCGCAGTCCGGGTCCAGGAGCAGCCGGTGGTGCAGCCACAGGGCGCTGCGCGTCGCGCCCTCGGCCACGGGCAGCGACCTCGGGGCTCCCGTCGGGGGCCGGAACGCCGGCAGCAGGTGCCATGCCGGGAAGAGGACGCGCGCGGGGATTCCCTCGGCGGCTAGGGCCCGGACGGTGGTGGCGTTGTCGAGCCCGTCCGTGAGGGCCGCCTGGGGCAGTCGGAGGAGCACCATGTAGTGGTCGTGCCGGGTGACCCGGGGGTCGACCGCCGCGAGGGCACCGGCCGGCAGGGCCCGGTCGAGGCGCTCGTACGTACCCTTCCGCCGAAGCCACAGGGCGTCGGTTCCCGCCATATGGCTGAGCACCAGGGCCGCGTGGAATTCGCTGATCCGTGCGTTGGTCCCCGGTTCGAGATGATCGTAGTCGGAACTCCCTCTCGGTCGACCACAGTTGGCGATGCGTTCGACCCGACCGGCCAGGGCTCCGTCCGAGCGGATCAGTACGGCGCCGCCTTCGCCACCCGGCCACAGTTTCGCCGCCTGGAAGCTCATCGCGGTCATGTCGCCCGCCGAGCCGACGGGCCGGCCGTCCCATGCGGCGGCGACCGCCTGGGCGCTGTCCTCGATGAGGAGCAACCCCTTTTCGTCGCACAGCAGCCGGGCACCGGTGAGATCGGCGGGCTGGCCGCCCAGGTGCACCACCACCAGGGCCTTCGTCCGTGCGGTGACGCTCTCGCGGGCGGACCACAGGTCGAGGGAGAAGGTGTCGGGTCGCACGTCCGCGGGCACCGGCGTCGCGCCCACTGACGAGACCGCCGAGGCCGACGACACGAAGGTGGTGGCCGGGACGACGACCTCGTCGCCCGGTCCGATGCCCGCGGCGCGCAGGGCGACTTCGAGAGCGAGCGTTCCGTTGGTGACCGCGACGGCGGCGCGCACCTCGAACCGGTCGACCAGTGCGGCTTCGAGTCGTTCGCCGGCGCCGTCGCCGTTCTGCCACCAGTGACCGCTGTCGAAGACCGCGTTCACTGCGGCGCGGGCCTCGACGGAGGGGCTGGGCCAGGCGGGGAAGGGCCGGGTGCGGACGGGCCGGCCTCCCAGGGCCGCAGGTAGGTCGTGTGGCATGGGACGGCTCCCGTTCGGATGGGCCGCACGGGGCACTCCCACCCCGGGCCGCGAACGGCCGACAGCAGGAACGGACTGCGGAACGGCACTGGCGGAACGCCGTGTGCGGCCGGTGGATTTGCAGTTGGATCCACCCCTGTTCGAGGCTAACAGGACGCCGGTTGCCGCGGCGGGGTACGGCGTCGAATCGTCCGGAAGGCGGACCGATCGAACGACAGGGAGCGGCCGCAGCGGCGAGCGCAGCGGCGCCGGGCCTCGCGTCGAGGAGCAGGAACCCCTCCAGAAGGACCGCCGGCGCGGCACGGACGTACCCCCCGGGCAGCGTCAGACGGCTTCGGTGGTGAAAGAGTTCCAAGTGGCCGCAGCGGGGGCAGCGGTACGCCTCGATGCGACGGCGGGGCCGGCCCAGCCGCTTGGCGCCCCCGAACATACCCCGCTCCAATGCCCCGGCGATCCAACGGGCGTAACCGCGGGAGCCCTCCCCCGCGTCCTCGACAAAGCCGGGTTCGAGGCCTGCTCCGCCGGCAGTACGTACGCTTCGTCCCATCCACCGGACGAGTGTGCGAAGCGGGCGTGCGTCCCGCTCGCGGTTTCAGTGGCGGGGTCGGCGGTGCGCGAGCAGAGGGGGTCGCGGGGTCCGCGATCCCGCCCATTGACGGAACCGCGCGGCGTACCTGCGCAGTCGAGGTCGGGGCCGTGCGGGCGGTGGCCTGCCGCGTGCCGGGGCTCCGGTCGACCCGGCGGCCTGTAGGCGTGATGCAGAAGAGGGTGCACCCGGAGAGCACCCGCGGAGCAACAGAGTGTAATGATGAATCCCGCGCTCGGCTGGTTTCCCCGAAGGCACAGGAAGGCGACGGGTGCGCTCACCAGCAGGGCGTTGCCGCGCGGCGCCCGTTCGCTCGCGGCCGCCGTGAGCCGGGAGAACCCGTACGCGCACGCTCCCACGATCGGACCGACGAGCGCCGACCACAGCGGCAGCGAGCCGCTGAGGGGCAGTTCCGGCCGTTGGTAGGTCGGCTCGTCCGACATCGCCACGCGCACGAACATGGTCGCCAACGCGGCCGTCGGCACCGCCGGTACCACCGCGCCGAGGGCCCCGCTCCCCAGGAGCACCTCCAAGGTGAAGAGGGCGCCCCCTGCGCAGCAGCAGGAGCAGCAGGCCGCCGCACACCCGGATCCCACGCCGACGACGCAGGCAGCGGCGGCGAACCGGACTCGCCGCGCAGTGAGGACGGGCCGAACAGCTGGAACCAGAGGTTCTGGGGCAGCGTCCCGGCTGGACCCACGGGGCCACGGCAACCCTGGGTGGCCGGCGGGACACCCGAGCCGCGGCACAGGTGCCGCCCGGACCGGGCTGAAGCCCGCGGCCGACGCCGTGGGCGCGAGAGCGAGCAGCCCGCCGGCCACCACGGCAGACCGCAGCCCGAAATCAACGGGCTGAAACCCAGGACAGCGGGGCCGTGACGTCTCACCGCCAACCGTGCACGAGCTCGTGAGCCGAGACCCGCGCGGCCTGTCCCTCTGCATCATCTCCGCCCACTGCCGGAGCACGATCGGATTCGTGAGGCTCGAAGCATCCACCGGCGCGGGACCGGCCAAGGCGGCCGCGAAGAAAATGCGGCCCTGCCGGAGCATCCCCGCAGGCGCGAAGTCGAACTGCCGCCGGTCCGGGTAGGCCGCGCACACCGGACCATCCCCGCGGGCGGGGGCCGACGGCTCTACCTGGTTGACCGGCATCACCGCGGCCTGCCCGGCCGCCGCCCGCGCACAGAGCCATGGGCTCGGGCGGCGTCGTCGAGGGGATCTCCTCGTGTACGGCCGTGTGCAGGGTGCCCGCGGCCCGCAGCTGCCAGAGCTCGCGCATCCAGCAGTCGTAGAGTTCAGGCTTCCCAACGGCGATGGCCCGTATCCGGAAGCCGATCATCGAGGCGCGGCGGACGAAGAGTTCGTACGCCTGCACCGTGCCACAGCCGGAGCTGAAGGCCACCAGGCGGTCCCCGTCTCAACCTCTGCTCCCGGCCGCTGGGCCGGCCGCCGCCGAGTGCAGGGCGGTCTCTCATCGTCCGTCGTGGTGGCAGTCTGCCCGACCTTGTAAGGCCTTGAGCGCTCGGACCCCCACGCCGGACTGCGGCCGGCGATTCCCGCCCTGCTGTGTCAGCTGGACGGCGCGAAGGAGATGAAGTAGGTCGGCCACCGAGCGGCCAGGGCCGGGGCGCTGCGGGCGCGGGCGGCGGCGCTGCAACGCCTGGAACGACAGCCAGCCGACCGCGGTGTCCCAGACGACGAGCTCGCCGTCGAGAACCAGGCCGCCGGGGCGCTGCCCGGCCACCGCCACCAGGTCCGACCACCGCGGTCCCGGACCAGCGCCCCTCGCCGGCCTCCTGTCATTGACCATTCCCGCCGACCGCATCACGTCCTAGACTGCGACCGCTCCAAAACCTGGCGATCATCAGGAGGGCGCGCAAGATGAACCGAGCACTGATCAGCGCATTAGCGGCCGTGACGTTAGTCGTGTCCGGGGGAAGTGCCGCCACCGCTTCCGACGGCGCTCCGCCGCGCACCACGCACGGCCCTTGCCAGTACACACAGACCCCGGACGAGCCGCCCGCGCGTCATGTTCCGCTGCCGCCCGACCCGCGGCGCACCCCTAGCCGTGGCACGGTTGACATGGCTGTTCCGACCAGCCAGGGTCCGCTCCCGCTGCGTTTGGACCAGGCCAAGGCGCCGTGCACGGTCCAGAGTTTCCTGCACCTGGCACGGCATGGGTTCTACGACCGGACGGTGTGCCACCGTCTGACGGCGTATCCGACGCTGAAGGTCCTGCAGTGCGGCGACCCGACCGGGACCGGTGAGGGAGGGCCCGGGTACAAGTACAAGGACGAGCTGCCGGTGGATTTGCCACCCGCACCGACCGATCCGACCGGCGCGCGCCGCCTGTACGGGCGCGGCCTGCTGGCGATGGCCAACGCCGGTCCGGACACGAACGGCTCACAGTTCTTCGTCGTCTACGGCGACTCCGCACTACGCCCGAACTACACGGTGTTCGGCACGGTCGGCCCCGACGGCCTGGCAACACTCGACAAAACCGCCGCCGGAGGAATCGAGCCGACCGCGGAGGACCCGGCACCGGTCGACGGCACACCCGTGCTGCGGACCGAGCTGCTCCGCGTCCGGCCGTCCTGCCGGCATTGACCCCCCGCGGCCCGCGCCGAAGCCGCGGCCGCTGCGGTGGCGTCTGTCCAGGGCCGGGTGGTGGTGGAGCGGGAGCGGGCCGCCATCGGGGAGACCCACAGCCGGGACGCGGACGCGGGCCGTGCGGTCAGCGGCGTGGTCAGGGAGTGGAGGGTGGCGTCCACGAGGTGGCCCACCAGAGCCGTGCCGGTGGCCTGCTTCCAGGGGGTGTCGGCCGTCAGGCGGTTCAGGTGGTGGGCGACGGTGTGTGTGCTGTCGCTCTCGCGGATGTTCTGCATGCGGGCGGCAAGCAGCGGCCACTGGCGTGAGCCGACCAGGAGGCCCGCTTCCCGCTCCGGCAGGATGTCCCGGACCATCGACACCATCTGCGAGTGCGCGGCCGGGTGCACCCTCAGCTGCTCCAGGGCACGGGCCCGGTTGCCGAGGTCGATGTCGAGGTCGCGGGGGGACGTTCAACCCCTCGGTCAAGGGTCCCCAGGAGCGCTTCGCGTCCACGCTTGCGGGCGGCGCCCACGGATGGCGGCCTCCCGCACCCGTGGCGCCGCAGCGCGAGCGGCGGGCGCGGGCGCAGCGGCCGGAGCGGGAGCGGGGGCTGGCGCGGGGGCGGGGGTCTTGGCGGCGGCCGCGGGCTGGTCTGCTTGCCGGGAATCGGATCGCCATCAACGGGGTTGGTGGGGGATGAGCCATTAGGAGGGCCATGCGAGCGATTCAGGTGTACGAAGTGGGCGGTCCCGAGGTGCTGCAGGAGGCCGAGGTGGACCAGCCGCGGCCGGGTCCGGGCGAGGCGGTCGTGGAGGTCGCCGCATCCGGGGTCAACTTCCTCGACGTCTACCACCGCGAAGGCCGGTACAGCCTCCCGCTGCCCTTCACCCCGGGCGCTGAGGGCGCCGGCACGGTCGTCGAAGTTGGACCCGGCGTCGTTGACGTCGCAGTCGGGGACCGGGTCGGTTGGGTGGAGATTCCCGGCACGTATGCCGAGCGGGCCGTCGTGGACTCCTCCCGGCTGGTGCCGCTGCCCGACGATATCGACTTCGAGACAGCCGCCGCCGTGCTCCTCCAAGGCATGACCGCGCACTATCTCGTCAAGGACGCCTACCCGGTTCAGGGGGGCGACACGGTGCTCGTGCATGCGGCTGCTGGTGGCATGGGGCTGCTTTTGACCCAGCTCATCACCCATCTCGGCGGCAGGGTGATCGGCACGACGTCGACCACGGCGAAGGCCGAGCTGGCGAAGCGTGCCGGAGCCGCTGAGGTGATCCTTTCCTCCGCAGTCGACGATCTCGCAGCCGAGGTGAGGCGGCTCAACGGCGGTCAGGGACTGCCGGTTGTCTTCGACGGCGTCGGCGCGCACACCTTCGATGCGAGCCTCGCCAGCCTGCGAACCCGCGGCCATCTCGTGCTCTTCGGCGCGGCAAGTGGTGCCGTGCCGCCGTTTGATCCGATTCGGCTCGCCCACGGCGGTTCGCTGACCCTGATCCGGCCCAGCCTCGGGGACTTCATCGCCGATCGGTCCGAACTGCTCCGACGGGCCGCCGATGTGTTCGAGTGGGTGCGCTCCAAGGCGCTTGAGGTCACCGTAACGGGCCGCTACGCATTGTCCGAGGCCGCCCAGGCCCACAGCGATCTGGAGGCTCGGCGTACCACCGGCAAGCTGCTCCTCGTACCCGATGCGGCCGCTTTTGGACGCCGCGAGGAGACGCAGAGCTGATCGCGGGTGACGAGGTCGGGGATCTTGGAGACTGGGATGTCGAGGGCATGGCCTACCGTCATCGCCAAGATCCCCGACAGCGTCAGGCACTCAGCAGGCCAAGATCAAGTTCTGGCGGGTTTCTGGCGTATCCGGGTCACACCCCTTCAAGATCCCTCAGCCGAGACCTGGCTCACCCGTCCACAACCTCCCGGGACAGAACACCTAGTCGCTGCGCGACGACTATCCCTTGCCCTTGAGTCCGTTGCGCCTCTTCCGGCCCGACCCGCGCGTCTTCCTTCACAGCCTGGCGCGGTTGCCCGAGGTTCGGCGGGCGTGGTTGCGCGGGCTTCACGGGCGGGTTCGGGCGGTCTCCTGACCTAGGCGACGTTCGGGTTGGCCGGCTGTTCTGAGCCCGCCGTCACCCGGCGGCCCTTGCCGCGCTTGACGAGGACCACTGTCTTCATGGTGACCCCCGGGTAGTTCGGGGTGTAGTACGCGCCCGTCCAGTAGTCGTGGAAGGAGGCCACCGTGCCGATCGTGTACGTCATCGGGTTCGCGGACATCTGGCCGCTTCCGGCGAAGGCCTCCATCGTCACCGTGTCCTGGCCGTCCATGCCCACCACCGCTGCGGCGTGGTACTGCGACATGATCTGCTCCCCGGGGTTCATGGCGAGCATCAGGTAGGACTGTCCCACCACCGGGCTGGCGTCGCGGTCCGTCGCCCCCTGGAAGTCGCCTGCGCGGTCGCGGTTCTGCTCGTCCGACATGCCGAAGGCCTTGAGCCCGGCGCTCGTACGGACGTTGCTGTTCGCGCCGTCGGCCAGCTCTCCGACGGCGTTGTGCATGATCTCCTCCGCCGTGTGGAGGCAGTCGTCCAGGATGTTGCGCGCCAGCTCGTGCTCCTGGTACAGCTCCGTGCCGCCGAGGAGGGCCTGCTGCGCCGTGCTTGTCGGGCGCAGGGCCGGGGAGTAGGACCCCGCGGGTGCGCTGACGCGGATCCAGATCGACGTGGCGTCGTTGCTCGGGACGGCGAAGACGCCGTTCGCCGAGACCGTCATGTGCTGCTGGTTCGGGCCGGCCTGGGCCGCCCAGCGCTGGACCGACTCCTGGGCCGCCCCCTGGTCGGCCCGGCCCGCCGCCTGTGCGTGCTGCTCGGTCCTCGGCGCCGCCCCGCTCATGGCGCGGCGCGCGTTGCTCTCCGCCTCCCGCTCGAAGCGGTCGGAGGGGTCGGAGACCCGCAGGCCCGCTCCGTTGTCCGTACCCGCCACGGGGCCCTGGCGCTGCTGGATCACGTGGGTGAGTTCGTGGGCGAGCGTGAGCTTGTCGGCGCCGCCCTCCCCGATCACCACGTGGTTCCCACTGGTGTACGCCCGAGCGCCCACCTCGGCCGCCGACGCCTTCGCCGCGCTGTCGTCGTGGATGCGGACGTCGGAGAAGTCGGCGCCCAGCCGGCTCTCCATGTCCGCGCGCGTGCTGCCGTCCAGCGGCCTGCCGCCGGCCCGCATCACGTCGTGGACGGCCGAGCGCTGGACCGGCGCCTCCTCCGCCTCGTGGCCGCACCCCGCACCGTGCCGGTGCGGCTGCTGCTTCAGACGCTGGACGACCACTGCGTTCCCCAGCGTCGCCTGCAGCCCGAGGAGCCCGGAGGCCTGTGCGGGTGGTGCGGTGACCGGCCTGCGGACCGTCGACCGGGCGTCCTCGGTGGCGTTCGACCTGGCCTTCGCGTGGTTCTGCACTTGCGCTTCCTTCGTCGGAGAATCGGAGCCGTACGTGATGCCTGTGTCCTGCGTTCGTCTCGCGTACGTCCTTGTCCTGGATACGCCGGGCGACCCCGCGGACGCCAGGTACGCGAGGGCAGACTCGACCGGCCGTGAGGGCAGTCTCGGTTCCTCCTGAAGAACTCGACCTCCGCCAGCGCCACATGACGGCCCGGGGTGAGCCCCGCCGCCTCACGGATCACCAGGTCGGGGCGGTCATCGTGGTTCTCCTTCGCCGGTGGTGTCGGCATCGGCGGCAGTGCCCGGGCTGTGAGCGTCGGCAGTGCCTGAGCGGGGCTGCTCGTCAGTGGTCGGCCCGCTCGCAGGGGTGGGGCGGGTGCGGGCGGCGAGGGAAGGTGGTGTGCGCCAGCCGGTGGGCGGCGCGGCCGGCGGGATCAGGTCCGGCAACGCCAGCCGCGACAGATCCGCCGTCTTCTCCTCGGCAAGTTCCCGGCCCGCTTCCTGTGCGGTGAGAGTGTTCAACCTCTCGGGGCGGGCCGGCCGGGCTTGGGCGGCGTAGCGGTCCTGCTGCGCAGCTCTCAAGTCCTGGCGCAGCCGGCGGGTGCGGGCCGCCCGCGCGGTACGCACGGCGCTGATCTGCTCCGGCGTCGCAGCATTGGCCGGCTCGGCGGGGCCCAGGTAGCGGCCGGTGGATGCGTCGAACACCTCGATGCGGTGATCGTGGTGCGGCATGAACCGTACGCGCACCCGCTCACCGGCCAGGCCCGTCATCCACGCCGCCACGTAGTCGCGATTCCTGAAGCGGATGCCCTTGGTGGAGAGCACCCGGACACGGCCGTCGTCCTCCAGGGTGAACGTCCACAATGCGTCCGCGCCGATCTCGCGCAGCGGCGTCGGGTCCGCCTCCCACACCTGGAGCGGGGACCGGCCCTTCAAAGGCCCGGGGCGGTGGGAGGTGTTCCACCAGGCCACCCAGTCCAGCAGGCGGGTGGTGAAGTCCTCGAAGTCCAGGAGCGCCCCCGGTTCAAGCCCTCCACGGTGCCCTTGAGGTGCGGGGTGTACGGGGGCAGGTCCTCCACCTCCACGGCCAGGGCCTCGAACGCGGCGGTCACCGTCCTCGACAGAAAGTCCTTGCCCCGGTCCACGCGTACCTTCTCCGGGAGCCCGCCCTGCGACCCGAACGGCTCCTGGCGCACCACCGCGGCGCGCAGCGCGGCCAGGACCGATTCCCCCGCGATGGATGCCCGGGCGTGACAGCCACACCCATGATCGTGTTCGTCGCGCAGTCCACGAACCAGGTGACCCACGGCCGGCGGACGGTGCCCTCGACGTCGACCAGGACCGGGGCCTGGACGTGATCGGCCTCCCAGACCTGGTTCCGCCAGCCCCGCGGGCGCGACAAGAACACATCATGCTTGCGGGCCTCGCGCTCACCACCGGCAAGCCCGGCCCGCTCCCCCGGCGTCGGATCACGCCGGATCGCGCGGTGCAGCGTCGGAACCGACGGAGGCGGATCGCCCTCGCCCCGGGCCGCACGGGCGGTCAACTCACGATGGACAGCAGCGACGTTCCCCTTCCACAGCCCGAGCAGAACCCTCACCTCCGCAGTGACCGTGAACCGCCCCGGATACGGGGCCCGCTCCCCCGGCACCGCAGCCGCAGCCTCGTCCTCCTCGGCGGCCGCCAGCCACCGCCACACCGCCCGCTCCCGGACACCCAACGCATCCGCCGCCGGCCGAACATGCCGAGTCGTCAGCCTCTGCTCCCGACGCAAGGCCAGCAGCCGGCGCGCCTCCGGCCCCCGCAACGCCCGAACCGACACAGCCGGCAAAGCTGGCCTGCCACCCGTCGCCGCATCGCGTGCCTCCTGTTCGTCCGCCGTGGGGGACGAACCCTCCTCAGGGGCCGAAGGCCTCGCTCATGTCTCCGGGCTCGGTCTCCAGCGCCTCGCGGTCGACCGTCAGCATGACGAGGAAGAAGAGCCCGCCCATCAGGAGGAGACCGGCCACGACCACTACGGAGACGAAGGCCTCCCTCGGTGAGACCAGCACGAACAGCGCGACAAGCGTCCACACCAGGGCGGAAATCGCGACCGGCAGCTCGAAACGTCCCAGGTCGAACGCGCCCTTCTTACGGCCCAGCCGCCCGCGCACCGCCAGGTACAAGACGATCGTCGCGCCGTAGATGAGCGCCGGGAGGATCGTCGATGCCGTGATCAGCTCTAGTAGCGCGGCGCCCGGCAGCGCGACCATGAGGACGACACCGAGGGCGAAGATCAGGACGGTCGCCGGGACCGGGGTCTGCGTCCGCGGGCTGACCCGCCGCATCAGCCGATGGGCAGGGAAGCGCCCATCGCGCGCCATCGCGAAGACAAGGCGCGCGCACGCCGTCAGAGTCACGACCCCGGCACCGAAGAACGCGAACGTGATGGCGACCAGCAGCACCCGCTCCATGACCGGACCGAGCTGATCCCGCATGATCGCCGCGACCGGTGAGCCGCTGGCGGAGATCCGCGGGATGTCCTTGATCGCGACGGTGAGCGCGATCAGAAACAACATGCCCAGGACCGCGGCCGCCACGACCGATCCCACGATCGCGCGCGGAACGGTGCGGTGCGCGTCCTTGGCCTCCTCGGCCAGGTTCGCCGCGGAGTCGAAGCCGACCAGCGTGGCCAGGCCCATGATCATCGCGAGCATCAGACCGCCGCCGACGGCGAAGTAGTCGGGAGCATGCGCGGCGATCCCGCGCGAGGTGAGATTGCCGGCCGCGCCGTCGCCGGTGACCAGAACGGCGACGGTCAGCGCAATCGACACCACCACGACCAGGGCCACTTCGATCGCCACGGCCGCCGTGTTGATGACGCTGACGATGCGGGTGGAGGCGATGGCGAGCACGGTCTGCACGAGCAGCACCACCACTGTGATCACCCGTGCGGCGTCCTCGTCGGGCTCCATGCCGACGAGCGGCATGAGCGCCTGGCTCGCCAGCGCATTGTCGACGGCCACCACGGCAACCGCCAGGAAGCAGAAGGAGAGCCAGCCGAACCCCCAGCCGACCTTCGGGTTCGCCAGCCGCGAGGCCCACTGGTACGAGGAGCCGCTGAGCGGGATGCGGGCCGCGAACTGCGCAACCACCAGAGCCACCAGGATCTGTCCCGCGCCCGCTACCAGCCACAGCCAGATCCCGACCGGCCCGGCGGTCCTCAGCACGTCGTCGTACGTCCCGAAGATGCCGACCGCCACCGAGATGAAGGCGAACGAGATCGCGAACACCTGGAAGGAGCCCAGTGTCCGCTTCAGCTCCTGGTGATAGCCCCCGAGTTCGACGGCATCGCTGCCGTCGGCGCCGCCCTCGCCGTTCCGCGGGTCCGCGGGAGCCTTCGCCACGTCGGCCACCTCGCCTCTCCTCGGCCGCTCGGCTTCCAAAAGCAGCGGCAGGGCCCGACCCAGTGTGCTCCTCCCGGGCACCGCATTCCGGGCGTGGTAGCCGACGCACACGAGCGACCGCCCGAATGGGCGCCTCTCCGACGACAGCAGCGCCGTCTCGCCGAGCTCGGCGTGGAGTGGGCGCGAAATGGGTGACGTCCTTCCGCTTCCCTGCCGACCTGATCAGCCTCAAGCGCCAGCAGATCCGCGCCTACAACCAGCTCGCCCTTCGCCCCACCGTGGGAGCGGCCGAGCTGCGACGGGAGCTGATCCGGTTGTCGTGCCTGATCAGCTCCCACCCGTACTGGGCGGAGCGCCGATGGAGCACGGCGGGGCGCATCGAGCTGTTCCGCGCGGCCGAGAGCGGGCCGGACGGGGTGCGGGAGCTGAGCGTGCGCTGGAGTAACGAGGAGTTCGTCGTCACCGAGCCCGGGACGCGGTCCTCATGAGCGGCCTCGAGGCCCGCCTGGAGAACTGACGGGCCGTGCGGGCGTGGCCGGGCCGGGCCGGGCCGGCAACAGAAGCCGGCAGAGCGGGCGATCAGCGAGCTGGAGGTAGAGCCGGCCGCCGAGGCGGCCCGCCGGCCCCCGCCTCCGCCGCCGGGCTGGAAGCTCGAATCCATCCGGACCGGGGCCGGACCGAAGGCGCTGCACGTCCACGTCGGGGATTGCGCGATGAGTGGCGGCAAGCCCCTCAGCCGTGAGGAGGCCCGCCGGATGCTCGCCGAGGGCGTAGAGCCCTGCCCCTGCTGCAGCCCCGAGAACGCACTCGGCATGACCGGCTGACCGCCGGCCTCCAGGCGGCGGGTACGTTCGCAGGCAAGGGGTGCGGCCCTGGCCACCAGAAGGCAGCGACGACGGGGGCCGCGCCCCGATCCGTGTCCCGGAGCCGGACGCAGGCGTTGAGCGGGACGGCGTGGACCCCCGGCCCATCCTCCGGGGCGGCCCGCGCGAGACGGCCCTGCTCCACCGCCCGTGTGCAAGATCGTCTCCACTCCCCCGGCAGCCTCACCATCCGAGCGCCGTCATCGGTCACCCCGCAACTGCAGCCGGGCCCCGCCGAACCGGGGTACATCGTCGACGGTCGCGTTCAGGCGCAGGCGCACGTACCGGATCGGGTGCCGGTAGACGCCGCCGCGGTCGACGGAGGTGTCGGCGCTGATCTCGGCGACGAGTTCGGGCCGGACCAGGGTGGTGTCGAGGACGTCGCGGGTGCCCCGGGCCGAGGAGAATTTCGCACCGGTCCATGGATGGCCAGAGCCGGCTGGGGCGAGGTGCTCGGCGAGCGTGTGGGCCGCGTCGGGGCGCAGTGGGACGGTGCGGCCGATGGGGCGGAGGCGTCCAGTCGAATCGTGGCGGCCGAGCACGAGGAGCTGCGGGCGGGCGAGGGTCCCGGTGATCGCGCCGGTGATCGCTTCGGTGGTGTTCCTGCGTCTGATCCTGGTCCGGGCGCGGTCGCGGGCTCCCGGCCGATACCGCCGGCCCATGTTCTTCACGAGGATGCCTTGTGCACACCCGGTCAGTGACCGTTTCGATCGGCGAGTACGAGCCGCTGAAGGTGTTCGGCTTGCGCCTGAGGAGGTGGCTGAACGGCGGCGGGGGATGACGTGGAGGGAGGGCCGAGGGCTACGAGGGGACGGGTAAGGGAGTCGCGTCGGGTGGCGGGGAGGTCGAGGTGCCATCGGTTGGCCAGGCGGCGGGCGAGGCAGACGGTGGGCTCGGTCATGCCGAGGAGCTCGCCCATGCGGTTGCGGTGGCCGGCGCTGAAGGCGAGCCGGGGGCACTTCGCCACTCCGATGGGCGTGACCTGGATGCACCCGTCCGCCCCACCCGTGACGCTGGTGAGAAGGCCGGACTTCTCGCTCGCCGGGGACCGGAGAGATCAACACACGGGAGCCGTGGACCCATGGGCCGGCACAAAGGACGCTCGCTCGGTGCCCTGATCCTGCTCGGAGTCCTGGCGGTGTCGGCCTGTCAGTCGCCACACGCCGGCATCGCGGTGGCGGGCGGCGGCGGCGACAGTGGATCTCTCGACGCGCCGACCAGGGCCAAGGTCAAGCAGATCGTCCGCCGGTTCCAGGACACGAACCGCACTCCGGGGGTCCTGGTCGGCATCTGGAGCCCGAAGGGGACCTTCGTCAGTGCCACCGGCGTCGCCGACCTCGCGACGGGGGCGCCCCTCCGGGCGGACATGCAGTTCAAGATCGCGAGCCAGACCAAGACGTTCACGGCCAACCTCGTCCTTCAGCTGGTGGGAGAGGGAAAGGTCGCTCTTGACGACCACATCTCCAAGTGGGTGGCGGGCGTCCCCAACGGGGACCGGATCACCATCCGGCAGCTCCTCAACCACACCAGCGGCCTCGCTGACGGTTTCACGTCGCCCGCCGTCCAGGGGAGGGTACTCACCGGCTGTACCGTCGCGGAGCTCCTGTCGGCAGAGGCGAAGTTTCCCCCCGTCGCACCGCCCGGCGCCACATGGTCGTACAGCAACTACGGTTACAACCTGCTCGGCCGTGTCGTGGAGCTGGCCGGCGGCCAGGATCTGAGCACGGCCGTCCAGCAGCGCATCGCCCGACCTCTCGGACTCCGACGCACCCTGCTGCCGACCTCGGGGAACGGCCTCACCGAGCCCTTCACCCACGGGTACGGGCGGGGCGGTCTGAGCCCCACCCAGGCACCCACCGCGTCCGATGACGCCACCGCCATTCCGGCGTCGTGCCTCTGGGCGCACGGAGGCATGGTTTCCACGCTCTCGGACATGCGGTTCTGGTCCCGCGCCCTGGCGACCGGTTCGCTGCTCAAGCCGGAGGTCTGGGCTGAGGCGACCAAGAACCCGGTCCCGTTCGTCTTCAAGGGGAACTACAACGGGCCCGGCACGTGGCGGTACGGACTGGGATTCGTCGAGTCCGGCGGGTTCATCGGCGGAGAAGGCAGTTTCGCCGGCTACGAATCCACCGCCATGTACTCGCCCACGCTCCAGACTGCGATCCAGGTGGTGTCCACCAAGAACCCCAACGCCATCACTCCTCCCCCGGCGTTCCAGGCCCTTGGCATGGCGGTCTACGGCACCGGTCTCGGCTTCGGCCTCACACCCGAACAGGCGCTCGCGCCCACGTTCACCGGAGCGGCGGGAGTGCCGGACGCACGGCGGAGTTAGTGCGCGCTTCGTAGCGGACGGCACCGCCGTCCGTCTCGGGTCGGCCTCACCGACGGACACCTGCCGGATCAGCCACGTCTCCGTCTGCCCGGGACACGGCGTCTGAGCCGGGCCCGAACCCCCTGACGATCAGCCACCCGGCCAGCGCCAGCTCCCAGGCGAACACCGGGAGCGCGGCGGCCGCTCCCGCCGTGGAGAGCTGCGCGTAGGCCCCGAACATCACGGCGACGGCCGAGGCGCAGATCAGCGGCCCGCCGACCAGCCCGAGCACGGCGATGAAGCGTGGCACGAGCCGTGCGCGGTACGCCAGGTACGCCAGCACGACGGTGTTCAGGCCGAGGGCGATGTTGGGCCCAAGCAGGAACGTCCAGTCGTGCACGGCCGCCAGCGCGACCTCGGCGCCGTCCGCCGCCCCCGCGTCCCGCCGCAGGGTGACGAGCGCCAGGACGGCGACGATCCCGAGGGCGATGACAGCCGCCTCCAGCAGTCGCCCGAAGGCGTACCCGAGCGCGAGCCCCTCACCGTGGCGCCGCAGGACGGGGAACAGCGCCGCCCCGGTACCGGCCACCGCCACCACCAGCACCACCTCGCAGAGCGCCCCGAGCAGCGCCTGTGTGTCGGCGCCCTGCGCGAGCCGGCCGTCCGCCGCTCCCAGCAGGGGGCGGTACAGAACCGCCCCCGCTATCGCGGCGGCCTCTGTCAGCAGGAACAGCGACCCGGTGGCCACTGCGGTTCTCCGGTCCGGACTCATCTTCTCGGCACCCCTCGCTCGATGGTGGTGTACGCCGTACACCTCGCAGCGACCATAGGTGTACGGCGTACACTCGTCAAGGAGAGGGTGCTGTCGAGAAGGGAAGGGGCCGAACCGGAATGACCCGGCAGGAAGCCACCCACGCGCAACGGATCCCCCTGAACAGGGACCGCGTCCTGCGCGCCGCCGTCGCGCTCGCCGACGCCACCGGCATCGACGCGCTCAGCATGCGCAGGCTCGCGCAGGAGCTGGACGTCGTACCGATGGCCCTCTACAAGCACGTGGCCAACAAGGAGGAGCTGCTCGACGGCATGGCCGACGCGGTCGTCGGCGAGATCGACCCGCCGGCCGCGGGCCCCGACTGGCAGCGCGTGGTGCGCGGGCGGATCCTCTCGGCCCGGCGGGTCCTGCTGCGCCACCCCTGGGCGGCCCGGGTCATCGAGTCGCGGACCGGCCCCACCCCGGCCGTGCTGGCGTATCTGGACTCGATGGCCGGGAGCTTCCGGGACGGTGGCCTCTCCGCCGACCTCACGCACCACGTCATGCACGCGATGGGCAGCCGCCTGCTCGGCTTCAGCCAGGAACTGTTCGACACCTCGGGCCCCTCGGGCCCGCCGGACCCCGGGCTGGCGGCGCGCTACCCGCACATCGCGGAACTGGCCGCGACGGCCGCACACGACGTGGGCTCCACGGTCGGTGGCGGCTGCGACGACCAGTTCGAGTTCGAATTCGCCCTGGACCTCCTCCTGGACGGCTTCGAAAGCCTCCGCCGCCAGGGCTGGACATCCGCGCGGAAGGCGTAGCGGGTGTGGGGGCAGGAGCTGATCCAGCGGCGAAGGGGGAGGGAAACCCAGCCGAGCCGGGGCCAGTGGTTGCGCGCGGGCCCGCGCGCGCTCGGCGCCGTTCCCACGCGGATCCGGTAACACTCAGCTTCCGGGGCGTGGCGCGTCCACATGGACCAGCGCGAACGCGGCCCCGGCCTGTCGTGCCGCGGCCCGGGCCCGCAGGAGGGCGGTCAGCCCGGCGCAGTCGCAGAAGGTCACGTGCGTGAAGTCAACTTCGAGGTGGTGCGGGCAGCCGAACCAGGCCGACCAGTTCGGCACAGATCTTGGGGAGTGGTCGCGGATCGTGACGATGCCGTTCGATTGCAGGGAAGGGGCACGAGGCCGGGTCCGTCAGCTTTCACGCATGCTGGTCCACCACCGCTGAGGACCTGTCCGTGGTCCCGGAGGCGGTGGTCCGTTTCGCCACCGAGCAGCTGCAGGTCGGTCCGGGTGAATGGGGTCGGCCGGACCGGGACCGCATCTGGTCCAGGTGCCCCGGTTGCGGCGACGCGCCGACCGGACGGCCGCGCACCCGAGGGAGGAGGCCGGACGCGCCCTCGCCCCGGCAGAACTCGGCGAGTCTGCCGGGGCGAGCCGGACCACGGCGGTTCCCGTGCGGTCGTCGGGTCGTAGGTCCTGCCCCCGACGACCGCACGACGGCACAGAACGTCGCGGTCAGGAGGAGCTCGGGTCAGCGGACCTCGGTGACCCGGTGCTCCTTGCGCGCGCCACAGTTGGAGTTGTACACCTGCACGTGCACGTTGCTGATGCCCCCGCCCCAGTCGACGCAGTGGCCCTTGCCGTACACGTAGGCCGGGCCGGCGTACGACGTGTACCTGCCGTAGTCCTCGCCCCGCTCCCAGGTTTCGGGGACTTCGATCCAGAGAGCCATGTCCACGGCCGCACCCGGGTTGTTGCGGATGGTCGCGACGCAGTTCTTGCCGTTCGCGGCGTTGTACGTCAGGTAGACGGTGCCCAGCGAGCCGATGGCGGCCGAGTTCACGGTCTTGTAGGCGCTTCCGCAGACCTTCTGCGGCGTGGTGTTGGGCGCGGCGGTGGCGGGCGCCGCCAGCGCGGTCGTGGCCCCCAGGGCCAGGGCGGCGAATGCGGTGGTGGCAAGGACGGAACGGGTGAATTTCATGTTTCCCCCTGGTCGTCATTGGAGTTGGTCGCTCCTGCAAGGTGGGACATACAGGACGGCGGAACGGTTGCACATCGTTCGCAAAAGATGTGACCGCGCCGCCCTACCACCCCGCCCGCCGGCCGACGGACGGCCTCCGACGGACGGCGGGCGGGCGGGCGTCGAGGCCACGCAGGCCGACTTCGCCGCGTTGCGCCAGCCGTCGACGACTACGCCCCTCACCGCTTGGCGGAGTCGCCACTCACCGGTCCAATCCTCCCCAAGGACCGAGAAGGCGTACGCGGTCTCACGCGTAGCCGTCTCCTCGCAATCGAACATCGAGGTAACACTCCACGACCGCTCCCCAAGATCTGTGCCAGAACCCCGATCGGGCGTTGACCATGGCGAGCGCCTCGGTGGTCAGGCGGGGCGTGGGAGAGCCATCCGATGTCGACGTCGCCCTGGTCGACGCCGACGACGAGCCCGCCCGCCATGCCGGTTCCCCGTGTGACACGTGAGCGCGGGCCGCAAGGGGGCCGGCCCTCGGCCTGCGCGCAGCCCTACAGGGCGGGTGTGAACTCCACGCCGGCCGCCGCAGCCGGCCGCAATGCCCCACAGCCGGTCCCGCTCCACCTCGTCCATGCCGAGGCAATCTGGTTGGCGGGGCTGAGACCGTTCACACCCGGGTCTGGAGGAGCCGGCCCGGCCATATCGAACCTGAGGGTCGCGGTGAAGCCCAACTCTTCGTATTCACGCACGCGGCGGCCGTCCTCGCTGGTCCAGCAATGCGCCCACAGCACCCGTGCGCCCCGCTGGGCGGCCTCGGCGCGGGCGTCCGCGACCAGGGCCGCCATACTGAACCGGCCCCCGCGACACATCCCGAGAACGCGACACACCCGATAGGGTCCGGGCCGCCGTCATCCACCACCGGCCCCAGCCCCGACCCGGGGTGCTGGGGTGGCCCTGGCAAGGTCTCAATACCGGTAGGCCGACCTGCACAGCCATCTCGGTCGGTCGATTCGTCCGTGCAGTCAGCGACGTGCGGTCGGACTCTCGGCGCGGCCCGCCCCGAGCGCGTCGACTGCTGCGGAATCCGACCAAGCCCTATGAGTGACCTGAGTCTGGGGTTCGGCGTTACGTCGGCATGAGTCGTGCTGGTCCGCTCTGCGAACCCGGTCGACCAGACGACCGGACGCACGGCGGAATGTGGCAGCGGGCCACGGCCGTGTACCCCGTACCGCCTTCGTTGACCGGGAGAGAAGTGTGACCATCAAGGACATCGGGCCGGACCCTCAAAGCTTCGACCTTGAGAAGGCGACGCTTGAGAACACGGAGTATCGCGCGGTCGCCTGGTCTGGGAAGTACCTTCAGTTGACCCTCATGTCGATCCCGGTGGGTGAGGACATCGGCTTGGAGGCGCACCCGGAGACTGACCAATTCCTACGACTCGACGCAGGCCGGGGTCGCGTCCAGATGGGCCAAACGAAGGATCGACTCGACTTCGACCGGGAGGTCGAGGATGGCTGGGCGATCTTTGTACCCGCCGGCACATGGCACAACGTCACCAACGTCGGTGACGAGACCCTGCAGCTCTACGCCGTATACGCGCCGGTCCACCATGCATCGAGCAAGATCCATGCGACGGCCGCCGACGCGGAGCGCGACGAGGACTCAGGCAACGACGAGCCGCCGAGCTGGTCGGTCCAGCCTGCCCGGCAGCCATCGGACGAGCACGCCTGACCGGCGAGGGCCTTTCGCGACAATGATTCCTGTCCCCCAGGAGAGTCGAGAGAATCACGATCTTCCCTCCCAGCAGCCGTCCGAGCGTGCGCAGCTGATGAGCGACCAGGAGGACGTGCATGCGGACCTGGCAGCTGGCCGGCAGTGCCTCCCGGCTGACGATCCGCGCGGCCGTGTTCACGGGCAGCAGGTGCCTGCCGCCCGCCCGCTGCTCAAGCCGGCGCATTGATGGTGCGCCCGTCTTCTCGTAGAAGTACTCCAGTGCCTCGCTCAGGGCTCCGCGTGTGGTGAGGAGGAGCGGTGAGCCGGGCCGGCGCAGCGCGGCCAGGCGACCGCACTCGGCGATCCGGGCGGTGAGCCACAGCTGTTCCGTTGCGGCCGGGTCGGTGTCGCAGGTCGCGGCGATGGCTGTGGCCGTCGCCAGGGCGGGCAGGGCCCGCCCTGGAGCGGCGCGTTTGAGGGTGGCGGCCGACAGCCCGGTCTTCTGTGCGAGCTCGTCGTATGTCAGCCGCGCCTGCCAGGAGCTGGAGCACCTCCGCCATGGGCAGCCCGTACAGGCGCATCACGACGGCCAGGACGAGCACCACGCAGATGACCGCGGCCTGCGGCACTCCCGTCCCGGCCGCCGGGCCGGGCCGACCGCCCGTGTTCCGCCGACAAATAGCGTTCACCGGGGGGCGGTTGCCGCCGCTGGACCCGGTAGCCCCGGTTTTGGCAGGGGGCGGCGTTCCGACCTACGGGCCACCACCCACCAAGAGTCCTGAATGCCGGATTTGCCGGTTCATTCGTTCACTGGCGTCCACAACTTGCACGCGTGCAGGTCCCTCGACGACCAGCCCCGGACCAGCGAGGACACGCGGACCGGCCCAACGGCTCCGCCGCAGGCACCCCTGAACGACCGACGTTCGGAACGCTGCTGTCGCCATTCGTCCACAACCGTCCAAACCGGGTTTGCTCGCAAGCAACCCTCGGTGGCACCGTGGGGTGCAGAACCGACCGGGCAACCGGTGGACCCCTTGAATGCTGGTGACATTGCCGGACGTTGTCGAAGCGGTAGCGGTTGCCGTCGTTATGGCGCAGGGTCCAGCCCCGGAGGCTGATCGGGTTGTGGGTGGTGTTTGGCGATCTCCACCCACTCGTTGTTCAGGGAGCGGTTGGAGCGGTCCTCGCGCCCGGGGCTGCCGGCCTGGACCGGTGCGCGGCAGGGTCAACCGGCTTAGCATGGTGGGGTATGAGCGAGGTTGTGGACGCCAGGGGCCCGAAGGTCCCGCCGAGTTTTCCTCCGAAGTCGCTCACCGGGATGCCGCCCCGGCTGGTCGTCACCAGCCGGCGGGCGAGGGTACTGGCGTTCCGTGCGGACCAGTGGGCGGCGAAGAAGGCCGCCGCACAGGCTGCGCTCGCCGTCGCCGAGTGGGACTACCCGCTGCTGGACGAGCACGACTTCCTCAAGACGGTCCACGGCCTGGTCCACACAGCCGTGGCAGCCGGCGGGAAACGCGTCAGCGTCCACCTCGCCGACCAGGACAACAAGATCCTCGTCATGGTCCTCAACCACCAGACCGGCTGTCAGGGCGATGCGGGAGGTGTTCCGGCGGAGGTAGCGGTACTGCGGACCGTCGACGCGTGCGGCGCCCACACCGACCACGACGGCCACGCCTGGTGGGCACTCCTCGACGCCCAACCCCAGCCGAAAAGGCGCCTGTCATAGCACCGGAACAGGGCTCGGGCACCAGTGGCAACGGGCCCTGTGAGTCGATCCCTCCCCTCCGCATGGAGGAGCCCCGACCAGCCCCGACCAGCCCCGACCAGCCGGGGCCGGCCGGGGCCTGCCCCTCGGGGGCTGGTCGTCCGGGGACTTGCACGCGTGCACGTTGTGGACGCCAAACTGGGCGACAGGCCCGTCATAGTTGAGCGCCATGAGCGCCGCTTCGGCAATCTTGTCGTGGCCGGCGGCGAGGAACCTGCCGAGGCCGACATCCTTCCCGCAGCCACACCAGCACTTACCGGTCGGGATCAGGTGAGGCTTGCTTTCGATGGCCATGGGGCAAGGACGCGCACGACACGGTCGGCGAGTGGCTGGCCGGCTGGCCGGCTGGCCGGCTGGCCTCTCAGGCTGCCGGGCGGCTCGGCCTCTCGGTGGCGGCGGAGACGGAGTCCTCGGTGTAGTAGCGCCGCAGGAGTTCCCGCTCGGCGTCCCGGTGCGGGAACATGAAGAAGATCAGCAGCGCACCCAGGGCGATCGCGGCCAGGCCGACGGTGTACGCCCAGTCGTCGCCGTGGAGGAACGACTGACGTGCTGCCGCGACGATCTGGTCGGCGTACTGGGGGTGCTGCTGGGCGACCTGCCCGGCGGAGGCGAACGACTTCGTCAGCTCGCTCTGGACCTGGTCCGACACGTCCTTGCTCTCGGGGGAAGCGGCAATCGCCGCGCTGAAGGCCGAGGCGTAGCCGGCGGTGAGGAGCACGCCCATGATGGACTGCATGACGGCCCCGCCGAGGTCCCGTTGCAGGTCGGCGGTGCCTGAGGCCATGCCGGCCCGTCGCACGGGCACCGATCCGGTCAGCGAGTGGGATGCGGGCGTCCCGGCGAAGCCTGCACCGATTCCGATGAGCACGTAGGCGAAGCCGATCTGCCAGTAGCTGCTGTCCTCGCCCCAGAACAGCAGCATCCAGGCGAAGGCGAGGAAGAGGAACGTGTAACCGATCAGCAGGGTCGTGCGGGCGCCGCGTGTCTCGACCAGCTTGGCGGACCGTGGTGCCACGAGCACGATCATCACGACGAGGGGGAGGATGGCGGCGCCGGCTTCGACGGGGTTGTACGCGAGCACGTTCTGCAGGTACTGCTGGCTGATGAACGCCGACCCCATCATGGAGCCGTACACGACGATTCCCGCGCATGCGGCGACCCAGAACGTGCGCCGGCCGGCGATGTGGAGGTCGTACAACGGGTTGGGAGCCCGGCGCTGGCGCCAGAAGAACGCCGCTCCGGCGGCCAGGGCGATCACGACGAGGCCGACGACCAGTGCCCTCTGGCCGGGGACGGCGGCGAAATTGATCGCCAGCACCAGTCCCGCGATCAGGAGGACGGACAGGATGCCGCCGAGGTTGTCCACCGGTTCGGCTGACTCGTTGGCGTGTGCGGGGACGAACAGCAGGGCCATGACCAGCGCGACCACGGCGAGGGGCAGGGTGACCAGGAACACCGACCCCCAGTAGAAGCGTTCGAGCAGCGCGCCCGCGATCACCGGCCCAAGCAGGGAGATGCCGCCGCCCAGGGCCGACCACAGCGCGATCGACTTCGTGCGCTCCGGCCCCGCCCACAGGGCGGTGATCAGCGCCAGGGTGGTCGGGTAGGCCATGCCGGCCGAGAGCCCGCCGAGGATCCGGGCCACCACGAGGACGGTGTCGTTCGGCGCGTACGCGGCGAGCAGGCAGGCGGGGACGGACAGGGCAATGCCGAGGAGCAGCAGCAGCTTGCGCCCGTGACGGTCGCCGACCGCACCCAGATAGAGCACCGATGCGGCCAGACCGAGGGAGTACCCCACGGCGATCAGGTTCAGCGTGGTCTGGGAGGAGTCGAAGGCCTTCCCGATCGCGGGCAGCGCCACGTTGGCCACCGACAGGTTCAAGTTGGCCACCGCGGCAACGATGATCAGGGACGCCAGAACGAGCGATGCCCGCGCCGGGGCCTCACGCGGAACGTCGATGCGAGGCGCGACGCTTTTCGACATGGAACCTCCGGGGCGAAGTTGGGCTCGGCGAGAGTCTTGCCTGATCCGCCGTGCCGCACATCGCCCCATTGGGATGACACGCCCACCGTCGCCGACGCGGTCCGCACGCCCCGCCGAGGCTCCTCGGGCAGCGGTCTGTCCCGGACCGCGTTCTTCATGACGATGGTGGAGGTCAGGCGCTGGACCCCGGGCAGGCGGGCTTGGCTCCGCGCTGGGCGGCACACGGATCTCATCGGATCTCGGTCGGGCAGGCCCCGGAACGAGCCGCGCAGCCCGACTTCGGCGAAGCAGGAGGCCGCGGCGGCGGGGTCACGGAGAACGAAGCGGCGGCGCGCAGCGCGGCCAACGGCGCGTCCGCGGCGTGGCGGCCGGCTTCTCGGCCATCTCGGCCAGGAGCGCGGCCAGCGGCACGGTCGCCTCGCGGACGACGGACAGGTGCGAGGTCCATCCGCGAGCGGACCGGTGAGGTCGACGTCCGCTTCGTACCGGGGCTGGTCGCCGATCGTGTCCCAGTCCAGGGGGTACTCCGTGGCTCCGCGCCATCCGCACGCGCACACCGCCCGGAGGACCTCGGCGTACGACGGCCGGCACGTCCGGACCACTCCCGACGTCGAAGTACACCGGGCCCGGTTCGCTGCCGCCGACAAGGACACCCACGGCACCCGCGTGCGCGTCCCCGAACTTCCACCGTCCACCAATCCCACTCCACCAGGCATGGCTGCCTCCCTCTGTGCCCGAGCCGACGGGCGTGATCGACGAGTCGGCGCCCGCGAAGAACAGTCGGCCCTCGGTGGTGCGCAGGTCCGGCAGCACCTTCGCGAGCAGTCCCGGCCGGTGGATGGATCACGTGTCCGGCGCGAGCGGGTCGTTGCTCCAGTCCCAGCCGACGGTGCTCTCCACCTCGACGCCCGGCCGGAGCGGTTGCAGCGCAGTCTGCATGCCCTGGGCATCGTCGAACTCGCTCATCTGCAGCTTGTCCGGGTTGGCGGAGAACATGATCGGCCACGAGCCTTCCGAGCCGTGGGTGCAGGTGACCCACGTGTTCACCGCCTGAGCAGTACCCGCGCCCGAGGCTGCTTCCCGATGAAGGCGCGGCAGTGGACCGGCACGGCCGCCCTCCGGGAGTCCCGTCCCCGCCAGGGCGCCGCACCGGCCCACTCGCCGACCCCGCCGGTCAGGGGGCGTCGATGAGTACCCGGCCGTCGGTCGGCACGGTGGCCGCGAGCCCGTTCGCGTACGCGTTCTGCACGCGGGAGCGCTCCGTCGCGTTGGGCACGGCGTTGGTGCAGGCCGTCCCGGCGCTGGACCCGGACATCAGCTGGGAGCACGGCCCCGGCTTGGTGTCCGGGAGGCCCAGGCTGTGGCCCAGCTCGTGCGCGGCGATGCGTGTCTTGTCGTACCCCTGGCTCACGGCTTGCGCGCCGAGTTCAACTCGGACCTGTCGTCCCGGACGGACCGGACCGAGGGTGGCTTGCGGCCAGCCGGTGGTGGCCACGATGACGATCTCGGCCCGGGCCCCGGGCGCGGCCTCCACCAGCCGTACGTTGCTGACGTTCGCGTTCCAGGAAGCGACCCCGGCCGCGATGGCCGCTTCCCAGCCACCGGCCCGGCTGTCGTCGTATCGGAGTGTCACTACCGCTGCGGTGGCGTCCGGTACGGGCGCGGGTGCCGCGGTCGCGGCGGTTGCCGCCGCGAGGACCAGCGCGGCGGCGGAGGTGCCGACTTTCAGCCAGGTGCCCAGAGACATGGTCGTCTTCCTTCATGCGTGGGGGGGGACCCGGCCCCTCGGCGGAGCCGGGGCACTGGAGACGCCGCCACCGCCCGCCTGTGGCCCGCGAGTTCGGACAGCCGCCTCTCAGGAGTTCTAAGAAGGTAGCCCCGCACCCCGCTGATCGGTCATGCACCTGCCAGCCAATTCCCGCAGGCACTCCAGCCGATGCCCGGTCAGCGGGCGGCACCATCCAGGGGCTGGCCACCTTGGCGATTGACGCCGGCCGGCAGCAGCTCGGTCAACCCGTGACAGCCACGATGCCGCCACCGCCGATGACGGTCCGGTTGGGCCCGCAAGGCCCCCGCGAAGGGCGGCTGCGGCGTCCGGGCCGCGCGTGGGTGGTGAGGCGTTCCGGAAGGGCCTGGAGGCCCTCGCCCGGTACGTCGCGCGGGAGGAGCGGCCTGCCGGGGCGGGCTGTCGTTGGGCGGCTGCCCGATGGCAGCGAGCACCGTACCGGGATCTGGATCGCCAACCAGAGACAGCTCCGCGGCAGGCTCGACCAGGCGCAGCTCGCCGCGCCCGCCGACCTCGGAGTGGGCTGGGCGCGCGGATGTCCGGGCTGAGCGCGGCGGTGTGAGGCTGCTGCGTCGCCGAGGTCCTCCGTGCCGGCCCGCGTGACGCCTTCCGCTCGTACGCGACTGCCGAGATCGGGAGCAGCACCCGGCGCGGGTCCGCGGTTCGGTCAGGCTGCGGCGGCGAGGGTGTCGTCGAGCCAGTCGTAGATGCGGGAGATGGACAGGCGCATCGCGCCGGGGTGGCAGTGGGCGCCGGCGCCTTCCTCCGTGGTGAACTCCATGAGCGTCTTGGGGCAGGTCAGGTGGTCGTAGAGCTGCTCGGGCTGGCCCTTGAAGAAGATGTCTTCTTCGGCGTCGCACACGAGGGTGGGGCACTGGATCCGCTCGGCGATGCCCCCGGCGAGGGTGTGGTCGAGGTAGGAGGCGTTGAAGGCGCGGGGGGTGTCCACTCCCATGACGTACATGCCGTGGTTGATCGCCCAGCGTGCGATCGGGTCGTTGGTCATGGCCTGCTCGAAGGCGGCGTCGAGTTCCGGGGCGGACTCGGCGCGCAGGAGGCGCTCGGCCTCCTCGCGGGTGCCGGGGACGTTGCGGACGGCGATCTGGCCGAGGTCGTAGAGGCCGTCGACGGCGATCAGCGCGGCCAGACGGTGCTCGAAGGCGGCGGCCCGGGGGGGCGAGGATGCCTCCCATGCTGACGCCGAGGAGTGCGATGCGGCTGTCGTCGATCTCGGGGAGGGTCTCGGCGAAGTCCACGACCGGGGTGATGACGTTCTCCCAGTCCGGGCGGAAGACCAGGCCCTGGTGGTGACGCGGTCCGGGCATGCCGGGGCCGTCGAAGGTCAGCACGTTGTAACCCCGTTCGACAGCGGCCATCGCCCCGAAGAAGTGCAGCTCCTCCGCGGTGCCGTCGAACCCGTTGTGCATGATCAGTGTCGGCCGCGGTGTCCCCGAGTCGTCGACCCGGTAGAAGTAGCCGGGCAGCGTGGTGTCCTCGTAGGGGATCTCGACCGGCTCGATGACCGGGGTGAACAGTGCCGCCGCCGCCTTGAAGCAGGCCACGGAGCGGTCGTAGGCGTCGTCGTGACGCGGGTCGCAGGGGTGACCGTGCAGGAAGAACTCCGCCGAGCGGTAGTAGTTCGACGCGCGCAGGAACCCGTCCCGGGCACTGACGCGGTGACCGGCCGCCAGCGCCTTCTGCGCCTCGCCCGACACGCGGTCCGCGGTGGCCATCCACTCGACGTACCAGCTGTCGTAGTCGCCTTCGGTGATCCGCTCACCGGTGGAGACCACCTCGCCGAAGTCCGCACCGCCGTAAGCGATGTGACTCATCGACCGCAGGGTCTCGTACCAGAACTGGGCATTGTTCGGGAACAGCAGCGGCTTCATCGGAATCTCCCATGTCATCTGAAGGTGGGGATTGACGCTTCTTGGTCCTGGCGAGCCTGCTCGCCCGGCCCTGCTCAACCCTGCTCCGGAGCGCGCACCCGAGCACCACGGCGCGGTATCCGGGCCGCCGTCATCCACCACCGGCCCGGCCCCGACCCCGACCCGGGGGTGCTGGGGTGGAGACGTCGGACGGTGGCTCGCCGCCCAACGGCGGGACTGGGACCGGGTGAGAGAGGAGCAGCAGCGCCGGCTCGGTGAGCTCGGCATGAGGAAGGCCCCACGGGCCCGCAGGCCCCGTGCGAAGACGGCTTCGGCGCCGGGGCCGCGCGCGGGTGGCGAGGCGTTCCAGAAGGGCCTGAACGTGTCCTACTAGGACGAACGAACGCGGCCCATCAACCGCCCGCCCTTGACTCGTACCCGGCGCCGCCAACAGACTCAGAACGCTTGCTGATCTTCGCTGGGGGGGCTATGAACGGCTTGATCGTTTTCTATGCATGTCTGGGACTGCCGGTCGGCGCACTGGTCGCGTTCCTCCTCTGGAGCGACAGGGCCACACGGACGAAGAACCTCGATGGGCTGCAGATGGAGGAACAGGCCCGCCAGCAGGCCCGCTTCGACAAACTGTCCCCCGCACGCAGGCTGTACACCCCGCCGGGCGAACTCAACCGCCGCCGCCGCTGACTCCCGGCCGTCTGGCAAGGCTCGGACGGCGGCCGTTTGACGGTTCGGGCGGACGGTTCTGCGGACCTGGAAAGGTCTACCTCGTGGTCTTCGCGCTGAAGGACGGCACGAGGGGGTTCCTCACCCAAGACCCGCCCGGCGTGAGCTACGTACGCTCGGCCGGGCAGCAGGGATGAACGAAACAGACAGCCGCCCGATCCCTCCCGACTGGACCGGACCCCGCCCGCCCGCCCGCCGCATACGAGTGGGTGAGGGCGACGACTCCGCATGGTGGGGACCCAAGAACGGCTGATCCTTGGGGCCCGTCGCGTGCGGGGCGGAGCAGGGTGCGGGGTGGTTCTTACACTTTCCCGGTGGATTCGATGAGGTGTACGTACTGCGGTGGCTTCGGCCTGGAGCCGGGTTTCGTCGAGGACGCGGGCGAGGGGACCCGGGGGTACGCCCGCTGGATCGCCGGGCCGCTGGAACGCGGCCTGTTCGGGGGTGCCAAACGGCTGGGTCGGCCCCGGCGCCGCATTGAGGCGTACCGCTGCCCGCGCTGCTCCCACCTGGAGCTCTTCGCGACCGAAGCCGTCTGAGGGCCAGGCCGCGGGCGGCCGCGGTGCGGGCGGGTCGCGCGCGGCGTGCCCGTACGTGCGCCCGCGCGCCTCCGCACGCCCCCGCGGGAGGGATGACCGCGTGCCCGTGCGCCAGGACCATGGCCGTCACCACCACAGTCCGGAACGACTCGACGGTCACGGGGGAACGATGGGACGACGCTGGCTGGTCACAGGATGCTCCTCGGGCCTCGGGCGCGCGCTGGCCACGGCCGCGGCGCGGGCCGGGGACGAACTGGCGGTCACCGCACGCAAGACCGCCGACCTGGAGGACCTCGCCGCCGCCTGGCCGGGCCGCATCGTGCCGATCCCGCTCGAACTGCGGGACGCCACCTCCTGTGAGGAGGCCGTGCGCCGTGCCGCCGACCGTCTGGGCGGCATCGACATCCTCGTCAACAACGCGGGAACCGGGCTGTTCGGCGCGGTCGAGGAGGTCTCGGACGCCGAGCTGCGCGACCAGTTGGAGACCCTGGTGGTGGGCCCGTGGCGGCTCGCCCGCCTCGTCCTGCCTCTGATGCGGGCCCAGGGCCACGGCCACATCGTCAACGTCTCCTCCGTGGTCGGCCGCATGGCGTTCCCGGGTCTGGCCGCCTACGTCGCCGGCAAGCACGCCCTGGAGGGCATGAGCCAGGCCCTGGCCGTCGAGGGCGCCCCGCACGGCATCCGCGTCACGGTGATCGAGCCGGGCATGTTCGCCACGCGCTATGGCACGTCCTTGACGGAGGCACACCGGCGGATCCCGGCCTACGAGGTGACCAACCGCGAGATGCTCGAGGGCACGCGGGGCCTCGCGGACAACCCGGAGACCGGGCGCCCCGAGGACTTCGCCGCGCGGGTCCTGGGCATCGTCGCGGCCGAGGGGCCCACTCCGCTGCGGATCCCGGTCGGTGAGGACGCGTACGGCTACCTGGAGTTGGCCGGGGAGGCCTGGCGCGAGGAGTTCGCCGCGGCCCGGATCCTCACGCAGGGCCCTCCCCCGCCATCGGCGTGACGGAGGAGGCCCCGAGGGCCAGGGGGGCCGGGGTCAGCGCGCGTGGTGCCGGATGCCCCCGCTGCGGGGCCCCTGGTCGACCGGAGGGCGGCCGCACGGCGCTGCCTGCCCGTCATCACCACCACTCCCCCGTCCAGCGCCTGCCGGCCGCGTCCCCGGTCAGGCCGGCGGCCTCCCGCACCCGCGGCGCCGCAGCGGGTGCGTCGGCCGGAGCGGGACCCGGCAGGGTGCGGCGCGGTCAGATGACCACCATCTCGACTCGTGTGTGGGTGGGTGATCCCCGATCAGCGGCGGCCGGTGGCCAGGATGACGAGGAACTGGCCGCCGCCCGCCTGGATGTCGGCGGTCACCGGCATTCCCGGTACCAGTCGGGAGAACCGGTCCACCAGCCAATCCGCCGCCTCTTGTGCGTCCTTCCTGGTCGGACAACGGCCCACCATCTCGCGGCCACCCTTGCGCTCCAGCCTCTCGGCGACGGCAATCAGCGGCGCGGGTTCGACTACGTACAGGCGCTCCGGCCAGGGGATGACCACCTTGACCGCACCCTTGCGGGTGTTGCACCCGCGGTGCGCGAGCCGCTCGGGCACCTTGGCCTTCCGGTCGGCGGTCCGGCTGTCGACACTGGGGCCCCGCGGGTCGTTCACCGACTCGTCGGGGTCGACCGGTTCGTCACACACCCAGCACTGCCAGCCGTCGCGCTCGGCCACATCATCAAGGAGACTCATCCGAGCAAAGTAGCCTGCCCGGCCGGCCCCCGCCGACCGCCCACCCGGCAGCCTCAGCCGGCCAGGCGCCTCCTTGTACGGAAACGGGGGGCGTGCGGCTACCAACTCTGCCTCGTCGGGGCGGGGTAGCGGGGTGCACGCCGCTTGCGGTACACGAGCTGCACGTCCATCGCCCGGTGACAGCGGGGGACGCCCCATGTGAACAGGCACGTCCATGACAGCCGGCCATCTTCGGGATTGGCGCCCGACGGCAGCAGCCTGCTCACCTCGTGACAGCCATGATCACTACGTCGGCGGTGACGGGCAGGGACAGGACAAGAGCGGCGGCAGCCGCGACGGCCGACCGCATCATGCTCATCATGTGCCGGTTCTGCCGGGCGCTCCAAAATCGGCAGCAGTCTCCAGATGATCTTCAATATGATCCCAAACGCCGATGACCAGGAACTGGTCGTCCTGCATATTCTCGCGACGCCGCAGTCACGTGTGCGTCGGATCTCACGATCGAAGGAGCAACACCGCATTGGAATCCCAGGAGAGCACCGACGTCTGGTTCCGCTGGAACCACCCGTCACTCGAAGAACTTGCCACCGCGCTCGGCGCGCGGGTGGACCAGGTCGACGGAGAGAATTATTGGGAGTGGGTCATCGCCGACTTCGCCGGTATCCAAATCGACATCACGCGCACCCACACCACGGCGCCCGAGGATACGGACACCCGCATCTTCCCGTACGCATCGGATCTCTCGCCGTTTCCCCGGCCCGTACTTCGCCGGCTCGTCGCCGGTCTTCAGCGCATCGGGATAGACCCGATCCACGTCGGCGAGTGGGTGTACCTGCGTGACAACGACTTCGACCAGGTCGTGCACGAGACGATAACGGCCGAGGCGCCCCCGACTCGGAGTTGATCCAGTCGGGAACGAACCTCCTTCGCCGACTACCCAGGGTTGAACGGCAAGTTGAGTGCTTGTTTCCGCTCCTCTGATTCAGCGACGCGGGGACCCGAGTGGGCCGGCGTCGCTCGCCACCGGCACCCGGGCCAAGATCAAGTATCCGTTCAGCACATCGGCGACGCCTGGGACGAGCGCGTGGCTGACCTCCGAACCGAGCACGCCCTGCCGCCTCGGTTGCACCTGTGCCTGACCCAGCAACCCGAGCCCCGCACCGCTGTGCGGGGCCAGCCCCACGGGGAGCGCACCGCGAGGGGCCGTGGAGCGGGTGGTGCCGAGCCCCGTGGCGACCGTCTCGACAGACACGCCGGCGTCGCACAGCGCGCTGGCCGCCACCGACTGGCTGGCTGGCTGGAGGCTCGGACACCCACACCCCGGCCCTCCCACAGCAGGACTGTCAGCAGAGCCATGGTCGCCGCCTCCATCGAAACCTGGCCAGGGGGACATCGCTCGACCGTTGCCGCCTGCGGCGTAGGCCTCGATGGCGTCGTGTCGGCATGCGGCCAGACCTGGGGCGATCGCCTGGTACGCGGTGCGGGCGGCAGGCCTCATGTCCGTGCAGGAGCGTCCGATTGCCCGGTACGGCTAGTACGGCCGGGGCGGCGGCCGGATGCACGACAGCGCGGCTGCCGCCGCGTGGTGGCTGCCGCGCTGGGTCTCCAAGGCGGTGGTGAGGCGGTGCGGATGCCGATGTTGCGGCTTCCCACTCCTGATGTCCGGATCGCTGGTGCGGCGGGCTTGTCAGTGGTGGGTGAGCGCGGCGAGTCCCGCACGGGAGGCGATCAGCAGTCGGCCTCGGGGTGTCAGGGTCTGGGCTTCGGAGAACCACGGACCGTCGACCACCTGTCCGGCGGGCTCCCGGCCGGTCAGGTCCCACACGCGCAGGGTCTGCCCTGCCAGGTCGTGGCGCGGCCCGTCGGCCAGGACGGTCTGGGCACTGGTGACTGCCACGGGACGGCCGTTCACCAGGCCGGCCGCAATCGTGAGCGGCTCATTGGTGGGGCGGGTGTAGAGCTGTTCGCAGGTGGCCAGATCCCACACCCGCATGGTGTCGTCCGCGCCCCCGGTGACGGCGATCGGACGGCCGTCCAGCACCGTCGTCGCCACGTCCTGTACCAGCCCGTGATGACCGGTCAGCTCCCCGAGCGGCCGTCCGGTGGCCAGGTCGATGACCTGCACGGGCCCTTCGGCCTCGCTGGTGATGGCGATCGGGCGGCCGCCCAGCATCGCCGTGGCCACCGCCCACACGTCGCTGTGGGCGGAGACGAGATGGTCGCCGATCTGTTCGCTGGTGGCCAGGTCCCACAGCCGCGCCGTCCCGTCGTCGCTCGCGGTGACGACCACCGGACGGCCGTTCAAGACCGTTGTCGCAACCGCGTTCACCGGGCCCCTGTGGAGCTCGAGCATCTGCCCGATCTGCTCGCGGGCACCCAGGTCCCAGACACGCGCCGTACCGTCCCCGCTGCCGGTGACGGCGACCGCGCGGCCGTCCAGTACCGCCGTCGCCAGGCCCAGCACGGACTCTTCGTGGCCGGTGAGAGGCTCACCGACCGGGAGTCCTGTGGCCATGTCCAGCATCCGTACCGTCGCGTCCTCGTTCCCGACGACGGCGACCTCGCGGCCGTCCAGGACCGTGCTCGCCACCGCATTGACCGAGCAGTTGCCCGAGACAGACTCGATCTTGCTGTCCCAGTCCGTCCGCCACCGCGCACCCGAACTCTCACCCGCCTGACCGGCAGGCGTGCCCCCGGAACCCGCCGGGAACACCGTTCCCTCCCGGGCAGGGGCTACTACTGCGGGCGGGAAACCGTCACTCTGCTCGATGTGGGACATGCACGCCACCCTAAAGCGGGCCGCTGACAGCCGGAGATGGGCATCTCTCCCGCATGGGCACCGTGTTCAGCGCTGAACGACCGCGCTCGCGTTTCCAGGCGGGGACATCCAGCCGAGTGTCCGGCGCTACGAGGCGGCGTCGGCCGGACCCGTCGCCTCCTGGGCCTCCGGTCCGCCGGCAGCGATGATCCGGCGCAGGACTTCGTGGTAGCCCGGCCAGTCCTGGCTGCGAAACCACCAATCCATCTCGACCACGTGATGCAGCTTCAGCTGCATCTCCCGCAGCGCCGCGTCCTTCGCCTCAGCCACAAGCCGGCGGCTCTCCTCGCTGTCGGTGGCACCGGGACCAGCGGTCTTGAGGAGGACGCGTGCCGCAGAACGTGGAGTTCGACATCCCCCTGCCTTCCTGGACAACGCCCGAACTGGCCGCGGCTCGGGAGCGGCACCTTCAATGGGCGCGGCGTTGGGGGTTGGTGGGCGGTGTGGAGGCCGAGCGGCGTTACCTGTTCGCGCAGGTGGCCGATGTGGCGGCGTACTCGTATCCGGATGCTGTGGGTGCGGACCTTGATCTGGCGTTCGACGTGAACGGGTGGTTTTTCCTGTTCGACGACCAGTTTGATGTTCCGCTCGGGGAGGATCCGCCGGCGGCGTCGGTGTGTGAGGAGCTGATCGATCTGCTGCGCCTGCCGCCGGGCACGGCGCCGTCGTCGTCTTCCCCGCTGGGCGACGCGTTCGCCGATGTGTGGGGGCGTATGGCCGAGGGCATGTCGCGGCGCTGGCAGGAGCGGACCGCACGTCACTGGATGGACTACCTGTCCGCGAACCTGACCGAGGCCTGTGACCGCAGGGCCGGCTTCGTGGCGGACAGTGGGGAGTGGATGCGGCTGCGTCGCAAGGTGATCGGAGTGAGCCCGTCGATCGACGTGTGCGAGCGGGTCGGACGTTTCGAGGTCCCGGCCCCCGCCGTACACAGCACCGCCGTGGAATCCGCGCGGGAGATCGTCACCGACGTCATCATCCTCGTCAACGAGGTGTACTCCCTGGAGAACGACGAAGCCCGCGACGCTCCCAACCTGGTCACCTGCCTGGTGCGGGAGCGGCAGTGCACCCGGCCGGAAGCCATCGTCGAACTCCGGCGACGCGCCGACGCCCAGCTGCGGCGGCTGCCCCGCGTCCGGGAACAGGCCTCGCGCCTGTGCGGGCCGCTCGGGCTGCCGGAAGCCGCGCAAGAAGCCGTCGACCGGTACCTGGGCGCGATATCGGCCTACATGCGGGGCATCTACGACTGGCACCGCCTCGCCGGCCGCTACACCCCCCACGTCGCCCAACACGCCTCCCCCACCACCCCCGGCTACCTCAACCTCACCGACCTCGCGGCCCCAACCCCCTGACGCCCGTGTTGACGACGGACAGGACTCAGCGGCCGAGTCCGGCGAGTCCGTCGCCCAGGATGCCGGCGCCCAGAAGGAGGAGCACGACCGCGGTGATCACGGCGCTGTTGGTGATCATGAATTGCCTGACACTGTCCAGGAACGAGGCCGCGCGGTGTCCGCCGAGGAGATGGATGACGACGGCGCCGAGGACGGTGCAGGAGCCGACGAGAACGAAGACGGCGACGGCCACCGTGAGATCGCCGTTGTGAACCCCCGCTTCGACGATCGACGTGGCCGCCGAGGCCGTCAGAACGAGGTTCTTCGGGTTGGCGCCCGACAGCAGCAGCCCCAGGAGCAGCGCCCGCAGGGCCGAGAGGTCATCGAGTGACGCCATCCAGCGTGGCGTTCCGGTCTCGTCGCCGGCACGTGGACGCTGCCACCATGTACGCGCCCCCAGCACGATGAGGGCCGCTCCGGCGAGCACCCGTCCCCAGCCCGCGATCGCGGACGATGGGCTTTCGGGGTCGTCGGCTCCACCGAGCACGACCACGACGAGTGTTGCCACGATCCCGAGCCCGGCGATCCACCCGGCCGCGAACAGCAGGCCGTTGCGGCGGCCCTGCCGGCCGGCCAGGATCAGCACGATACCGATCACAGGGAAAGGGCTCAGCGCGACCGCCAGCGCCGCCGGCAGCACGGCCCCAATGGCCTGGATCAGCACCGTCTCCCCTTCCCAGCCCCGCACGCAGGGCGCCGCGGAGTGCCCCTTCCGGGACAGTACCGAGCGCACTCGTCCGGCAGCCTCTCGCGTTGCCGTCCAAATGGGGCATCGAGTGGTCCTGTCTGCGGCAGCCGTGAGGGGAAGCGGCAGGGGTCGGCCTCCCGAAGCACCGTCGAACGCCGCGCGCCCTCGTCAACGAAGCCCACCGCACCCGAAAGAACACCCGCAAGGGTTAAATTCAGCAGCGATTTCAAGGTTAAAATCTACTAGAGTCCGGGGTGGAGGTGCAGCAGATGCCGAGTCAGGAAGAGCTGTTCGAGGCGGTGGACGCGCTGCTGGAGGGCGCGCCGACGTTGCCGCCGCCGGCGGAGCGCGCCCGCCTGCGTGAGGCGGCCGGTGTTTCGCAGGCGAAGCTGGCTCAGGCGCTGAAGTCGACGCCTCAGACGGTGAAGAACTGGGAGAACGGCCGCTCGGAGCCGAGGCCGCCGCGCCTGCAGGCGTACCTGCGGCTGCTGGAGGGCTGGGCCGAGCGGTACCCGGCGAGTGCGGTCGTGCCGGTGCCGGCGCCGCAGACTTTCACCAGCGCTACGCAGCAGCCGGCCCCGGCTGCACCCGCCACCGAGCCCGTGACGGCCGTCGCGACCGTGGCGGCCGCTGTCGCGGAGCCGGCGCCTGCACCTGCACCTGCACCTGCGGCCGGGCCCTCGGTGGCGTCGCGCCGCCCGGTGCGGAAGGCCGCCCCGCAGGCGCCCGCCGATCCGCGATACCCGCACGGCCCGCTCGCGGTCCTGGACGGTGACGGGACCGCGTACGGCGTGGACGGCATCGTGCTGGACTGCCCGGCCACCACCGTTGCGCAGTTGGTGGAGTGGACGCTGAAGGAGTCCGGGCTCGGCGCCGCGCAGCTGAACCGCAACGGGAAGGACTCCGATCCGCTGGTCGTCCTCACCGAGGCGGCCGCTGTGAAGCTGGGACTGCCCGAGCGGCTGGAGGGGCCGGAGGCCCGCCGGAATCTGCGGCTGCCCGACGACCACCCTGTCGTCAGGCAGCTCGCGAGGGCGAAGTGGAAGCTGACGCAGCGCGGCTTCGGACCGTGGCCGCGGATCTACCGGCCCGCCGCGGCCGGGCAGCGCCAGTGCGTGCAGCTCGCGGTCCTGTCCTGGGACGCGCTCGACGAGCGGTCCTGGCCCGGCGTCAGCGGCATGGAGCCGGCCGACATCGCCCGCGTCCTGGGTACGTACGCGTCCCGGGTGCTGACCCCGCGCGGCTCGACCGCCGTCTCCGGGCTGGAGCTGATGACCGCGCTGCGCCCGCCGACCCGCGCCGTCAAGAACGACCAGGGCGTATGGGAGTCCGGCTACAACCCGGGCTCGCTCGGCACGGAGCCGATGGATCCCGCGCCGCCGGAGGCCCCCTCCGAACACCCCGTCGCACAGGGCTGGACCGGCGGCTTCCTGGACGAAGAGGCGTACCAGTGGGTGCGTGAGGTGGACCTGCTGTCGGACGAGGAGTGCCTGCTCCCGTACGCGGTCGGGCTGGACATCAACACCGCGTTCCTCGCGGCCTCCGCGCGCCTGGTCGTCGGCCTGTCCGGCCCCGACCACTTCCACGGGCCGAGGTTCAACAAGAAGATCCCCGGCTCCTGGCTGGTGGACCTGTCGGGGATCGAGCTGGACCCGCGTCTGCCGTCGCCGTTCACGCCGTCCGGCCGGCGGCCCGAGGGGCCGGCCTGGTACCAGACCCACACCCTCGCCTACGCCCAGGAACTCGGCTACGAGGTGCAGCCGGTGGAGGCGTATCTGCGCAGGGAGACCGGCGCGTACCTGGACCCGTGGCACGACCGCCTCAAGACGGCTTACGTGGACACGCTCGCCGACCTCGGCGTCACCGCCGAGCTGGACGACCGGCAGTTCCTCGCCGCGATGGAACAGCACAAGGACGTCGACCCGGCCATCGCGGCTGTCCTCGCCGCGGTCAAGGCGACGGTCAAGGGCGGGGTCGGCAAGCTGCGTGAGCGCCCGCAGGGCCGTCACTACCGCGACGGGGAACGGTGGCCGGCGCTGGAGCGGCCGACCTGGCGCCCCGACATCCGGGCCGCGGTCATCGCCAAGGCGCGGGTCAACATGCACCGCAAGATGGCCAACGTCGCCAAGGCGACGGGCCGGTACCCGCTCGGCGTGCTCTCCGACTGCGTCGTCTACGCCTCCCCCGGGCCCTCGCCGCTCGACTTCCTGCCCTACACCACCTCCGGCAAGCCGCTCCCCGGCTCCTTCCGGCTCGGGCCGACCCCCGGCGCGGCGAAGGTGGAGGGTGTGCAGGAGATGGCGTGGGCGGTGGACCTGATGGAGAAGGGCCTCAACCCGGCCCGCCACATCAAGGGCGGCGACGCCGTCCTGGACGAAGGGGAGTAGACGGTGGGGGACATCGAGGATGCTCTGCAGCGCGCGGACGGCGAGGCGTTCACCCGGGAGCCGCCCAAGACCCTGAAGGGCCGCATCAACTTCCTGTTGGGGAAGCTGAAGACGACCAGGGCCGTCGCGGCCGAGCTCGGGGTCAGTCAGCGGTCGGTCGAGCGCTACCGCACCGGGGAGCGGAAGACCCCGCCCAAGGCGATCACCGACCGCATCGACACCGCCGTACGCGCACGCTGGCAGCCCGTGGTGCGCGGACGCCGCCGCAAGCAGGCCGCCACCAGCACCGGCATCACGGTCGAGACCCGCGCCCGCTTCGGCTACACGGCCCCCATCGGCACCACCGACGACGGCCGCATGCGACGCCTGACCGTCCACCTCCCGCCCGCCTACGCGCAGCGCCTCTTCGACGCCCAGCAGCAGGGAACCGGGGACCAGGAACTGCGCGCCATCGTCGCCGAAGGCCTCCAGGAGGTGTACTTCAAGGACGGCGGCACCCGCGCCGACCAACTCGAAGTCGAACTCACCGACATCGACTACATCGACGTGTCGTTCTAGAACGAAGGCTGGGCGGTCGCGTCCACCCGGAGCAGGCACTCCAGGAACGGCGGCGGCGGTCGCCGTGCCGTTGACGCCGCCGCCGTTTCCCGCCCGGACTGCGTCAGCCGGCTCGCGCGGTCAGGGCGTGGATACGGACTTCCTGATCGGTGGCACGCGTGTCGCAGCTGATCAGGGCGTAGCGGTGCAGGACCAGCAGGCTGTCGCGTACCTCGCGCTCGGTGACCGAAGTTCCTTCGCGTGCCGTCGGGGTCAGGGCGAGCGCCGCGAAGGTGGTGGCCGCGGCGCAGGAGGGGCGAAGGCGGACCGGCGTCCACCGCGGGCGGTTTCGGTCGTGCTCACGAACGGTGGTGGTCGCGCCAGGCCCGGCACGGCTCCTTGGACTCGCGCTGCCGTTCCGCCAGAAGGTCGTGGGGCCGTTGCAGGTGGCAGTCCGGGATGTGCACGCCGTCGGCGAACGGCTTGAAGCCGAGGCGTGACCAGGTATCCGCGAGCTTGGCAGCGGCCTCGCGGTGCCGGGCTTCGGTCAGGTCCCGTCCGTCGGCCGAGCCGGGCTCGCAGGAGACCGCTACGCAGTCCTTCGACACCGGGCGGACGGCCGCGCCCGCCAGGCCCGGGCCCGGGCCGAAGCCGCGCCACTCCGGTTCCAGGGGCGCCGTTCCACTCCCCGCTGGTGACGTCCAGGGCCGTCTCGCCGATGCGGCAGAGATCGCCGGTGCAGGAGTCCATCGCCTGGAAGGGACGGTCGGGGCCGAACATGCGCACGCGGACGAAAGACTTGCTGCCCACCGTGATGTCCTGGACGGCAGTAGTGGCCGCCCTCGCCGCTCGCTGGCCTGCCGGGGATCCCGGACGGATGGTCGCCGCGTATGAAGTGCCCGGTACGGCAGGTTGAGGCCAGTGTGCTCGTCGGCGATGCCGCGATCAGGGGAGGTGGCCACGTGTTCTCCCGTTCTGCCCCGCCCGCGATGGGACCGCCCGCTCCTCTCCTAGCGGACGGTGGAACCAGCCCCTGGCCTGCTGCGCTTCCGGAGGAAGCGTGTCCAGCGTGATGAACCCGGGCCGTCTTCGGGTGGGGGTGGCGACAGCAACTCGCGCTGGACTACCGGGTGTGGGCACCAGGTGAGGTCGCGTACGCAGTCGCGCGGGATGCCCAGAATCTCGACGAGCGCCGCGAGTGAGGTCTCGTCGTCGGTGTGCCGGCGGTCGAGCCACACGGTGACGCCCGTGTCCTCCACGTCGGTGAACTGGCTCAGCACGAAGAAGCGCCGGCCCAGTCGGAACGAGGCGACGTCCACAGCGCCCAGGTCCTCCCAGCTCTGCTCCACCCGCAGCACCAGCCTGTCCGCGTAGGCCTGCATGGGCGGTGGGAGCACACCGATCGGCCGGTGGGAGAGGGCAATCGAATCCCACATCCCGTACTGCAACGCGGGATTCGGATTCCCACTCTGATATTCGGGCGCGGGCCGCCAGTCAGGTTCCGGGGCGGGCACCGCAACCGGCTCCCATCTCTTCGGCTGCCGGTATCCGGCCGACTCGTCCCCTGCAGGTACGCGCCCGCTCATCTCCGCCCTCCCCTTGGCACACCCTCGGACGGACATCTTCCCAGGTGGTGGTCATCGCGCCGCGGTCCGCGGAGCCCGGTCGACGCGGACCTGCGGCAACACGCTCGTCCGCACATCACGTGAACCGCGTCGCAGCGTCGGCTTCGGGAAGTACGCAGGCGCCGTCCGGGGCTCGGCGGGTTGCTCAGGCGTGGTGCTGGGCGAGGAAGGTGGTGATGAGGTTCTGCCATTCCTCGGGGCGTTCCACCATGGGCAGGTGGCCGGTGCGGAGTTCCACGAGCCGGGCGCCGGGGATGGTGTCGGCGAGTTGGTGGTGCAGGCGGGTGGAGGTGAACCGGTCCTGGGTGGTGGAGATGACCAGGGTGGGTGCCTTGATGTGCGGCAGGTCTTCGCGGACGTCGGCCCGGGGGGCCAGCTCGGCGTGCTCGGGGGTGCCGTCGGCGACGCCGGCGGCGGTGAACCCGATCGCCTGCCGGAGCTGTTCGGCCGGCATCGCCTCCAGGGCGTCGGCGCCCAGGGCCATCATCGTCAGGTACTCGGCCAGTACTTCGCGGTCGTCCGACTCGGCCAGCTTGCGCCAGATCGGCAGGGCGAGAGCGAGGTGGTTGTCCCGGTAGGGGAAGGTCGCGGTCAGCACGAGGGCGGTGACGCGCTCGGGGTGGCGGGCTGCGGCGCGGATGGCGACGGGGCCGCCGAGGGAGTAGCCGGACAGTGCGAAGGTGTCCAGGCCTTCGGCGACGGCGGCGGCGACGAGCTGGTCGGCCAGGTCGTCCAGTGACAGCGGCGTGGTGGAGCGGGGGGTGTCCCCGCTGCCGGGGTAGTCGACGCCGACGACGGTGTGGCGGGCGGCCAGGCCCTCCAGGATCGGTCCGTAGGTGCCGGCCACGCTGCTGCCGGCGCCGTGGGCGAGCGCGAGGCCGGGGCCGGAGCCGAGAACGGTGCGGGCGAAGGTGGCCTCGGGCAGGGTGCGTGCGGACATGGGTCTTCCAATCTGCGGGTGTGGGGATCGGGTCGTGCGGTGCTCGGGCCGCCGGCGGATCCGCTTCGGTGCCGGGGGGCGGGGCCCGCTCGTCGGGGTCGAGCGTGCAGGTTGCGGGTCCGGGCAGGGGCTGGTCACAGGGTCCGGGCAGGGGCTGGTCGCGGGGCCGGCCCGGCGTCGGGCGGTCTGCGCTGCCGGTCGGCGAGCGTCGTGGTGCCGGCGCGGCCTGCTGCGGTGCGCCCTTCGCCGAAGCGGACGGATCGGCCCGGGGACGACCGGCTGCGGCCCCGGGGCCGCCTCGCCCGCGCAGGCAGTGCGAGGCGGCGGCATGGGAGGTCAGGGCAGCAGGACGGCCTTGCCCCGGTTGCGGTGGGCTTCCAGGTCGGCGTGCGCGGTGGCGGCCTCCTCGAGCGGGTAGGTCCGCCAGATGGGCAGGGTGAGCCTGTTGTCGGCGGCCAGCTCGACCAGCTGCGGAAGGGCTTCCTCGGCCTGGTCGGCGCTGCCGGCGCTGAAGCGGACGCCGTGCTGCGCGGCGGACATGTCGGCGATGGTGATGACGTGTGCGCTGTCGCCGGTCAGGGCGACGGAGTCGGCGAGGACGCCGGCGCCGGAGGCGTCGAGGACGAAGTCGACTCCCTGGGGCGCCGCGGTCCTCACCCGCTGCACCCAGCCGTCGCCGTAGCGGACGGCGGTGGCTCCGAGCGCGGTGACCCGCTCGATGTCGTGCTCGCCGACCGTCGCGATGACGGTGATGCCGCGGGCGACGGCCAGCTGCGCGGCGATGATGCCGACGCTGCCGCCGGCACCGTGGACGAGCAGGGTCTGGCCCGTGCGCACGCCCAGCTGGGCAAGGACACGGAAGGCGGTCCGGCCGACGGTCACCAGCGATGCCGCGACCTCCCAGGACAGCGCTGCGGGCTTGGCGACCGGCTGCTCCAGCAGCGCGTACTCGCTGTAGCTGCCGCCCGCGGTGGCGCCGAGGACCTCGTCGCCGACGGCCGCGTCGGCTCCCTCGCCGACCGCGTCGACGACACCGGCCGCGTCCAGTCCGGGGACTACGGGGAAGTGCGCCGGGACGGCCCCGGCCATCAGGCCGGAGCGGATCTTCATGTCGAGCGGGTTCACGGAGGCGGCCCGCACGCGGATCCGGACCTGTCCCGGGCCGGGCTCCGGCGCGGTGACCTCCGACAGCCGCAGCACCTCGGGGGTGCCGTACTCGGAGAAGGCGATTGCTTTGGACATCATCAGGAACTCCCGGGTAGGGGCCTCGTCGGCGGGGCCGCCGGTCAAGCGGTGAGGGTGGGGTAGTCGGTGTAGCCGCGGTGGTCGCCGCCGTAGAAGGTGGCCTGGTCCGGGGTGTTGAACGGGCCGCCTGCGGCGAGACGCCGGGGCAGGTCGGGGTTGGCGAGGAACAGCGCCCCGTAGGCCACCATGTCCGCGCTCCCGTCCTCGATCAGCTTGAGCGCGTCGGGGCCGGTGACGTCGGGGTGGGTGAACGGGTTGAGGACGAACGTGCCGGGCCATTCCTTGCGCAGCCGCGGGGTCAGCTCGGGGTCGGGGCCCTCCATCAGGTGCAGGTAGGCAAGATCGAGGTCCAGACCTGTGAGCCGGTCCAGCAGGGCCCCGTAGATCTCGCCCGGGTTGTCTTCGACGATGTCGTTGTAGCGGTTTCCGGGCGAGATCCGCAGACCGACCCGCCGACCGCCGATCGCCTCGGCCACGGCCGTGACGACCTCGACGGCGAAGCGGATCCGGCCCTCGGTGGAGCCGCCCCAGGCGTCGGTGCGGTGGTTGGTGTTGTCCGCGAGGAACTGGTGGATCAGATAGCCGTTGGCGCCGTGGATCTCCACGCCGTCGAATCCGGCCTCGACGGCGTGGAGCGCGGCGGTCGCGAAGTCGGCGACGGTCTGCCGGATCTCCGCCTCGCTCAGCTCCTTCGGCGTGACGAAGTCCAGCGGCCCCTGGTGGGTGTAGACGCGGCCCTTGGCGGCGACCGCCGAGGGCGCCACCGGCGTCAGGCCGTCGGGCAGCAGGCTGGGGTGGCCGATCCGTCCGGTGTGCATGAGCTGCGCGAAGATCACCCCTCCCTCGCGGTGCACGGCGTCGGTCACCGTCCGCCACGCGCGCACCTGGCCCGGTGTGTGCAGGCCGGGGGTGTCGGGGTAGCCCTGGCCGACCGGCGAGGGCTGGACGCCCTCGGTGACGATCAGCCCGGCGCCGGCTCGCTGCGCGTAGTACGTCGCCATCAGGTCGGTCGGCTCCGCGTCCGGGCCGTGGGCCCGGCTGCGCGTCATCGGGGCCATCGCGACTCGGTTCGCGAGGCGTGTGCCGCCGCCCAGGACGATCGGATCGAAAGCAGTGGTCATGGTCGCTCCCTCGGGATGGGTGGTGCTCTGCGGGCCGGGCGGCACCGTGGCCCACGCCAGCCGTTTACTGTCCGAACAAGTAAATTACCTGTCTGAACAGTAAACCTGCTTCCCGTGGCCTGGCAAGTGAGGCGTGCAGCCGCCTCCACCTGTCCATATGCGCCGCTCGATGGACGGAACCACTGCTGATGGGCCTGATGAAGGTAGAGTTCTCCTGTCCAAACAGGAGAGCGGAGAAGAGATGGCCGAGTCCACATCCGAGGCCGGGCAGGATTCCGGATCCGAGGCCGGGCAGGATTCCGGAGCGACGGAAGGGAAGGCCACCGTGCCGGTCCCCGGTGCGGCCGCCGGCGGACCGATCAGTCACGCGATCTTCCGGCTTGCCCGGCTGCACCGCATGTTCGCGGGACAGCTACTGCGCCGCATCGGCCTGCACCCGGGCCAGGAGCTGGTCATGATGCACCTGTGGGAACTCGGTCCCCAGCGTCAGATCGACCTGGTACGCCTGATGGACTCCGACGCCGCCACGATGACCCGCACGGTCCGCCGCCTCGAACAGGCCGGCTTCGTCCGCCGCCGCCCCTCGCCCACCGACAAGCGCGCCTCGCTCATCGAACCGACAGCGGCCAGCCACGCCCTGCGCCGGGAGGTGGAGCGGGTCTGGAGCCAACTCGAGGACATCTCGGCCACGGGCCTCTCGGACGACGAGCGCGCCAACGCCCTCGCCACCCTGGAACGCCTGGAGCAGAACCTCGTACGTGCCGACGCCCAGCCCGCGGAGCCGAGCGCGGAACACTGAGAAGCCGCGCGAGGAGGTACAGCCTGGTCGGTACGCGGGCCCCGGGCGGGCACGCGGTGCGGATCGCCGGCAGCCGCCCTGCCGGAACCGTGATCACCCGGCAGGATGCCACGGCTGGGCGCGGAGATCTTCGGCGCACGGCCGGGCTCGATCTCCGCGCGGCGTCGGAGTTCAGGCGCGAGGAGCGTCAGGCGGCCACGACGCAGACCCCGGGCTCGCCTCGCGCACCAGGCCCTCACGGCACGGGGCCGGGCCGGGCGTGCTGCGTCGCGTGACCGGGGAGCGGAGCCTGGCCCTTGCCCGGCTACACCGCTGCGGCGGCGGGTCCCTGCGCGGCCCTGGCGTGCTGCATGGCCGTGAGCCTGCGCACGAAGAGCACCGCGAGGATGGCCGCCACGATGTCGAGAGCGTCGCCGACCAGCATCGTCGTGGCCGCGTCGCGCGCGGCGTCGGGGCTCTGGGCACGGCCGTAGGACATGCCCCCGAACCACCCCAGGACCCGGGACAGGACGAAGACGCCCCACCAGAGGTTGACCAGGGTCAACGGGAAACGCCGGTACCCCCCGTCGGCTCCGAGGGGCGTGCTCGACCCCCACGTCGTCACGGCGATCCGGTACGGCAGCCAGAGGTTGGCGAACGGTACGAACCAGGCACCGATCGCCCAGCCCAGCGAGAGCTTGTCCGCGCCCGGTGCGAAGACTTCGGCGTTCGTGCGCACCCGGTGGAACCAGACGATGAAGACGATGGCCGTCACGATCAGGGCGTTGCCCTGGATCGTGCCGACCAGACCCGTCAGTCTCTGGCCTCGGTCGAGCTCGGCATCGGTGACCGTGGCGGGATCCGTGAGGAGCCGCTCCATGAGCGTGCGCATGTTCCAGTCGGCGTACACGGCGTACGCGGTGATCCCGATGACCAGCGAAAACAGCACAGCCAGGGCGATGGCCAGGCCCACGGGCGCACGGAGCCGATCACCCTGTCCGCCGGGCGCAGCGTACGGGGACGGGGACGAGGTCAGGAACGGAGTCGGGGCCGGCGGACCGGCCGGAGCTGCGGACATGCTGAAGAACCCCCAGGGTGCGCATACGCGAGAAGGCGCGCCGAGCAGGGCGGGCCAAGCCGGAACCTACGTCAGCCGGTCCGTCCGTGTCACACCCGTTTCCCCAGGTCAGGGCAGACCGTAAGCACGTCGTCCCACCGGACCCGCTGCCCTCCCACCGTGATGGTGTGCAGAACCCAGCAGCGATCGGGAGAACCCTCCTGGGGCTCGTAGCCCAAGACGGCCCCGGCCCCGGCCCCGTCCCCGTCCCCGGAATCCCTCGACACTTCGGTCATGCGTGTGGCGTTCTGTGACCGATCGAGGTTGGACGACAGGCTGAGCCAGCCGTCGCAGCCGTGGGTCAGTCCTGCAGGTTGACGTTGCAGGAAAGGGTGCCCTGGGAGTCCGGCTTGTCCTGGCTCTCCCGGAGCTTGCCGTCGACGTAGATGCGGCAGGCGGTGCCGGGCTGGGCGTGGAGGACGGCGAGGTTGTTGAAGCCGAAGCCGACGTTCTGCGAGACCGTCCAGGGCAACGGCTCGCTCGTGGCCTTCGTCTGGTTGTTCTCCCCGGAGAAGTTGTAGCCGATCTCGGCCTGCCCCGTCCCCGTCACCTCCATCGTGACGTCCCAGTTCTCGCCGAAGACGCCGCAACCGGTGAGCGTCGTGGCGGCGAGCAGCGTCGCGCCGCTCGCCAGCAGCGCCGCGGGACGGGCCACGCGGTGCAGGAGGGGGAAACGGGAAACAGCGGAATTCACGAGGGCTCCAGATGTTCTGCCGCCGGACCTGCCCCTCCCAGCGGTCGAAAGAACGCATTCGCACTGGAGGCCTCCACCGAAAGTACGCACTCGTCTTCCCGCCCCTGTCCCTCTGACCAGCGGCATCTATCCTCATCGCCATGCCGTTCCCGTCCCCGTCCCCGTTCCCGCTCCCGACCGCCCTCACTTCTCCCAGGCTCGCCGCCGGCTTCCTCGCCGCCCTGCTCGCGGTGGTCGACGCGGGTGTGGTCAGCAGGACCAGGCTCGGACTCGCCATCCTGGCCTGCGAGGCACTCGTCTGCTGCACGGTGGCCGCCACGTCGCGTGCCCTTCGTACCGGCCGGCACGGGACGGCCTGCGCCCTGACCACAGGCGCGTCCGTACTCTCGCTGCTGGTGACCTCGATGGTGCAAGGGTCCGTACTGCAGCGGACCCCTGGCTGGGCCGAACTGGCGGGACTGCTGCTTCTGGTGTGCGTGACCTGCCGCTACGCCCGCGGGCTGCCGCTGGTGCTTTCCGCGGCCGCGCTGTTCGCCGCGACGACGCGGCTCGGCCAGCGGGCACCCGGGCTCTCGGACATACCGCTGCTCAGCCCACTGGACGGGTTCTTCACCCTGCTGCCGACCGCATTCGCCCTGCTGGGCTTCTATCTGCGCGCCGAGGACCGCCGCCGGCGCTCGACGGCCGAACAGGTGCGACAGGCCGAACGACTGGAGCTGGCGCGCGACCTGCACGACCACGTCGCCCATCACGTCACGGCCATCATCGTGCAGGCCCAGGCAGGCGAACACGTCGCGGAGCGTGATGCCGCCACCGCCCGGCGGCTGTTCTCCGACATCGAACGGGCCGGTCAGGACGGGCTCGTGGCCATGAGCCGTATGGTGCGGCTGCTGCGCGACCCCGACACCCGCGAGCAAACCGCCCCGACCACTCCGGCCCTGACCAGGGTCGGCGATCTGGTACGACGTGCCAACACACCGGAACAGCACACCTCGCTGACCGTCTCCGAGGAGGTCGACAGCACCACCTGGTCTCCGCAACTGGCCAAGTCGGTCGAGAGGCTGGTGCAGGAGGGGCTGACCAATGTCCGCAAGCACGCCCGTGGCGCCACCTCCGTGCACGTCCTGCTGGAGAGCGAAGGGGATCGCGTCGTCATACGGGTACGGGACAACGCGAGCGGCGGCCAACGCGCACGCCCCCGGTTCCGCCCCAGTGGCTTCGGCCTGATCGGGCTGACCGAACGGCTCACCGAACTGGGCGGCGAGCTCAACTGCGGCCCCATGCCCGAGGGCGGCTGGGAGCTGGCCGCCGCGATACCCCTGAAATAGCCGGCGGCGGTCGCCGTCAACCGCCGCACCCGGCTGTGCCAACCTTGAGCCCCCGGCAGCGAGGCGTCGCCGGGACCCGACCCCGACTCCGACCCCGACCCCGGCCCCGGCCCCGGCCCCGGCCCCGGCCCCGACTTCGAGGAGCACCCGCGCGTGACTGTCACCGTCGTGATCGCCGACGACCAGGAGATGGTACGGACCGGATTCCGGCTGATCCTGGAGAGCCACGAAGGCATTTCCGTGGTCGGCGAGGCGTCCAACGGTGTCGAAGCCGTCGAGGCCGTGCGGCGGCTTGCCCCCGATGTGTGCCTCATGGACATCCGGATGCCGGGGCTCGACGGCCTCGAGGCGACGAGACTGCTGCGGACCGGCCCGCATGCCGCGGCGTCCCGCACGAAGATCGTCATCGTCACGACGTTCGACCTGGACGAATACGCCTACCAGGCGCTGCGCGCCGGTGCCAACGGCTTCATCGTCAAGAACTCGGGCTCGCGGTTGCTCCTGGAAGCGGTACACGCGGCGGCGAAGGGAGAGTCGCTCATCTCGCCGTCCACCACGGTGCGGCTGCTGAAACACCTCAACAGGCTTCCGGCTCAGCGGAACACGGAGCAGCTCCGGCGCCTCACACCGCAGGAGGTGAAGGTCGCCACCCTGGTCGCACGCGGGCGCACCAACAACGAGATCGCCACCGAGCTGACCCTGGCGGTCAGCACGATCAAGAGTCACCTGAGCCGGATCCAGGAGAGGCTCCCGGCCCGCAACCGTGTGGAAATCGCGGCTTGGGCCTGGGAGCACGGCCTCGTCTCCTGAGCCCAGCGGACCGACCGCGTGCGACCCGTCCCGGCGCCCAAGGGCTGCCAGGCACCGAGCAGGATGTGTGAGACTCCCTCTGAATGATCACTCGGGGGGAGTTTCGCGTTGAACGTGCTGTTGAAGAGGGTGTGGATCGGGCTGGCATCGGCCTTGATCGTGAGTCTGGCCGCGGTGGTCATGCCGGACCACGTCCAGATAGAGGACGACGGGCGCGTCCACCTGGGCGCGCCCGCGCCCACGCCGTCCCCCTCCGCAGCGGCGCCCACACCGGAGTCCACGTCACCGCCCCTCACACGGGACGAGGTGGACGAGGTGATCCGGACCGCGGTCAGCTCGGCGGGGCTCGATCCGGCGCAGGGCCGCCCGACCGTCGCGGCCGGCGCCAACTCGAACAGGACCGGCTGGATGGCCGTCCGCGAGAAGACCGCCGCGCAGTCGGAGATGAACGCGATCTGCGCCGACCTGGAGCGCCAGGGCTGGACGCTGAACCCGAACGGCGACCGCCCCGACGCCTCCCGCAGTTACAAACGCGGGGGCTGGTACCTGCTGGTGAGCACGCGCGGGAAGACCCAGGCGCCGTCCACCACCTCCGACTTGACCGACTCGCAGACCTACCTGACCCTGACCGGGCTCCAGTTGAACCTTTCCGACATACCCCTCCCCAAGGTCACCGTCCGCATCGGCTGACCCCTTGATACGGCCGAGGGCAAGGCGTTGCTGCCCGAGCCATACGACGTCCAGGACGTCGCGGACCGCCTCCCTGGCCCAGTCCCGCCCGAACGCCGGCACCCACGTGTCCGCACGGCGGTCGGCGCGCAGCAGGGCACGGAGTTCGGCCGGGGCCCCGGGCGCGGGCGCGTACGGGGCGGTGGGGGTGTGGTCGGGCTGGGCGCTCATCGGCTCCTCCCGCGGCGGGTGCTACCGGCCACCGTGGAACGACGGGGACACGACGGTGGAGGTTCGGGCGGATGCGGCAGCCCGGCGCCGTCCTTAACGCGGCAGTCCGGCCGTCCGGAGCGTGGAGTTCGCCTGCGGTGACCCCGCCGGTCCATCTCGTCCCGTCCTCCCGGCCCCGTCCCGGGCGCTGTCCCGGGCACAGCGCCCCGGGACAGGGGGACGGCCGATGACGGGCACGAACCTCGCCGAACCTCCTCGGGCAGGCCACGCGCACCGCTCTGCCCGGCAGCGGCACCGTCTGTGCAGGGGCATCCTGCCCAAGGTCATCAGCCAGGTCCTGGCGGATGCCTCCGAGGCGACGCGCAACGAAGCTCTCCGCCACGTGGCCAACACCCGCCACCGCGAATAACCCGGCCCGCCCGCCCTCTTCCCCACAGCGTCAAACAGCCGCTGCGGACGGGGCGACAAGGTCCGATGCCAGCCGGGTGCTGTTACCCGTCCTGTGCGGTCAGGAGGAGGACCAGGGCCGTGGAGCGGGTGGTGCCGAGTCCGGTGGCGACCGTCTCGGCGGACACGCCGGCGTCACACAGCGCGCCGGCCGCCTGCCGCCCGACGCGGGCGGCGATCCGCTCCAGCACGCCGACGGCGCGCAGCGCTGCCAACGGTGTATCCGTGGCCGTGGCGGTCAGCTGCTCGGCGATCTCGACCAGGAGCGCGGCCAGCGGCTCGGGCAGCGATACCGCATCGCCGCGGACGAGGGACAGGTGCGCGTTCCAGTCCGCGAGCGGTCCGGCGAGGTCGACGTCCGCCTCGTACAGGGGCTGGTCCCCGATCGTCGCCCAGTCCAGGGGGTACTGAGCCGGGCCGCGCCATCCGCACGCGCACACCGCCCGCAAAGCCTCGGCGCGCGGGCGACGGTACCGGCCGTCGTACGCCGACCAATGCGTGGTCGACGGCACGTCCGCACCGCTCCCGACATCGAAGTACACCGGACCCGGCTCACCACCGCCGACGAGGACACCCACCGCACCCGCGTGCGCGTCCCCGAACTCCACCGTCCACCAATCCCACTCCACCAGCACACCGCCCTCTCCGACGCGTTCCCGCCTGCCACCCTGCCCCACCCGGGCACCCGCCCACACCCCGGCAGCCCAACAACGCACGCAGTTGGAGCCGCCCGGCCACGCTCCCGGGCAGGAGCGCCGGTCAAACCCCTGCGGGCGGGCGGTGGTTTCGAGGCCCTTGTCCGCGTACCAGTCGCAGGGCGGTCTGTTCCTCGGGCCGCACGGGGGCAGTACGCGCCGAGGCAGACTCGAACGAACCGGCACCGTGTTTGTTCGCAGCAGGGGTGAACGTGGGTGAGCGCGGCCGACCGGGGAGGAAGCCGGGGCCGCGCTCACGTGCCACGCGGGGAAACGGCATGGCTCCCCGGTGCGCTGCTGGGCCTGTGTCAGACGTTGACGCAGGTGTTGCCGAAGGACGGGTTGAGCAGCGCGATGATGTTGACGGTGTTGCCGCAGACGTTGACCGGAACGTGAACCGGGACCTGGACGACGTTCCCGGAGGCGACACCCGGCGAGCCGATGGCCGCACCGTGAGCACCGGCATCGGCGGAAGCCATGCCCGCCGCGCCGAGGAGGATGGCGCCGGTAGCGGTGATGACGGCCGTGGTCTTCTTCACTGAGGACTCCTTCAAGATGTGCGTCGAACGATGTGCGTCGAACGGGGAGCGAAAGCGAGCGTCGACTGTGGGCCGGGCAGACAGGCCCACGCCGGGCGCTTGTCCCCTCCAACCCCTCCACCGGGTGCATGGACACGGTGGTCGACCCATTCGGGTGCCGCGCGTACACCGGACTGCGCAGGCCGGAGCCGACTTCCCCGTCCCGCTGTCGCGGCCACCCACCCCCGTCACCGCGCCGGTCTCCCGGTCTCGGGGAAGCCGGACGGCGACGGCTTCGCGATGCTTGCCGAGTTGAAGCGTGCGCTCGCCGCCGCTTCCCGCGGCCGGTGGGAACCTGCGGCGCAGCTTCTGCTCAGCGCCGGAAACGACTGGGAGCGGCGTGCTCTGTACGCCAAGCGGTTGGCGGAGCTCGCCGCCAGGAAGGGGGACAGCCGGCTGCGGTCGTGGCAGGCGGCTCGCCCTGGTGACCCCGACGCGGCGCTGGTCCACGCACGCGCCCGGGTCTGTACGCGTGGAGGCTGCGCGGTGGACGGTTGGCGCGGCACACCGCCCAGAAGCGGTTCGAAGGCTTCCACCAGGTGCTGATGAGTTCCCGTGAGGCCATAGCCCGGGCCGCTGCGCTCAACCCGCATGGAGCTGCCCCGCGACGCGTACCGGAGCCCGAAGGTGCGGGCTCTGGTCGATGCCGCATTGGCGGATGCCGCGGCCGCGGGCGACCATGCGCGGCTGCCTGAAGTACGCCACCTGCTCGCCCACTTCCTGGTCAAACAAGGCCGCTACCGGGCGGCGGTGGAACAGTTCCGTTCGGTGGACGGGCATCTGGACGCCCTGCCCTGGCACTCCTGGCCCTGGAAGGGGCTCTGCTACCGGGCGGCGCGCACCAAGGCGGCCCGGGGCGCGTTGGTGGAGCGGCTGCGCCGCTGAAGCGCGCCTGGGAGGCATGCCTGACGCTCCGTTACACCACGTCCTCGCAGACTCGGTCGACGTTCTCGGGTGCTGTGTCTGGCCTGCGATGATGACCGAGTGCCAGAGATAGGAACCACTGCCGTCGTCATCGCTTTGCCCGATGCCGCCCCGCTGCTCGATGCGGCGTGGCGTATCGATCCGGCTCTGGTGCGGCGTGGGGTGCCGGCGCACGTCTCGCTCCTCTACCCGTTCGTGCCGGAATCGGCGCTGACAGGTGAGGACGAGAAGGGCGTGCGTTCCCTGGCGGCGGGTTTTCCGGCGGCTGAACTGGTGTTGGGGGAGCTCGTGGCGGAGTCCGGCTTCGTCGCCGTCGCCGTTCCGGAACTCCAGCCGCTCGTTGATGCGTTCCGCGCCCAGTGGCCCGAGGTGCGCCCGTACGGGGGCCGCTTCGGGACGCGGCCCGCCGCTCATGTCACGGTCGCCATGGGTGCGGACGATCCGACGGCCTCCGCCCGTGTCCGCGCCGCGGTCGGCAGCCTGCTGCCTCTGCGCGCCCGTGCGGCCGCGGTTCAGGTGGTGGTGCTGACGGAGGAAGGCTGGCGGCCGCGGTTCACCGCGCCGCTCGGTGGCCCGGACGGAAGGTGACCCGACGGACGGTGACCGACGGACGGTGACCAGACGGACGGTGAACGGCTCGGAGGCGAGCCGGACCGTGTCCTGGGCTGTGGGCGGCTTCGCGTCGGCGGTCACCGAGCCCCCTGCGACGCCACCGAGTGTCCCCCACCATCCCTCCCGTTCCGCTATTGCCCTTAATCATCCGTTTCATCCCTTGCGCTGGGGGCAAGGGGAGAAGGGGGGCTTCTGGTGGGAGCGTCATGATCGATGTAGTGGTCGTAGACGACGAACCGCTGATCAGGGCCGGTCTGCGGCAGGTCCTCGACGCGGCGGACGACATCAAGACCGCGGCCGCCGTTCCGGTGGAGGAGGCTGTGGCCGCCATCGGTGAAACGCAGCCGCAAGTGGTCCTGCTGGACTGCTGCACCACGGACGCGCCCCTGGTCAGCGCGGGGCTGGGACGGCTGACGGTGGTGCCCGCGGTGTGCGTCCTGTCGAGATCGGCCGATCCCCGGTACGCGGCCCTGGCACTGGCCTCGGGCGCCGCCGGATACGTGCTGAAGTCCACGGACCCGGGGCGTCTGCCGCCGCTGGTACGTTTCCTCGCCGACGGCTGGACCATGATGTCGGCCGAGGTCAGCCACGCCGTCGTCACCGGTTTCCTCGACCACGCCCGTCGGGAGCCCGACGCCGCCCTCATCTCGCGCCTGACCCGGCGGGAACACGACGTCCTGGTCCTGCTCGCCGGCGGGCTGTCGAATGCGGACATCGCCCGCCGTCTCCACCTCGGCCACGGCACCGTCAAGGACCACGTCAGCACCATCCTCGCCAAACTCGAGGTCACCGGCCGGATCCAGGCCGCCCTCCACGCCGAACGCGCCGGACTCCTCCCCCGCGACAGCGCACGCTGACCACCCGCCAAGCCGCGGCAAGGGCTGACCCCCGGGCCGTGCCCGGCTCCCCGCCCGTCCCGGGCGGGGAGCCGTGCTCGGCGCGAGAAGTCAGCACTCGCGCAGGCCCGGCGCGGGGTCGACCGACGTGTGGACGTCCACGGCCGCGACGTTGCCCCACTGGCCGTTGTCCAACTGGGTCCAGTACCAGACGTTGTTGCCGCCGGCGTGCTGGTCACCGCGGCCCCAGCACTGGAACCAGCTGGGGCTCGTGTTCAGCGGCCCCCGCACCGCGGAGTTGTACCGGCGGTGCTCGTAGCCCTTGGCGCCGACCCGATTGCCGCACCACAGCTTGCCGTCGGCGCGGACACCGCATTCGGCGGCCGCGCTCTTCCCGGTGGCGGGCGTCGCCGCGGCGGGCCCGGTCACGGTGGCCATGCCGCCCGCCAGTGCGACGGCGGCGAGCCCCAGGACGATCTTCCTGCCTGCGTACATGCTTCCTCCTCGGAAGGGCTCCCTCGGGAGCCGGGTGATGGGTGAGGGTGATGGGTGTTGGGTGTTGGGGTGATGGGTGTTTGGGTGTGCGTGATCAGTGGCGGAGGGGCTCAGGGGCAGGTGCGTACGCCGTCCAGCCAGGCGGCGCCCTTGATGTAGATGTTGGTGATCCACGCCCCGTAGTCGGGCAGGTAGGACCAGGCGTCGTTGGTGTAGCCCTCCGCCGTCACCACTTCGGCGTGCTTCTGGCACTCGACGCGCACCGTGGTCGGGCCGGGGAAGCGGTGCACCCGCGGGCTGGTGGTCGACGGCTCCTTGTGGGTCCACACATCGGTGCCCCACGTGCTGAACGTGCCGGGTGCCGCGGCCGGCGCGATGCGGACCGCTCCCGCGTAGTCCCCGCCCAGCCGGACGTCGCTGACGGTGATCCGGGTACCCGACTCCCGGGCCTCGACCATCTTCCCCGCGCCCAGGTAGATCGCGATGTGGTGGACGGAGCCGCCCGACCCCCACGCCAGCAGGTCCCCCGGGAGCAGCGGCCCGGTCCCCTGGGCGGCCGTGAAGCGCTGGTTCACCTGCGGCGCATGGAACTGGTGGTACGCGTTGCCGGGCAGCGGGTCGCCGCCGGCCGCGCGGGCGTAGGCGTACCGGACCAGTCCCGAGCAGTCGAAGCCCAGCCGCTCCGGGTCGTGTGCGCTGTCCGGGTCGCTCGGGTCGACCTGGCCGTACGTCGGCCCCGGCTGTTGGCCGTGGCCGCCGCCCCACGTGTACCAGACGCCGATCTGTTCGCATGCGGCTCCTACGGCTCTCTCGGCCACCGCGGAGGCCCCGGGGGCGAGCACTCCGCACTCCCCCGCAGCGCGCGCCGCCTTCGGTGCCGCGACCGCCGTACTCGCTGTGCTCGCTGTGCTCGCCGTCGCGCCGCGGGCACCTCCGCACGTGGCCAGGAGGGTGAGCACCGCCACCGCCGTGACCGTCGTTCTCCGCATCGCCATGTCCGGTCCCCCGTCGTGGTATTCGCGGCGTGCTCGTCGTACGGAGCACGGACCGGCCCTCCGTCCGTCTGCCGGCCGATCGGGCACTCCGAGACTGTGCCCCGCCACCCCTCCGTGTCGAGGAAGCGCGGGTCGCCCACCGCAACGGGCAACGGGAAACTTCCCGGGAAACCCCTTCCCATCAGGCTCTTTGAGCATCCGTCAACATCCCGCCGACCCCCGCCTCCGGCTCGACCTGGAGAATGCGACGTTATGAACTCTCAGTCGCTGTGGGGTCCCCTGGGCAGACCGCTCCGCGCCGTGCGCGGGTATCCGCGCCGTGCGCCGCTGACGCTCGGCTATGTCTGCCTGCTCCTGGCCGGCCACGTCTGGGTCGGGCACGGGCTGTCCACCGAGCGGGCGGACGACATGCTGGGCTACCTCAGCACCAACCTGGACAACCTGCGCGACCATCCGTTGTCCGCGCTGCTCGGCAGCGCGCTGTTCTTCGACGGCACGCTCACGGATGTCACCTCGACCGACTTCGTGGGTACCTTGATAACCCTGGGCCTCGGTGTCTGCTGCTTCCTGGCCTGGGCGGAGCACCGGTGGGGGAAGCGGCGCGCCGTGGCCGTGTTCCTCGGCGGGCATGTCGCGGCCACCCTGCTCACCGCTGTCGTCATCAACGTCGCGCTGCGGCACGGCTGGTATCCGACGGCCGTGCGGCAGGCCCTGGACTACGGGGTCAGTTACGGCGCCCAGACCGTGCTGGCGATCGGCACGCTCGCCCTCCCCCGCTGGGGCCGCCTCCCCTGGGCCGTCTTCGTGCTCGCATGGCCGCTCGGCGGTGCCGAATGGGCCGGGCCGCTGCCGGACTTCACCACGGTCGGCCATCTGACAGCGGCGGCCCTTGGCTTCGGGCTGTTGGGTGTCCCGGCTTTCAGGCGGCAACGGGTCCGCGCCGGCGGGCTGCCTTCCCCCGCGGGCGACGTGGGGCCGCAGCGAGGGTCCGCGCCGGAATCGGCGTCATCGGCGGCCGGAGCGAAGACGCCTCCCTCGGTCTGAGCTCCGGCGACGACGCGAGCGGGGCGAGTGCGGCGAGTGCGGCGAGTGCGGCGAGTGCGGCGAGTGCGGCGAGTGCGGCGAGTGCGGCGAGTGCGGCAGCAGCGTCTCACCGCTTGGGGGTGCCGGGGTCGACGGGGCGTTTGTAGTACCGCCACGGGAACCATCCGGCGCCGACCGGGATCCATCCTTCGGATTCCAGTCGGCGGTGGCGCGCGGTGGTGGGGAGCGTGACCCGGCAGTGCTCCCAGGGGTGGCCGGACGCCTCCACCTCGTGGAAGAAGGGGCCGTAGCCGACCACGTGCCAGCCGTCGCGGCCGGCCTCCTCCAGCGCGGCCATCTCGTCGAACGCGGTCAACCCGCTGAGGGTGCGTCGTTGGGGGGCGTTCGGGCCCTCGGCGGGCGGTGCCGACGGGCCCGCCCCCGTGGTCTTGCCCGCGAAGCGCTGCTGGGCGGCCTGGCGGCTCACTCCCAGGACGCGGCCCACCGTGTCCCAGCTGTGGCCGGCGGACCTGGCGCCCTGGACGGCCTCGCGCAGCAGCCGGCTCGCCTCCTCGGCGCCGACGCGCGAGGCGTCCAGCAGGCGCAGGTACCCGTGGGCGTCGTGTTCGAGCGAGTCGGCCAGCCCGTCGGGGGCGCCGAGGACGGCTGCGGCGATCCCTTCCCTGATCCGGTCCGTCTCCGCCGGGTGGAGCAGTGGTGCGTCGTTCATCGGCGCAGTCCGGCGAGCGGGTCGAGGGCGTCGAGGACTGCCTCGTCGCGGCGTGCCTGCTCGGCGGAGTCGCGGGCCGCCCGGGCGGTCAGGGCGGCCGTGCCGGCGATGAGCACGAGGCTGCCGACGACCAGGGCAAGGGTGGCGAAGGTGCCGAGCCGGCCGCCGAACATCACCGTCAGGGCCGGCAGGCTCACGGTGAGCGGCAGTACGGCGGCCATGGACGTGTCTGCGGGAAAGAGGTCCCGGTGCCGGTCCTTCGACTTCAAGATCAACATGCGTCAAGGAAACCTTGACACGGCCGACTTGTCAAGAATTCCTTGACACCCCGCGCACGCAGACCTCCCACCCCCTCGGCGACAACGGAGCCCGCACGGGAAACCGTTGGCGGGGCCGCGGCGGCCGCTGCTACTTTTCCGGAGGCCGTGCGAGAGAACGAGGAGGTGGTACCCGTGAACGCAGTATCGACATGGGTGCTCCCCTCCGGGGTCACGGTCGGGCGATAGGCAGGTCGTCCGGGAGCGCCGTTTCAGCGCACTCCCGAAAGGCACGACCATGCGATTCACTTCCGAGCAGCGCCTCGACGACGGCGTCCTCGAACGCGAATTCACCCTCGGCGAGATCCCCGGCACCCTGTGGACGCCCGAATCCGACGCACCGGCCCCGCTGATCCTGATGGCCCACAACAACGGCCTGCCCAAGGGGGCGGCCCGGCTGGTGGCCCGGGCCCGGCACACCGCGGCGTACGGCTACGCGGTGGCCACCATCGACGCCGCCGGGTGCGGTGACCGGCCCCGTTCCGCCGCCGACGAGCAGGCCCGCGCCGACCTCCGCCGGGCGATGCAGGCCGGCGAGCCGGTCGACGAGATCTTCGAGTCCTTCATCGGCCCGCTGGTCGACAACGCGGTCCCGGAATGGCGGACCACCCTGGACGCCCTCCTTGCACTGCCCGGGATCGGTGGCCCGGTCGGGTACTCGGGGTGGACCGCCGTCGGCATTCGGCTGGCGGTGGCCGAGCCGCGCATCGCGGCCGCCGGCTTCTTCGCCGGGGGTTACGTGCCCCGCGCCCAGCGCGAGGAGGCCCGGCAGGTCACCGTTCCGCTGCTGTTCCTGTTGCAGTGGGACGACGAAGGCAACCCCCGGCAGCGGGCCCTGGACCTGTTCGACGCCTTCGGCACCCGGGAGAAGACACTGCACTCCAACCTGGGCGGGCACACCGGCACCCCGTGGTTCGAGGTGGAGGACGGGGCCCGGTTCTTCGACCGGCACCTGAAGTGAGGCCGGACCGCCGGACCGACCGCGGACGGTAGGGCGGTAGGGCGGTAGGGCGGTAGGGCGGAGTGCCGCATCGCGGGCCCCTGCCTCGTCGGCAGGGGCCCGCGATGCAATTACCTCTGGGGTAATCGCACCGCCCGGCCGCCCTCGGCTACGTTCGCGGTCATCGCTCACCCCGAAAACGAAGGAGCCCCGTGGTGGCCGCTTACGGCTTCGCCCATCTCCGCAGCCGCCGGAACCACTCCGACGTCATCGAGTACCTGGAGCGCATCCAGGCGACCCTCGACCCCTTCGCAGGCCGCTTCGTCATCCACGGCCCGCCGGCCGAAGTCGTCGAGGGCACGTGGCCCGGCAGCATGGTGCTCATCGAGTTCCCCGGCCTGGCCGAGGCCCGTGCCTGGTACGACTCCCCCGCCTACCGGGCCATCCTGCACCTGCGTACCGACCACATCGAAGGCGACCTGCTGCTGATCGAAGGCGTCGGCCCGGACTACCACCCGGCCGAACGGGCTCGCAAGCTGCGCACGGAAGCCGGCCGGTCGAACCGGTCGACCCCGTAGTCCGCCAGTCGCGGTCGTCAGCGGCCGGGGCGGTCGGTGACGGTTCGTGAGGCGTGTCGCGGGCCGGGAAAACCGCGGGCCGCGCCGGCAGGGCGCCCGCTACGATCGGCCCCTCACCTGATCATGGCGGTCCGACGGAGGCACCGATGACCCTGGCCCCGGCGCGGACGCCCGCCCACCCCGAACGGCTGGAGCGAGGACACCCGTTCCGCCAGTGGAAGACCTGGCGCATACCGGGAACCGAGCTCACCCTCACCGGGTACTCGCGCGCCAACGACAAGACGTTCTTCCACATCCCGGAGTTGCGCTGCGCGCTCGACGCCGGGCTGGCGGAAGGGCGTCAGCCGGAGACCGTCTTCCTCACCCACACCCACCACGACCACTCCAAGGACCTCGACTACCTCGCCGCCCGGCCCGACGGTGTCGACATCCACCTGCCCGCCGCGTCGGCGCCGTACGTGGAGACCTTCCTGCGGGCCTCCGCCGAACTGAACCACGGCCCCGCCTACGACCCCTCGCTCGCCGCGGGCTGCCGGCTGCACGGGGTGCGCGGTGGCGACGAGTTCGCGTTCGGACGCCGCGGCCACCGGGTGCGGGTGGTGGAGTGCGTCCACAAGGTGCCGTGCGTGGGGTACGCGTTCTCGGAGCCCCGCAAGGCGCTGCTGCACGAGTACGAGGAACTGCGGCGGGGCCTCGTGGAGCAGGGCCGGGGGGCGGAGTTCGGCCGGGTCCTGGCGCAGCGCCGCAAGGAGGGCGCCGAGGTCGAACGGGAGGTGCTCAGGCCGTTGTTCGCGTTCCTCGGGGACACCCACGTGAGCGTCTTCGAGGACAACCCGTGGCTGTTCGAGTACCCGGTGATCATCACCGAGTGCACGTTCCTCGACGACGCCGAGCTGGCCCGGGCCGAGCGGGTCGGGCACACCGTGTGGAGCCGGTTGAAGCCCGTCGTCGAGGCCCACCCGGACACCCTCTTCGTCCTCACCCACTTCAGCCTGCGCCATTCGGATCAGGAGGTGCTCGACTTCTTCCGCGACGAGCGGCCCGAGAACGTGCTGCTGTGGGCGCACCCGGAGAGCCGGCTGCCCGAACAGCACCAGTGACGGTGGCCGCACGGATCGGGTCAGCCGCTCCAGGCCCTCCGTACTCTGCCGTCCTCGACCTCGACCTCGAAGTTCAGCCTGCCTTCGAGGTACTCCATGGTCAGGATCGTGCCGGGCGGGACCATGCGCACGGCCGTCCAGCCGCGCGCTCGCGCCCGGCGTTCGGCCTCGTCGGCGTCGAGTCCCACGTAGCGTGCCGGATCGTCGGGGGCGGGTGAGGAAGCGGAAGCGGAAGCAGTCATGGCTCTCACCTGCCCCGCCAAGGCGGGGACCAGCGCACGGGAAGCCGGAAAAGCCGAAGCCCCTGGGGCCCGGCGGGCCTGACAGGGGCTGATCAGCTGCATGACGGGCTTCACCGTGACCGTGTGAACCGATATCGGTACGGGGAGCTACGTCGGCGGGTCTCCGGCTCAGCCGGCGGCGCCCGGGGCTGCCTCCATGGGGGCCTCGCCGGCCTCCGTGGCCGGGGTCTCCGTGGCCGGGGCCTCCGTCTCCGTGGTCGGGGTCTCCGTCGCGGGGGTCTCGGTGGTGGGGGTCTCGGTCTTCGGCGTCTCGGTCTTCGGGGTTTCGGTCTTCGGGGTTTCGGTCTTCGGGGTCTCCGCGGTCGGGGCGGGCTTTTCGGGCTTGTGCTCGCAGTACACCGTGCCCTTGTAGAACTTGCAGCCCGGCATGTTCTTGACGTCCTTGATCTTGCCGTGCTTCTTGCCCTGGTTCTTCTTGCCGTGCTTCTTGCCCTTGTTGTGGCCCCGGTTGTCCTTCTTGCCCTTGCTCTCATGACCGCTCTTCGCGTGGTCGGCGACCAGCGTGGCCGCCTCGCTGACCTGCGGCTTGGCCGGTGCGGCAAATGCACTGGTGGGCAGCAGCACGCCTCCACCGACAATCGCGGCCGAGACGGCGAACATCGAGAAACGCTGCTTCCGAGAAGTGCGAGCCATGAGAATTACTCCAATAAAAGGGGACGGGGGGAAGATTCGAAGGAAAGTGGTGAAATGTCTGCTTTGTCCTTCTGCTAAAAGACTGACTTCCGGACTTCACGACGCTGTCCGCCGACTGTCACAGGCGCGTGACAGGCCCCCCGGCCGTCGCGGTCCGGCGCAGGACCAGGCAGAGGAAGCCGAAGCTGTCCCGATAGGTGTGCAGCCACTCCGTGCGCTGGGTGGTGGCCGTCTCCAGTACCTGTGCGGCGCCCGGATCGTCGGGGTGGTCCAGGGCCCATGCGGCCAGCGAGCCCCAGCAGGCCCACTCGTAGGCGTCCAGCTCACTGCGGGTGCTGATGTGGCCGTGGACGGGGGTCCAGCCGTCGGCGACGACGAGGTCCACCGTGGTCGCCAGGTCGGCGAGGTCGCCGAACATCTCGACGGCCTCGGGTGACGGCGTACGGTCCCAGAACGACTCGCCGATCAGGACGCGGCCGCCGGGAGCCAGGTGCTCGCGGGCCGCCGCGAGGGTGGGGAGCAGACCGCCGAAGGCGTGCGTGGCGCCGACGCTGATCACCAGATCGAACGGATGCGCGGAGACGAAGTCCGCGGCCTCCTGGTGGTGGATGACCAGGCGCTCGTCGACTCCGAGTGCGCTCGCCGTCCCGCGGGCCTGCGTCAGGGCGGCTTCGGAGACGTCGACGCCCTCGGCGTGCAGCTGCGGGCGCGTGGCCAGGGCGCGCAGGAGCCATTCCGCGGTGCCGCATCCGAGGTCGAGGACGCGCTCGTCGCCCCGCGGCAGGCCGCGTTCGAGCAGCAGGCCGACCGATTCGTCGGCGAGCGGAGACTTAATCGGGTGGTCGGCGTGGGCGATCATGGAGATCAGTTCGCGGCTGACCGGCGCGGCGTGCCCCGTGTCGAGGAGCAGCTTCGCGGCCACCGCCGTCCCGTCGGTGCGGATCGTGTCGGCGACGGCGTTCGCCCGTGCTTGTGTCTCGGGGGTCAGGGCCGTCCCGAGTGCGGCGGACAGGGATGCGAAGGTCGGGGTGGGGCCGTCGTGTGCCGCGCCGATGCCCAGGTCGGCGACGCGGGCGGCCCAGTGCGGCTGGTCCACGAACTGGGGTACCACCACCTGGGGTGCGCCGGCTCGGGCGGCGGTGGTCGTGGTGCCCGCGCCGCCGTGGTGGACGACGGCCGCGACCCGGCGGAAGAGGGACTGGTGGTTGACGTCGCCGACGGCGAAGCAGTCGTCCGAGTCGTCGAACAGGCCCAGGTCTGCCCAGCCGCGGGAGACGAGCACGCGGCGGCCCTGCGCGCGGGCCGCCTCGACGGTCGTTTGGGCGATGTCGGTGGCCGCGCTCATGGGCATGCTGCCGAATCCGACGTACACCGGTGGGGTGCCGGCGTCCAGGAACGCCTCCAGGTCGGCGGGCAGGGGGCGCTCGTCGGGCAGGATCCACGCGCCGGTCTGTACGAGGTCGAGGTCGGTCAGGTGCTGCCACGGGCCCAGGACCGGGTCCACCGCCAGCCACGGCTGTTCGGTGAAGACGTGGTCGCGGACGTTGTCCACCGGGGCGAGGCCGATCGCCGTGCGGTGGGCGTTGAGGGGCTGGAGGTAGAGGGCGTTGACCTTCCGGGCGTCCAGGTCCCACAGGGCCTGGTGGTCGGTCGTGTCGGGCGGGGCCGGCGGGCCGGGCCGCGGCGAGGGCCGGTAGTGGGCGGAGGGCATCTCGAACGGGTGGAAGCCCGCGTACACGTAGCGGATGCCCAGTTTCTCGGCCACCGAGCGGGCGCCGGCCGGCATCAGGCCGCTCGCCACCAGTACGTCGCAGTCCTCGGCCGCCCTGGCGACCGTGTCGAAGTGCGCGGCGACGAGCTCGGCCGCGAACGCGGCCGCGTCCGACGGTGGTGCTCCCGTGCGCAGCGCGCGTACGTCGCGGCCGAAGGGCACCAGTTCCGCGCCGACGCCGGCCAGCAGTTCCGCGAACTCCTCGTCCGGTGGTGCGCACACGCGTACCTGCGCGCCGCGTGTGCGCAGCTGTGCCGCGAGTGCTGCCAGCGGCGCGATGTCGCCGCGCGATCCGTATGCCATCAACAGCACGCGCATGTCGTGTTTCTCGTTTCTGTGGTGGTGGGGGTGTGTCAGGGCGTGGTGCCCGGGTTCCAGCGGTCGAGGACGGCGTACTCCGGGATCCACCGGGTGGTGCAGGCGGTGTAGGCGTGTGCGGGCAGTCGGGCGAGGAGTCCGGCCGCTGTCGGTGGGTCGGCGCCGTCCAGCAGCCACGGCAGCAGCAGGGGTGCGTCCCGGTCGATGTGGTGGGCCTGGACCCGGCTGAAGTGGCGCCACTGCTCGGCTGTCAGCTCCCGTTGGACGAGGGGGAGCGCCGTTTCCTCCTCGTGCTCGAGGTGGCCGGCCAGGCCGCGGGTCAGCGCGTCGGCGAGCTGGCCCAACCGCAGCGGGCCGGCACCGGGGTCGGTCAGTACGGCGTCGATGGCGTCGATCACCGGGGTGAGGGCGGCGTGTTCGGCCTCCATGACCTCCAGCAGTGCCAGGTCCTTCGGCCGGCCGGCCAGGTTCTGCCGCAGCGAGGGCCACAGTGCGTCGTCCTGGGCCGTGTGGTGGGCGTGGAGGGCCTTCTTGAAGAGCGTCCAGCCGGTGGCGGTGGCCAGCACCTGCCGCGGGTCACGGTCCACGGCGGTGGTGACCCGGTCCAGGTGGGCCAGTTCGCGGCGCAGGGCGGCGTGTACCGCGTACGTCAGGGTCAGGTCCACGGCGTCGCTCATGGGCCTGCGGATGGGGGGTGTTGCGCGCGTGCCTGCATGCCCCAAACGATCTTGCGGTTCGCACATAAGATCAAGGAACACTTGCGCGGGGTTCGATAACCGCTGGGTTATCGACGGAGGGCCGGGGTCCGGTGGAGCTGCGGGACATCGAGATCTTCCTGGTGCTGGCCGAGGAGCTGCACTTCGGCCGGGCCGCGCAGCGGTTGCACGTCTCCCAGGCGCGCGTGAGCCAGGCCATCAAGAAGCAGGAGCGGCGCATCGGGGCCGAGCTGTTCGCCCGTACCAGCCGCACGGTGCGCCTGACGGAGGTCGGCCGCCAATTCCGCGACGATCTGCAGCCGGTCTACGCGGGCCTGCACGCGTCCCTGGAGCGGGCCCGGTTGGCGACCCGCGGCATCACCGCTCAGCTCCGCGTCAGCCTGATGCCCTTCAACGTCGTGGACCTGCACCCCTATTGGAAGGCGTTCCGGGCGCGGTACCCGCACTGGGGACTCCAGATCCGCCAGGCGACCTTCACCGATGTGTTCGGCCAGCTCCGCAGTGGTGCCATGGACGTCATCGTCGCCTGGCTGCCGGTGGAGGAAGCGGACTTCACCGTCGGGCCGACCCTGTGCACCGATTCGCGGATCCTCGCCGTGGCCGCCGACCACCGGCTCGCGGAACGGGACTCGGTGCCGCTGGAGCTGCTCGCCGACTTCCCGCACGGCACCGCCGACGGCCTGCCGGACTACTGGGAGGACAGCTACCTACCCTTCCACACCCCGCGGGGCCGCTCGATCGAGCGCATCGCGTCCGCGGCGTCGGACAACGCCGATCAACTGATCAACCACGTCGGCATGGGCGAGATCATCCACACCTTCCCCGGTCATGTCACCAGGCACTGGGGCATGCCGAACATCCGTTGGCTTCCCCTCCCCGACATGGCGACGATGCGCTTCGCCCTGGTCTGGCGGACCGAGGCCGAGAACGACCTCGTCCGCGCGCTGGCCGGCACGGTACGAGACCTCGGCGTGTTCCGCTTCTGACGAGGCGGCTCATTCCTCCCGGGCCGCGGTACCCCGGTCCAGTGCCGCCGAGACCGCGGCCACGAGCCTGTCCCCCGCGCGGTCGACGCTGGCGTTCTGCGCGCTGATCTGGGCGCCTTCCAGGAGGAAGGTGATCTCCGCGGAGAGGTCGTCGGGCGTGTGCGCGCCGGCCCGTTCGCACATGGCCGTGAGGCGGCGCCGCTGATCGGCCTTGTGGTTCTCGATGAGCCGGCGGGCCGGATGGCCGGGGTCGCCCAGGCCTGCGATGGAGTTCACGAACGGGCAGCCGCGTCGGACGATGTCCGGCAGCCCTTCGGCGACGAACCGCGCCACGCCCAGTACCTGGGCCCGGCCGTCGTCCGGATGCTCGGCTTCCACCTGGTCGAAGGCGGTCGCGTATCCCGCCGCGACGATCCGCAGCCACTCCTCGATCAGCGCGTCCTTGGTGGCGAAGTGCCGGTAGAGGGCCATCTTCGTGGTCTTCGCCCGCTCGGCGATGGCCTGGACCCCGACGGCTCTGACGCCCTCGCGGAGGAAGAGCTCCTCGGCCGCGTCGAGGATGCGCTCGCGCGGGGGGAGGCGGGCGACTCTCGAGTCCCGGCCCGGCCTCGGGGGGCTGCTCGTCATGGTGCGCCTCGCTTCGATCGCGTTGACCGGTCTCTCGCGGGCCATGTTACGTTACCGACCACCCCCGGACGATACCGATCGGTATCACACGGGACCGATCGGGATGCAGGTGGAACGCAGTGGAGCTGCACGAATACACCCGGTACGACGCCGTGGGACTGGCCGGGCTCGTGGCCCGGGGGGAGGTGAGCGCGGCGGAGCTCACGGGCGCGGCCCAGGCCGCGATGGCGGCCGTGAACCCGCGGATCAACGCCGTCGTGGAGAGCTGGCCCGCCGAGGACACCCCGGTCCCGGGCAGCACCCCGCTCGCGGGCGTGCCGTTCCTCATCAAGGACCTGGCCGTGTCCATGGCCGGCAAGCGCGTGGAGTCGGGCAGCCGTCTCGCCGCCGGCAACGTGGCGGGCGAGGACTCCTTCCTGATGCGGCGCTTCCGCCGGGCCGGTCTGGTGACGCTGGGCCGCACGGCCACCCCCGAGTTCGCCTACAGCACCACCACGGAGCCGGTCCTGTACGGCGCCACGCGCAACCCCTGGGATCCCACCCGGACACCGGGCGGCTCCAGTGGCGGGTCGGCCGCGGCCGTCGCCGCCGGCATCACTCCCCTCGCGCACGCCACCGACGCGGCCGGATCGATCCGGGTGCCGGCCGCCAGTACCGGGCTGTTCGGGCTCAAGCCCACCCGCGGCCGCGTCTCCCTGGGCCCGGACGCCGACGAGGTCTTCAACGGCCTCGCGGTGCACGGCGGGCTCAGCCGCACCGTGCGGGACAGCGCGGCCCTGCTCGACCTGATCCAGGGCCCGGAGACCGGCGATCCCTACTTCGCCGAGCGCCCCCGGCGCCCGTACAGCGAGGAGATCACCAGGGAACCCGGCCGCCTGCGCGTCGGCCTGCTCACCACCCCCTGGAGCGGGCGCGCCGTGGAGCCGGCCGTCGGCGAGGCCGCCCTGGCCGCCGCCCGGCTCCTGGAATCACTCGGCCACCACGTCGAGGTCACCACCGTGGACCTCGGCGTGAGCTGGGAGGAGTTCGTCCTCGCCAACGCCCGCCTGTGGTCCGCGAACCTGGTGCGGTGGATCGACGGCTTCGCCGGGGCGTCCGGTCGGCCCGTGGACGAGTCCACCGTCGAGCCCGAGATGCTCGCGAGCTACGCGTGGGGACTCAAGGTGAGCGGCGCGCAGTTCGTGGACGCCCTCGACGTGCGCAACCGGGTCGCCCGCTCGGTCGGCGTCCACTTCGAGGCCCGGGACGTGCTGCTGACGCCCACGCTCCCCGAGATACCGGTGCCCCTGGGCACCTACGGCCGGGGCGCGGAGGGTGCCGACGGGCTGGGCCGGCTGGAGCACCTGTTCCACCGCTCGCCGTTCACCGCCGCCTTCAACGTCGCCGGCACGCCCGCGATGTCGGTGCCGCTCGCGTCCGACCCGGCCACCGGCATGCCGATCGGCGTCCAGTTCGCCGCGGGGTACGGACGCGAGGACCTGCTGTTCCGGCTCGCCGCGCAGTTGGAGAAGGCCGCGCCCTGGGCGGAGCGCAAGCCCGCCGTGTGGGCGGGGCGGTGAGCGTCCCGGTCCGCGGGGTCAGGCCGCGGCCCAGCGCTGCGTGATCAGTGCGGCCTGCTCCTGCAGTGCCGCGATCAGTTCCTGGGCGGCGCCGGCCGAGGTGGATCGCAGTAAGGCGACGCTGATCTCGCGGGCGAGGTCGGGGTGGGCCAGGGGGCGTACCGCCAGGTCGGGCCGGGGGTGGCCGAGGGCGAGCCGGGGGACGAGGGCCACGCCCGTGCCCGCCGCCACGAGGCCCTGGACGACCGCGTAGTCGTCGGTGCGCATCACGTGCAGGGGCTCGTACCCCTCCTGGGCGCACGCCCAGGCGAGCACGCGGTCGCAGGGGTCGTGGGGGTCGGCGGCGCCCACCCATGCGGTGTCCCGCAGTGCGGCGAGGGGGACCCGGTCCAGTGATGCGCACGGGTGGTCCTCCGGCATGACCAGGAGGAGGGGATCGTCCAGCAGCGGGTGGACCTCGAAGTCCTCTTCGAGGTCGAGGCGGTCGCCGGGCTGGGAGAAGACGAGGGCGGCATCGAGCTCCCTGGCCCGCAACCCGCGCAGCAGCAGCGGAAGTTCGCCTTCGGTGAGCGAGATGTGCACCCCTTGGCGGTGCAGGCGCCTGACCGCGGGCGCCAGCAGCAGGGCGCCCGCGGTGGGGAACGTGCCGATGTGCAGGGTGCGGGTGCCGCGCTCGGCGAGGCCGCGCACCTCCAGCTCGGCCTGGCGCAGTCGCTCGAGCACGGCCTCGGCGTGCGGCAGCAGGGCTTCGCCGAGTTCGGTCAGGGTGGCGCCGCGCGGTCCGCGCTGGACGAGCCGGGCGTCGAAGTGGGCTTCCAGGGAGGCGAGATGGTGGGTGATCGTGGGCTGGCTGTAGTGCAGTGCGCGGCCGGCGGCGGCGAGTGAACCCTCCTGCGCGATGGAGCGCAGTACCTGGAGATGCCTGACGTCGAGCATATAGACATCCTATGGAGGGGCAACGAAAACTCCACTCTTCTTCGATGACTCGCGGGCTGTCACGCTCCCCGGGTGAACACGAGAACCACCGATCAGCGCTCCCCCTCCCCCACCGGTCCCGGTCCCGGTCCCGGCGCAGGCCAGCTGTGTGCCCCGTACGCCGAGGCGGTGCTGGCCCATGCCGGACGGGACTGGCTGAGGCTGAACGTCCCCGGCCACGCCGCGGCCCCCGGCTCGGACCTCGCCGGTTTCTTCGGGCCGCGGATCACGGCCCTGGACTTCCCGCCGCTGCTCGACGGCATCGACCTCGGCCCGGACACTCCGCTGGACCGGGCCCTGGAGCTGGCGGCCGAGGCCTGGGGCGCGCGGCGCACGTGGTTCCTGACGAACGGCGCCTCGCAGGGCAATCAGATCGCCTCGATGGTCGCCCCCGCGCTGGGGCGCACGCTCGTCGTGCAGCGCAGTGTGCACTCCAGCGTGATCGACGGGCTGGTGCTGTCGGGCATGGACGCCGTCTTCGTCCAGCCGTCCGTCGACCCCGGGCAGGGCATCGCCCACGGGGTGACCGCCGCGGACGTGGCGGCGGCGCTCGAGCGGACGCCGGACGCGGCCGCCGTGTACATCGTCTCCCCGAGCTACTTCGGGGCAGTCGCCGACGTGCGCGCCATCGCGGACGCCGCCCATGCCGCGGGAGTCCCGTTGATCGTCGACGAGGCGTGGGGAGCGCACTTCGGTTTCCATCCCGGGCTTCCCGCGCGTGCGCTGTCCCTGGGCGCGGACCTGGCGACCTCCAGTACGCACAAGCTGGCGGGCAGCCTGACGCAGTCGGCGATGCTCCACCTGGCGGAGGGTCCCTTCGCGGACCGGCTCGAGCCGCTGGTGGACCGGGCGTTCCGGCTCGTGCAGTCCACCAGTGCGAGTGCCCTGCTGACGGCGTCGCTGGATCTCGCCCGCAGGGCTCTGGTCACCGGTGCGGACGCGACGGGCCGCTCCGTCGGGGCCGCGGACACGGTGCGGGGCGTCGTCCGCGCGCTGGGCCGCTTCACGGTGGTGAGCGACGGGTTCCGCGCCTTCCCGGACATCGTCGGCGCCGATCCGCTGCGGATCGCGATCGACACCCGCGCCGGCGGGATCACGGGCCACGAAGCCAGGCGACGGCTCTTCCGGGACCACCAGATCATGGTCGAGGTGGCGACCGACGCGGCGATCGTCGCCGTGATCGGTGCTGGGTCCGCCCCCGACACCGACAGGTTCGTCGAAGCGCTGCACACCCTGCCCGCCCCGCTGACCGGCTCGGCGGGCGTCGCCCGGGGCATGCTGCGGCTGCCGGACCCCGGTCCCACGAAACTCACCGCCCGCGAGGCGTTCCTGGCGCCCGCCCGGGTCGTGGCCGCGGAGGAGGCCGTCGGGCTGATCTCGGCGGACACGCTGGCCGCGTACCCGCCGGGGATCCCCAACGTCCTGCCGGGCGAGGTCGTCACCGCCGAGGTCGTCCGGTTCCTCCAGCGGACCGCGACCGCGCCGAACGGCCACGTCCGGGGCGCGCTCGACCCGGGCGTGACGCGCCTGCGCGTCGTCGCCTGACACACCGGGCCGGTCCGGCGTTCGGCCCGGCGCCCCGCGCCCGCTTTCCCGCGCGCCCCTTTCCCGCGCGCCCCTTTCCCGCGCGCCTTTCCCCGCGCCCTTTTTCCCCGCACACCGTCCCCGAGAGAGAGCACAGCCATGGCCGCACGCACCACGACCCGACGGACGCTCGCCGCCGTCCTCGCCGCAACCACCGCCGCCCTGCTGCTGGGTGCCTGCGGCGACCAGACCGAGGCGGGCCGCAGCCCCGGCGCCGACGGAGCCGGCGCCGCGAAGAGCGACGCTCCCCTGTTCGCCCAGCTGCCCGCGGACATCCGGGCAGCCGGTGTCATCAAGGTCGGCACGGACGCCACGTATGCCCCGATGGAGTTCGTCGAGAACGGAAAGATCGTCGGTGTCGACCCGGACGTCGCCGAAGCGCTCGGCAGACACCTGGGCGTGAGGTTCGTCTTCACCAGCGGCACCTTCGACAGCCTCGTCACCTCTCTCAACTCCGGGCGGCAGGACGTCGTGATGTCGTCGATGACCGACACCCTGGCCCGCCAGCAGGGTCTGGACGACAAGGGGCAGAAGACCGGCAACGGCGTCGACTTCGTGGACTACTTCGTCGCGGGCTCCGTCGTGTACGTCCGGAAGGGCAACCCCCAGCAGATCGGCTCCCTCGCCGATCTCTGCGGGAAGAGGACCGCCGTACAGCGGGGCACCACCTTCGAGGAGGTGGCCAAGGCCCGGTCGAAGGAGTGCGAGGCCGCCGGGAAGCCGGCGCTTGCGATCGAGTCCTTCCCGACCGACGCCGAGGCGCAGACGCGCGTCAAGGCGGGCGGCGCCGTCGCCGGGATCAACGACTACCCCGTGGCCGCCTACCTGGCCCTCAAGGCCGACGGCGGAAACGTCTTCGAGGTCGTCGGCGACCAGATCGAGGCGGGGCCCTTCGGGATCGCCGTGGCCAAGGACAACCCCGAACTGCGCGAGGCGCTCAAGGCGGCACTGGCGGCCTGCATCGCCGACGGTTCGTACCGGAAGGCACTCGACAAGTGGGGCGCGGGCACCGGCGCGATCGCCTCGGCGAGCGTCAACGCCGGCTCCTGACCCCACCGGTCCGGGAACCAGCTCCGCCGCCCGGCTGCAGGGTGCTGTGAACGGGGAAGGGGGCACGGACAGAGCGGTCCGTGCCCCTTTCGGCCTTTCCCCTGCGCGCGACGTAGGGTCCTGGATCGAGCTGCCGCCCGTCGGTGCGCCCGGACCGGCGCGGGTGGCGGCCTGCAACTGTGCCGACCCGCAGCTGCTGGAGGTGACGGGGAAGCGCGCCGACTGAACCCCTGGGGGTCGTCAGGGGGTGGGGGGTGGGGGGGCCGGGTTTTCGCGGTCGTTCGTCGGTTTGCCGGGGGGGTCGTCCTGGGACGGGCCGATGCGGATCTCGAACGCGCCGGCGTACTTCTCGTGGCCCGCGATCACGGCTTCCTCCACCGCCTCCTCGGCGAGTTCGGTGCGGACGATCAGCGGGTCCTGGCGGAGGTCCCGCAGGAGGGCCCAGCACATGCCGATCATCACCAGGACGAACGGGGCCGCGACGAGGATCGTCAGGTGTTGCAGGCCCGCGAGGGCGTCGCCCTTGCCCTCGCCGACGAGCAGCATCACGGCCGCCACGCCACCGGTCACCACACCCCAGAAGACGACGATGAACCGGGCCGGTTCGAAGGTGCCCCTCTGGGAGAGGGTGCCCATCACGATCGACGCCGCGTCGGCGCCGGAGACGAAGAAGATGCCGACCAGGACCATCACGAGCAGGCTCATCACGCCGGCGATCGGGAACTCCTGGAGCACGCCGAACAGCTGCGCCTCGGGCGTGGTCGCGCCGCCGAGGTGTCCCTGCTCCTTCAGGCGCATGGCCGTACCGCCGAAGATGGCGAACCAGACCAGGCTCACGGTGCTGGGCACCAGGATGACGCCGCCGACGAACTGACGGATCGTACGGCCCCGGCTGATGCGGGCGATGAACATGCCGACGAACGGCGTCCAGGAGATCCACCAGGCCCAGTAGAAGACCGTCCAGCTGCTCAGCCAGTCGGCGACGTCACCGCCGCCGGTGGACGCCTCGGTGCGGCCGACCAGCTGGGGCAGCTCCTCGAAGTAGGCGGCGAGGGAGGTGGGGATCAGGTCGAGGACCAGGATGGTGGGGCCGACGACGAACACGAAGGCCGCGAGGATGAGGGCCAGCACCATGTTGATGTTGGAGAGCCACTGGATGCCCTTCTCCACGCCGGAGACGGCGGAGAAGACGAAGCAGACGGTCAGCACCCCGATGATGGCGACGAGCAGCCCCGTCCCGGCCTTGCCCAGCCAGCCCACCTCTTGCATGCCGCTGCCGATCTGGAGCGCGCCGAGTCCCAGGGACGTCGCGGAGCCGAACAGCGTGGCGAAGATCGCCAGGATGTCGATCACCCGGCCGGGTGCGCCTTCGGCGCGCTTCTTGCCGAGGAGCGGGACGAAGACGGCGCTGATGGTCTGCCGCCTGCGGCGCCGGAAGGTGCTGTACGCGATGGCCAGGCCGACCACGGCGTAGATGGCCCACGGGTGCAGCGTCCAGTGGAAGAGCGTGGTGGCGAGCGCCGTCTGCATGGCGTCGGCCGAGTCGGCGGGGTCGGTGCCGGGCGGCGGGGTGGTGAAGTGCGCGAGGGGTTCGCTGACGCCGTAGAACATCAGGCCGATGCCCATGCCGGCGCTGAACATCATGGCGACCCAGGAGACGGTGCTGAACTCCGGCTTCTCGTGCTCCTGTCCCAGTTCGATGCGTCCGTACCGGCTGATGGCGAGCCAGAGCGCGAAGACGACGAACCCCGAGGCGGCCAGGACGAACGCCCAGCCGCCGTTGTGCATCAGGCCGTTCAGCAAGGTGTCGGAGACGCTCTCCAGCGAGCTGGTGGCCGTCACGCCCCAGATCACGAAGCCCAGGGTCAGCACGGCCGTCACGCCGAAGACCACCTTGTCGGTGACGGGTGCCTTGTCCTCGTGGGGGTGGCCGCCGGGCAGAGCCGCCTTCACCGGCAGCCGCAGCCTCTGCCTGCGTTTACGTTGCTCCTGGGACACAGGCGTCACCCTTTCGCGATCACGGCCGATGGCTTCGGATATCCCGTACCACGGCGTGCACGCCTGTCCCGGCATCAACAGGCGTCGTTCGGGTGGCCCTGTGCGGGCGATGGGCCGCACGGGTGTCGAGGAGCGGCGCCTGCGGTTCCCGTGTCGCTGCCAGGGTGAGCTGTCGGGGTGAGCTGTCGGGGTGAGCTGTCGGGGTTATCTTCCGGCCAGGCCCGCGTTGGCCCCGTCGCGCAGGTCCGTGAACCCCTGTGCGATGACGGCGGCCGGCTCCAGGCACGCCGTGCGGGTGTCCGCTGCCGTCGGCTCGGTGGCGCAGCCCAGGGTTTGGTAGGTGCGGACCGCGGCTTGGAGTTTGCGGGCGACGGAATCGAGCGTCGCGAATCCCTGCCGTCCGTCGATCTCGGTCAGGGCCAGGCCGGCGGCGTCGGATGTGGCGTCGGCTGCTGCCTTGCACGGTGCGGTGAACATCCGGGGCGAGGACGTCGAGCAGGGGGAGTTCACGCCCGAACCGAACTTCCGTTCATCCGCCGAGATGCGCTTCTCGACGGCGAGCTTCACCTTCTCGGCGGCCTCCGCCTTCACCGAGACCGGCTCCGCCGACGGCGCGGAGGAGGAGGCAGCGGAGGCGGCCGGGGGGCGGTCCGAGGGCTTCGCGCCTCCGGAGTCGCTGCATCCCGTGACGAGCAGCCCCGACATGCCCAACACGGCGGCTGCTCTCAGCGCTTGCCACTTCATCTTTCGCTCCCCCTGTGAACTGTGGCGTCACCCTACCCGAGGGGTCGGTACAAGATCGGGAAGCGTCCGGGAGCGGGTACGCAGGCCTACGCCCGGCCCCGGCGATGCAGGGCGTGCAGGGCGAGGGCTGCGGTGGCGGTGGCGGTGGCGGTGGCCGCGGTGAGGATGCCCGCCGTCATGAATCCGTCGCGTGAGCGCCAGGAGAGCACCGACCAGCTGGACTGTGCGGAGAGCACCGAGCCGGTGCTGAGCCAGGAGCCGGCGGAGAGCAGGGAGAGGGAGGAGCCGATGGAAGCGGCGGAGAGGGCCGAGCCCACCGAGCCGACCGACAGCACCGAGCCGACGGATCCGATCGACAGCACGGAACCCACCGACCCGATGGACAGGATCGAGTCCTTGGACCAGAGGGAGAGGGCGGACCTGTCCTTGTGGCACCACGGGTTCGCCGACGCGTGCGGTTTGGTCACGGGATTCAGTGTGTCACGCGAGCGGTTCTCCGCACGTGCTGCCGCCGGGTGCGGCAGCACGGCGGGTGGCGTGTCGTCGGGTCAGATGACGCCCTGCGCCAGCATCGCGTCCGCGACCCGCTCGAAGCCGGCGATGTTCGCGCCGGTGACGTAGTCGCCCGGGGCTCCGTACCGTTCGGCGGTCTCGTGGGCGACGGCGTGGATGGAGTGCATGATGGCGGCGAGCTCGTCCTCCACCCGCTGCGCGCTCCAGGCCACCCGGCCGGCGTTCTGGCTCATCTCGAGGGCGCTGACCGCGACCCCGCCCGCGTTGGCGGCCTTGCCGGGCCCGAACGCGACTCCGGCGTCCTGCAGGATCCGTACGGCCTCGGGGGTGGTGGGCATGTTGGCGCCCTCGGAGACCGCCTTGACGCCGTTCGCGACGAGCGTGCGGGCGTCCTGGGCGTCGAGTTCGTTCTGTGTCGCGGAGGGGAAGGCCACGTCCGCGGGGACCTCCCAGACGCGGCCGCCGGGCACGTAGCGTGCCGAGGACCCGCGCCGCTCCGCGTACTCGCTGACGCGGCCGCGCTCGACTTCCTTGATCTGCTGGAGCAGCGGGAGGTCGATGCCCTTGTCGTCGACGACGTAGCCCTGGGAGTCGGAGCAGGTCAGCGGGTTCGCGCCGAGCTGCTGGAGCTTCTCGATCGTGTAGAGGGCGACGTTTCCGGAGCCGGAGACCACCGCGGTCAGGCCGTCCAGGGACGCGCCGCGGACGTGCAGCATTTCGGCGGCGAACAGGACGCTGCCGTAGCCGGTGGCCTGGGGGCGGATCGCGGAGCCGCCCCAGCCCTGGCCCTTGCCGGTCAGGACGCCGGCCTCCCAGCGGTTGGTGATGCGCCGGTACTGGCCGAAGAGGTAGCCGATCTCGCGGCCGCCGACACCGATGTCGCCGGCGGGCACGTCGGTGTGCTCGCCGATGTGGCGGTGCAGCTCGGTCATGAAGGACTGGCAGAACCGCATGACCTCGGCGTCCGACCTGCCGTGCGGGTCGAAGTCGCTGCCGCCCTTGCCGCCGCCGATCCCGAGGCCGGTCAGCGCGTTCTTGAAGATCTGCTCGAAGCCGAGGAACTTCACCACGCCGATGTCCACGGACGGGTGGAAGCGCAGGCCGCCCTTGTACGGGCCGAGCGCGCTGTTGAACTCGACGCGGTAGCCGCGGTTGACGTGGACCCGGCCGCGGTCGTCCTGCCACGGGACACGGAAGAGGATCTGCCGCTCGGGCTCGGTGAGCCGCTCGACCAGGGCCACGGCCGGGTCGGCGTACTCGGGCCGGGCGGTGAAGACGGGGGCCAGGGTCTCGAGGACCTCCCGTACCGCCTGGTGGAACTCGGGCTGTGCGGGGTTGCGGCGCTCGATCTCGGCCCGCAGTGCTTCCAGCCTGTCCTTCGGGTCCTTCACGTGTGTCCCTCCAGGGAGTGCGCGGTGCGCGGACGACGGCAGGTGCATGATGCCCACAGGGCCGTGAGTTCCGGTCGATTTCGGGTGCAGCACGCCCCGAACGCGCACTTTCGGAAAAGTTTTTCCGGAAGACGGCCCCTGTCCGGAGGCTATCGCGCACGGCGCTGCTCTGGGGAAAGCTTCTGTCCCGCGGACAAAAACGTCCCCCCGGCGCGGGTGCCCGTGCAGGCTGCCGTGAGCACTCAGGCGTCGGTCAGTCGTCGCTCAGTCGTCGCTTGTGACGCCGCGGTCGGGTGCGCTCATGTCCCCCGTGGCGGGGATGCCGTCGGCGAGCCCGTAGCGCAGGTAGACGGTGCCCTTCGGGCCGGCCGCCGGGGGTGCGAGGAGCGTGAGGCTGGTGGGCACCGCGCCGCCGTCGAACACCTTCTTCCCGACGCCGAGCACGATCGGGTGCACCCAGAGGTCGAGACGGTCGAAGAGCTTCTCGCGCAGGAGGGTCTGCACGAGGTCCAGGCTCCCGACGACCTTCACGTGTGCGTGCCGGTCGCGGATCTCGCGCACCGCGGCGGCGAGGTCCGGGCCGAGCCGGGTGGATCCGGCCCACGGGAGGTCGGGCGTGCCGCGGGAGGCCACGTACTTCGGGACGCTGTTGAAGAGCGCGGCGATCTCGCCGTCCTCGCCGCCCTTCTGGTGGGGCCAGTAGGCGGCGAAGATGTCGTACGTGCGCCGGCCGAGCAGGAGGGCGTCCGTGCCCTCGTACGCGGCGCCGACCTGCGCCCCGGCGACCTCGTCCAGCAGGGGTGCCTGCCAGCCGCCGAACGGGAACCCGGCCGGGTCCTCGTCTGGGCCGCCGGGTGCCTGCCCGACGAGGTCGAGGGTCGCGAACAGCTCGATTTCGATGAGGCCCATGGTGTGCTCCCGGTGCGTCGGTCGTCTCCGTCAAGGGATAGACCGGCGGTGGCCCGCGTACTCATCGCCGCGGCGGGCCCCGGTTTCACCCGCTCGGAGGGTCAGACCGTCCGGCCGAAGTAGGCGGCGAGCCGGTCGAGGGCCGGTGCGTCGTCGGGGGCGGGCCGGGACGGGCCGAACATTGCCGTCCCGGCGCGGATCTCGTCGGGGTGGTTCCCGTACCAGCCCTGCAGGGCGGCCTCGACGGCGTCGGGGTCACCGGTTCGGTCCTGGCCGGTGGCGGTGGCCAGGTCCCAGCCGTGCAGGACGGCCTCCAGGAGGTGGAGATCCGCGATCCGCGGGCCCAGGCCGCCGCCGGGCAGCGGCATCCGCCGGTCCAGGGCTCCCGCGCCCTGCCAGGCGGCCAGGACCTCCTTGGCACCCTGCGCGTACACCTCGCCGGGGTGCCGGTCGCCGATCCGGTCCTGGGCGAAGAGGGAGAAGTCCGGGGCGCCGCCTTGGGCCAGGGTGACGTAGTACGGGTTGCCCGCCACGAGGTGGTCGGCCAGGGCCCGCACGTCGAAGTCCTCGCACGGGGTGGGCCGGCCGTACTGGTCGGGGGTGAGGGTCTCCAGGAGCCCGGTGGTGTGGTTCAGGGCCTTTTCCAGCAGCACGATGTGGGACACGGTTGCGCCTCTCCTCGGGAAGTCCGGGCAGGACGTCCGGACCACTCCAGAGTGACCCTGCTTGCGGACAGTTTCGGTCCGCAATGGAGTGCGGGATCGGCGAGGTACGACGCCCGGCCGCGGAGCGGGGCAGGCGGCCGGCTCCGTCCGCCAGAGCGCTGTGCCCCCTTTGCGCACATATTCTGGGAAGTGTGATCGAGTCTGGACGGCCGCGGCTGCGTCGGCGCTACGGCCGGGGGTGGCTTGTACGGCTGTCGCCGGTCATTCTGACCGTCGTGATCGCCAGCCTGGCCTATGCCACTCCGCGGGAGATGGCCTTCAGCAGGCTCCTGCCCGCGGCGCCGGCCCTGGCCGCCGCCATGTGGCCGGTCCTGCCCACCGTCCTGCTCGGGACGGTCTGCCTCTTCCTGATGATCGGCCTCGGCTTCCTCTTCCCCGACCTGGGCACGTGGTGGACGGCCTCGGGGATCATCGCGGTCACCGTGGCCGCCGCGTACGGAAGCCACGTCCGGCTCCAGCGGGAGCGCACCCTCTTCCAGGTACGGCTCGTCGCCGACGCGGCGCAGCAGGTGGTGCTGAGCCCCATGCCGCACCGCCTCGGGAACGTCGAGATCGAGTCGCTGTACCTCGCGGCCGCGGCGGAGGCCCGGATCGGCGGGGACTTCTACGAGGTGGTCGACACACCGTTCGGGGTGCGGCTGCTCATCGGTGACGTACGGGGCAAGGGCCTGCCGGCGGTGGGGGCGGCCGCGGCGATCGTCAACGCCTTCCGGGAGGCGGCCTACGGCGAGGTCGACATGGTCGACGTCGCGCGCAGGCTGGACGCCAGCAGTACCCGCTACAACGCCGCCTTCGCCCCCGACGGGCCGCTGGAGCGCTTCGCCACGGCCCTGCTCGTCGAGATCCCGCGCGAGGGCGGTCGTCTCCACATCCTCAACTGTGGGCACCCCCCTCCACTGCTCCTGAACCGCGGGAAACTCCGTGTCCTGGAGTCCGACACCCCCTCGCCGCTGCTGAGCCTCGCGGAGCTGATCGGCGATCACTACACCGTCGACACCTTCGATTTCGCCCCCGGGGACCTGCTGCTCCTCTATACCGACGGGATCGCCGAGGCCCGCGCCCGCGACGGCGAGTTCTTCCCGCTGGCGGCGTGGATGGGCCGGCAGCCCCCGACGCCGCCCCGCGAGCTGCTCACGGCTCTTCACGGGGACCTCCTGCGCTACAGCAGAGGGCGCCTCGACGACGACATCGCCGCCCTTGCCGTACGCCTGTGTGATCCCTGAGGGGCACGGTCCCGGTGCGCGGTCACCGCGCCGGGGCGGCCTGTGGGGTGCGGGTGCGCGGGGTCAGGGCCAGTCCGGTGGGGGTGTTGAGGCCGGTGGAGTCCAGGGTGCTCTGGGTGCCGTCGGGGCGGACGCGCAGGACGCGGTTGTTGAAGCCGTCGGCCACGTAGAGGGTGGCGCGGTGGTCGACCGCGAGGCCGAGCGGGCTGCTCAGGCCGGTGGTGGGGACGGTGGTCTGGGTGCCGGTGCCGGCGGCGATCCGCACCACGCGGTTGTTGCCGCTGTCGGAGACGTAGAGGTCTCCCGTGGCGCTGAGGGCCAGTCCGGTGGGCTGTGAGAGGCCGGTGGTGGGGACGGTGGTCTGGCCGGTGCCGTCGGCCGGCACCTTCACCACGCGGTCGTTGACGAAGTCGGAGACGTAGAGGTCTCCGTCGGGTTCCAGGGCCAGGCCCCAGGGGTGCAGCAGGCCGGTGGTGGGGACGGTGGTCTGGCCGGTGCCGTCGGCGGGCACCTTCACCACGCGGTCGTTGAAGCTGTCGGCGATGTAGAGGTCGCCGACGGGGTCGACGGCCAGGCCCAGGGGGCGCGAGAGGCCGTCGGTGGGGACGGTGGACTGGCCGCCTCCGTCCGGGAGCAGCCGCACCACGCGGTTGTTGCCCGTGTCGGCGACGTAGAGGCTGCCCGTACGGTCGAAGGCCAGGCCCGTCGGGCGTACCAGGCCGTCCAGGGGCAGGGGGCTCGGGCCGCCGCCGTCGGGCAGGGTGACCACGCGGTTGTTGCCGTAGTCGGACACGTACAGCGGCGGGGAGGTGTGCGGGCGGGCGGTCTGCGGGCGGGTGTCGTGGGGCGGGGTGGCGCCCGCCGCGTGCGCGGGCAGTGCGCACAGGAGCAGCAGTCCCGTGACGGCGGCGAGGCCGCGGGTCAGCGGGCGGCGGATCCGGCGGGCGGGTGCTGGCGGTTCCTGTCCGTGTGAGTCGGCCGGGACGCGTTCCACGTTGCACCCACCTCTTCGGCGAGGGCTGGCCGTCGGTCGTGCCGGCCCGGTTGCGTCGACCCTAGGCGGCGGCCGCGGGCCGGTCCGGAGCCACGCCATCAACAACAGCGGGGGCCACTCCAATGCGCCGGTGCCCGTCACGTTCACCGGTCGGGGTGGCCCGCGTGTACGGGCCACCCCGCGGGCATCACTTCGACTGGTAGACGCCGAAGACGTCGAGCACCAGGTCGGCGTCCTGGTAGCCCTGGTTCCAGAAGGTGATGACGCCGTGGTCGCCGTCGCTCGCCTGCACCAGGTTCGGGACGGTCTCGCCGGCCGTCCAGTTCAGGGTGGAGGAGCCGGGGCGCGGCGCGGTGGGCGCGGCGGGTGTGCCTTCCGCCGGCAGCGGGTTCGGGCTCGGTGCCACCGAGAGGTATCCGGTGCCGCCGGTCTCGGTGACGGTGGTGTTCAGCACGTAGGCCTCGACACCCGTCGCGGCCTCGGGCGTGAACCCCTGCGTGATGTACTCGCGGGCCCGGAACCGGCCGCCGGGCCAGCCGTAGGCCTCCTCGCGGGTGTCGAGCGTCCGGAAGGGGGTGAAGGGCAGGAAGGCGGCCTTGCTGTCCTTGCTGTAGTAGCCGACGACGTCGACCACCACGTGGGACGGCATCCAGGACCCGTTGAACACCTTGATCGTCCCGTCCGCGGCCACCGGCACGATCACCGCGTTGGCCACCGTCTGGCCGGGCACGAAGTTCAGGTTCGACGCCGTGGGGACCGGCCCGTTGCCGGAGAAGGCGGTCAGGTGGCCCGGCCCCTGGGGTTCGGTCACCGTGACGTTGAGCGCCACGGCGGTGATGCCCTGGGGTACGCCCTGCAGGCCGCCGATCCGGGTGGTGAACGCGCTGCGCGCGGCGAGCTTGCCGCCGGGGGCGCCGAGGCCCTCGCGGGTGTCCACGAACCGGGCGGGTGTCATCGAGGTGTAGCCGCCGGCCGAGGCCCGGGTGAAGTAGCCGGTGACGTCGGCGATCAGGTCGACCGGCTGCGGGCCGCCGTTGTAGAGCTCCACGTACCCGTCCTCGCCGACCGGCACGATCACCAGGTTCGGGACGGAGCGGCCGGCCGTGTAGTTCAGGTTCGAGGTGCCGGGGCGGTCGTAGCCGGCGCCGGGCCAGGCGGTCACGTACCCGCTGTCGACGGTCTCGGTGACGGTGACGTTGAGGGCGACCGCGGTGACGCCGGCCGGGACGGCCGCGTTGCCGGCGATCTTCACCCGGGCGGAGCCCTGTCCGGGGACCTTGGCCGCGGCGGGTGCGCCGGTGCCGTCGCGGGTGTCGAGGAGCCGGGTCGGGGTGTGCGGGGTGAAGTCCGAGCCGGGGGTGAGGAAGGCGCCCCCGTTGGTGGCCTGGACGGCGTTGGCGGTGTCGGTCACCGTCACCTTCACCTGGTACTCGCCGGACTTGTCGTACGTGTGCGAGTGGTGCAGCTCGGTGGTGCCCTGGGCGGTGACCGTGTCGGTCTTCCCGTCGCCCCAGTCGATGACGACGCCGAGCGCGAAGTCGGCGCTGGTGATCAGGGTGGTGAGCTCGATGCCGTGCGCGGTGTAGCTGGTGCCGCTGACGTCGACCGCGAGAGCCGGGTTGGCGCCCGCGTCCGCCGCGGCCACTGCGGCCTGCGTACTCGGGGCGCTCTGCGGTGCGGCGGTCTTGGCGTTCGCCTTGCCGTTCGCCGCGGCGGCGCCGGGCAGGGTGGTACGGATCGTGCGGTCGGCCGGGCTGTGGAAGCCCTCGGAGGTGGCTGCCTTGGCTATCGCCTCGGCCACGCCGGCCGCGACGGGTACGGGATCCGCCGCCTGCGCGGTGCCCGGGATGATGCCGAGACCGGCTGCCACGAGGGCAGCGGTCATTACGAGTCGGTGGTTGCGCACCGGCCCCCCAGTTGTGGTGATGAGCGAGAAGAGGGGCCAACGTATGTAAGGTTCCGGCCAAGGGTCACGGAATCCTGGCGGGATTCACTCCATAGGGGCCAAGGCTTTACCGGCTGTGCGGTTTGTGATCGACAGGAGGCCGCCGCGCCGGCGGCCCGCGGGGTGGGCGGTCACAGCCCGGGCGGACCCGCGTGCACCGAGGTGTCGGCGTGCCGGAGTTCGGCGAGCAACTCGCTCTGCCCGGCCAGCAGTTCGGTGAGGATGCGCCGTGCGGCCCGCAGGAGTTCCGCGACGTCGCCGCCGGCGAGGGCGTAGCTGACGGTGGAGCCGTCCCGTATCGAGACCACGATGCCGGACCGGCGCAGTACCGCGAGCTGCTGGGAGAGGTTGGACGGTTCGATCTCGATCTCGTTCAGCAGTTCGCGTACGGGTACGGGGCCGTTCTGGAGCAGTTCCAGTACGCGGATGCGGACGGGGTGCCCGAGCATGCGGAAGAACTCCGCCTTGGCCTGGTACAGCGGCACCTGCATGCGACAACACTCCCACCCGGGTTCGACTTTCACGAGCTGGCGGCCGGACCTGCCGGATCCTCGGTGCCCGGCTCGATCCATCCTCCCGCCCCCTGGCTCCGGTCCACCCGTCGCTGATCACATTCAGATGTGCCGAGTTGAAGACTCTTTCAACTCGTGGGCATGCGGAGCCGGGAAGCAGGCGACGGTTACATCTCCAGTTCCGCCTCGATGCGCTTGAGCTGGTGCCTGGCCATGGCCAGGTTCGCCCTGCCCTTGTCCAGGACGATGTAGAGGAACAGGCCGTTGCCGCCGCGGCCCTTGATCAGCCGGATGAGGTGGTACTGGCTGCCGAGGGTGATCAGCACGTCCTCGATGTCCTCCTCGATGCCCAGCATCTCCATGGTGCGGAGCTTGGCCCGGATCACATCGGTGTTCCCGGCCGCGGCCACCGTGAGATCGAGGTCCTTGCCTCCGCCCAGCGTTCCGAGGGCCATGCCGCTCGTGTAGTCGACCAGTGCGGCCCCCACGCTCCCCTCGATCGAGGTCATCGCTTCCTTCAGAGACGTCTCGACACTCACCATCAGTACTCGCTCCCTCGGTTCTTGACGGCCCCGGCCGGCTTCGACTGCTCCGGCCGGGTGGTGACGGCCGACGCTACCGACTGGCCACCGGGAGGGCGGGGAAGATCCGATATTCGGCGGGAAACGATCGCCCGCCGTGCGAAGGCCGGTCGGGTCCGACCGGCGCCGCCGGCCGGGGTGGTCAGCCGTCGCTTGGGTGCGGGCGGCGGCCGAGGGGCAGGAGGTACTGGAGGGGCTGGTCCGGGTCGTTGAGGCCGAGGAGTTCGTGGGCCAGGTCGTCGTGGAAACCGCCCAGCGGGGTCCCGCCCAGGCCGAGCGCCGTCGCCGTGAGCAGCAGGGTCTGGGCCAGGTGGCCGGTCTCCAGCAGGGCCAGGCGCAGGGCGCGCAGCCCGTAGCGGCGGCGCAGCAGGCCGAGGTCGGCGTAGAGGGCGAGGAGTACCGGTGCCTGTGCGACGCCGATCCAGTCCGGGTCGGTCGACGGGCGCGAGAGGTAGGTCGACAGGGCGGTGATGTCCTCGAGCGGTGCCACCGGGCCGATGCGGCGCAGGGTCCGGCGCTCGGGGACGCAGTCGTAGGTGCCGGCGGGGAGCCCGGCCACGTCGAGGACGAGCAGGCGCACGCGTGCCGTGTGGAGGGCGCCCGCGCTGGGGTGGGGGCGGTGGGTCAGGGTACGGGTCGTGCCGTCGGCGAGGCGCTGCTCGCTGCGGCCGCTCTCGGCGAGGGAGTGCCACAGCAGCGCGCCGAGGGTGCCGGCGTCGAGGGGGCCGGTGAGGGCGCCGCGGAGCGAGGAGCGGGCGGCGAGGACGGCGCCCAGGGACACCTCGGGCAACGGATCGGCGGGGAGCGGGACTTCGGCGGCCACGGCCATGGCTGCGGCCGCGGCCGGGCGGTCGTCGTCGCCGTCGTCGTCGTCGGTTGGGGCGTACGGGCGCAGTGCCGAGTCCTCGCCGCGGCCGATCTGGAACTTGCTGCGCTCCAGGTACTGCACGTCGGGGGCGGTGTGGCCCGGCGGGAAGAACCCGGCCGGTGCGTCGTCGGTCTCCAGCAGGGTGCGCGCGGCGAGGCGGCACACGGCGCGTTCCTCGTCGGGGCTGACGCCCAGCCGGTTGAACAGCATGTGCAGTTGCGAGCCCCAGACCCCGGCCCGGGTCCGCTCCCCCAGGCCGTCGAGAGCCGCGTCGGCTTCGCGGACCCGTTCGGCCCAGCGCGCCTGCCAGGGCGCCGCCGTGCCCGCCCGGAGGCGCTCGCGCAGGTCCGCGGCGCGCCCGCCGAGGGCGGTGCGCTGCGCCGCGTGGACGGTGTTGACCCGGGTGTGGACGGCGGCGCCGGGCAGCAGCGGCACCTCGGTGACCCAGCGCCAGCCGGCCGCGTGCGCGCGCAGCCAGCGTGTGGCGGCGAGCCGGTCCATGCCGAGCGCGTACGCGGTGGTGTGGGCGAGGTCCGCGGCCGCGGTGAGCCGGGACGCGGCCGTGCCGGCGGCGGGCAGCGCCCGCAGTACGTCGAGGGCGGTGCGGGTGGAGGCGCCGAAGAGCGCCTCGGCGACGGGCAGCGCACGCGGTCCGCCGTAGCGCCGGGTTTCGGGTACGTAGGGGACGGCGCGGGCCTCGCCGTGGAGGGAGGGCCAGGGGCCGGGCACGGCGGGCACCCGGCGCGCCTCCCGGGCCAGCAGGCCGGGGAGTTCGGGCAGCGGTGCGGTGGCGCGGACCCGGATCCGCAGGTGGGGGCCGTCCTCCCCGTAGCGGATGAAGAACCAGTCGGCGGCCTCGCCGGCGGCGACGAGGCCGTCGAGGAGCGGGGCGGCGTCCCGGACCAGGAAGCGGTCGGTGTCCTCGGTGGTGGAGTGCAGGAACAGGTGGTGGCTCTGCCAGGTGCCCGTGTCGGTGGCGGTGGTGGTGCCCGTGTCGGTGTCTGTCGTCGTCACGTCGTCCGGTCCTCGTCGTCGCAGGTCGGTCGGGGCAGGTCGGGCGGGTCGGGTCAGGGGAAGGGGTGCGGGTGCAGGGGCAGTTGGCCGTGGCGCCCGGGCCGGGTGGTGCGGCCCAGGCGGTGGGGCACCTCCAGCAGCCGGGGCAGGCCGAGGGTGCGCCGGTTGACGTGCCCGAAGGTCATCGGCAGGGCGCCGGGGACGACGGCCTTGACGCAGTGCAGGCCGAACCGCTCGCGCAGCCCCGGCTCGCTCTGGTCGACGGTGATCACCTCCAGTCCGGCGCGGGCCAGCCGCTCGACGGTCCGCGTCAGGAGGTCCGAGAGGTCGGGCACCGGGGCGGGGGCACCGGGCCAGGCCTCGGCGACCGGCACGGTGGGGGTGTCGGCGAAGAGGAACTCCAGGCGGGGGGCAGCCTCGGGCAGGGTGCTCAGCCCGACGTGGTCGTCGAGGGTGAGCACGAGTTCCGGGCGCTCCAGCATGGGCCGCAGCCGCTCGGGGTCGCGCGGCCCTCCCTCGGCGAAGGAACGGTGCGGTGCCTCCAGGACGTTGGTGACGACCTCGGCGACGGCCGAGCGGATCGCGGCGCGCGGATCGTGGTGGGCGCCGGCCGCGAGGAACATCCGCGGCGCGTCCGGACGGTCGCCCTCGTAACGGCAGACCGCCAGGACGGCCGGGACGGCGAAGTCGTTGGTCGCGTCCAGGAGGAGCAGCCGGTAGCCGGCGGCCGCCGCCCGGTCCGCGAGCAGCAGGGTGTCGGTGTCGTCGGCCGGCAGGCGGACGCGGCGCAGCGGGGTGGCCGCGTACCAGGCCATGAGGAAGGCGTCGCGTTCCGCGACCTCGAACAGCCCGTACAGGGCGGCTTCTTCGGGGCTGTTGCCGAGGCCGCAGCCGTTGGAGGACTCGTACACGACGCGCGTCCGGTCCGGGCCGGGCACGTCCCAGTACGCGACGTGTTCGGGGACCGCGGTCGGCCGGCGGTGGGTGAGGGACCAGCCGCGTACCCAGTGGAGCGGCAGGTCCGGGGTGTAGGGGACGGTGGGTGAGCCGGGGTGGCCGTGGTGGGCGGGGTCGGGCAGGCCGAGCCGTTCGGGGTCCAGGGCCTGGTCGGGGCCCAGTGCGGCGAAGGAGGCCCACAGGTCGGTGCGGCGGCCGGTCGGGCGCATGCCCGCGTACCGTTCGACGGCCTCGAAGAGGGCGATGCGCTCGCTGTCGGCGAAGGTGCGGGCCCGGCCGTGGCCGCCGTCGTCGACGGACCGGCCGTCGGTGACGATCGCGCTGGTGAGGCTGAACGCCGAGTCCTCGGAGCGGCGCAGCAGCCGCACCGGCCCGAACCGCTCGTCGTACAGGGCGGCCCGCAGTGCGGCGCCGGTCGTACGGGGGTTGGGGCCGCGCAGGACGGCCGGGTCGGGCATCGGGCGCGGCCTGTCGGGCGGGGGGCTGAGGGGGGTCTGTGCGTCGGACGGCAGCGGGCGGCACACGTCGCAGCCGCCGATCGGGCGGACGTGGTGGGTGGACCAGGTGCCGCGGCCCTGGTGGACGACGTGGACGACGGCCGAGTCCGAGTCCGGGTGCGGGTCCCCGGGGTTCGAGTGCGGGTCCGGGTGGTCGAGGAGTTCCCGTACGAGGGCCAGGGCGGCCGGGGTCAGGGCCGGTGAGGGCACTCCGGCCAGGGTCAGCTTCGGGCTCTGCCACGGGACCCGGCCGCCCGCGGTCGCCAGTCGCTGGTACTCGGTGCAGACGAGGCAGGCCGCGGCGCCCGGCCGGAGCACCGGCCCGACCACGGTGAGCGCCCCGTCGAAGCGCACCGGGACCAGGGTCACGGGCCGGCGCAGGGCGTGGCGGCTCAGTTCCTCGGCGAGGCCGAGCGTCCAGTGGGTCAGCAGGACCGCGGCCCGGCCGGTGGTGGCCGCCAGCGCGGCGGCGGCGTCCAGTACCGGTACGGGGACAGGGACGGCGGCCCGGGCGGGGGCGGGGGCGGGGGCGGTCATCGGGTCTCCTCGGCGGTGCGCAGCACGGTGAAGCCGAAGGAGCGCAGCAGGCCGGCGGGTTCGGGGGCGGCGGCCGGGGTGAGGGCGGCGGGGCCGGCTCCGGAGAGCCGGTGCAGGGTGTTCTGGAAGGCTTCCTCGCGCGCGGCCAGGTCGGCGAGCCAGCCGCCGGTCCAGCCGAGGTCTTCCCAGGCGGCGGTGCGCGCACCGGCCGTCGCCAGCGGGGCGACGGCGCCGCCGGAGGGCCGGGGCGGGCCGGCGGACGGTCCGGCCGCGGCGATGCAGGCGGCGGCGGTGACGGCGGCCAGCGCGGCGAAGGACGCGGCGTCGCCGGGCGTCGCCTCGACGGCCTCGCCGAGCACCGGGCCCGGTCCGTTGCCCGGCCCCGCCGGGGTGCGGCGGACCACGGCCCGGTACGCCTGCGCGCCGGGGGCCGCCCGGTGCACCTCCAGGCGCGCGGCGACGGCGAGCCGGTCGGTCAGCGTCGTCCACCAGTGGCGCAGCTGCGGGTGACCGGACCATCGGGCCGGGTCCACCGCGGTGCGGCCGTCCGGGACGGCGGCGGCGAGGCGGCGGGCGGCGGCGTGGCGCAGGGCGCGGCCGCGGGCGTGGACCGGGTCGGCCCCGACGGTGAACTCGCCGTCGCCGAGGAGCAGTTCGGCGGCCCGGCAGAACAGTTCCAGCCGGGCCAGGTCGAGGCGGGGCCCGCCGCCGGTCAGGGTGCGGGGCGTTGCGGCGTTCGCGGTGGCGGGGCCGGGGAGCGTGCAGGTGGCGAGGGGCACCGGGAGTTGGGGCAGCTCCCCCGCCAGCGGTCCGGGCAGGGGTCCGCAGCGGTGCTCCCCGAGGGCGGTGATCCGCCGCAGCGCCTCGCCGAGCCCGGCCGGGGGCGCGAGGCGGACGCGGCGGTCCGCGTCGATCCGCTCGGGGCCGAGCCAGCTGTGGTGGTCGGCGCGCGCGGGGCGGGTGTCGGCGAGGAGGACGGCGGGGATCCCGGGGATCAGCCGCGGGTCCGCTGCCTCGGCGGCCGGGTCGGGCAGTCCGGCGGCCGCGCACAGCAGCCGGTGCGCGGCGGCGCCGGCCAGCAGCGCGGCGAACGCGCCCGTGAGCTCAGGGGATTGCGGCTCACCGGTGCCCGCGGCGGCGGCGAGCCGGGCTTCCAGGGCCGCGGCGTCGGCGCGCGCCTGGGCGGCGCTGCCGGGGGCGGTCGCGTATCCGGTGGCGCCGCCCAGGCCGGCCGCGACCGCCCGGTCCCGGCCGGCGGCGCGGACGGTCAGCAGGACCCGGTCCCCGGGCAGCTCCGGGTCGGGGGTGCGGGTGACGGGCAGGCCGCAGGCCTCCAGTGCCCGTACGGCGGCTGCGGCGGGCGGAGCGGCCGGGTCGCGGGCCAGGACCTCGGCGCGGGCGGTGGCGAGGGCGGCGGCCGCGTCGGCGGGGTGCCCGGCCGTGGCGTCGATCCACCGCGCGACGGCCGGGTCCACGGCGCCGCCGGTGGTGTCCGGGGTCCCGGCGGCGGGTGGTCCGGGGACGAGGAGGTCGTGGTCGGCGAGTTGGCCGACGAGGGTGTCGACGGCGACGCGGACGGCCGAGCCCGGCTCCAGGTCCTCCCGGAACTCCGCGAGGCGGCCGGAGCGCAGGGGTTCCTCCAGCAGGCCCCACACCACCGGAACGGCGGTGCTGCCCTCCAGGGTGACGCTGCCGCGCCGCCCCCGCAGGTGCAGTCCGGCGCGCAGCGGGGTGACGGCGGTGCCGGGGCGCAGCCGCTCGCCGCCCGTTCCCGTGTCCGCGCCGTTGTTCGCGCTGCCGTTCGCTCCGGTCATGTCCGTGCCTCCACCGCGTCGATGACGGCGCCGATCTCGGTGCGCCAGTCGCATCCGGTCAGGGCGGGCACGGCGCGGACGACCAGGTGCGCGGCGAGGTAGCGCTCCAGCGGGCGGACGTCGCAGACGGCCAGCAGCCGGTACAGGGCGTTCGTGCAGGCCCGGTGGACGAGGTAGTCGGGGCGGCTCCACATCGCGCCCTCGGGGTCGGCGCGGCGCAGCAGTCGGTGGAACTCGCTGTAGCGGGTGCGGATGTCCTGGTTCCAGCGCTCGTGGGCGGCGGCGTCGCCGGTGGCGGCGGCCCGGACCCGGTAGGCGAGGGGGTCTCCGTGCAGGTCGGCGCCGGCGTCGTGGCGCTGCTGCGTGAGCCGCCAGGCGCCCTGCGAGAAACCGGCCCAGGCCTGTTCCCAGTCGTCCGCGCGCCCGTCGGCGATCCGTCCGACGAGGGCGGTCACGGTGTCCCCGGCCTGTTCCCCGTGCCGTTCGAAGGTGGCGCGCAGCCTTCCGTCCGGGTCGTCGTGGAGCAGGAAGTCCTCCAGGTGGGAGACGTAGGACCAGTGCCCGCCCGTCAGGCCGCCGGGGTGGGCGCAGACGTGGGCCGCGAGGGCGGTCACCGCGAGGCGGAGCCGGGCCCGGTCGGTGTCGCCGTGCCGGCCGAGGAAGCCGGCGCCGGCCCGCAGGGCGTCCAGGCCGGACCGCAGCAGGTCCTCCCGCAGGCGGGTCCCGTCCGCTCCGAGCAGGCCCCGTACGGAGGACCGGTCGACGGGCTCGATCCGGACCGTGTTGTCGGGGCGGACCGGCCCGTAGGGCGGGGCGATGAGTTCGGCGCGCCCGGCCTCGGCGGCCCGTTCCAGGAGTTGGGCTTCGGTGAGGTCGCTGTGCGAGGGGTGTGCGTGCATCCAGGCGCGGATGCGTCCGGCCGCGGTGGCGGCGGTGTCGGCGACGTGGGCGGGGTCGGTGCCCTGCAGGCGCAGTCGCAGGTGCGGGCCGTGCAGCCAGTGCCGCTCCACGTGGGCGGCGGTGCCGTCCGCGGCGGCGGCAGCGGCGAGCGGCAGCATCACCTCGCGCAGCAGCGGGGCCTTGACCGGGTGGTGGTGGTACGCGACGACGTCGAGGGCGCCGCTGTCGCGCGGGTCGTCTCCGGCGGGGGTTTCGGGGTCGGGGGACGGCATGTCCGGCAGGCTCCTCTCCTGGTGCTGCGGACTCGGCGGGCTCGGCGGGCCGGACCGGCCGGACCGGATCGGCAGGCTCGGCGGGCTCGGCAGGGGGGTCATCGCGGGCGTCCGTCCCGGTAGACCTCCAGGACGAGTTCGACGGCCCGGGTGGGTGCGGACAGGCCGCCGGGTGCGGGCAGCGCCTCTTCGAGGACGACGCCGTCGGTGTGCCGGGACAGCCATTTGGCCAGGCAGCGCAGGTGCAGGGCGTTGCCGAGGTCGGCGAAGTGCGGTTTGGGGCGGGCCAGTCGGCTCAGGAAGTCCTCGGTGGCCCGGCCGGTGGGGGCGCCGGCCACCGGGTGCAGGAAGACCTGCTCGGGCAGGCCGAGCAGGGCGCGCCAGTGGGCGGCGGCTGCCGCGGGGACCCGGCCGGGGCCGGTGTCGGCGGCGAGGTCGGCGCGCAGGTGGGCCACCACGGCGGGCGGCAGCAGCCAGCGGCGGCGCTGGAGCACCACGTGCCGGTGGCGGAGCCGGGAGCCGACGGTGACGTGGCCGCCGGGTGCGGCCAGGGACCGGCGGGGGGCGAGGGGCCGGAGGTCGACGACCCCGCCCGGGTGGTCGGCGAGGTGGGGCGCGATGCGGGCCGGCAGCAGCACGGGGGCGAGGAAGCCGGGGTACAGCACGTCGAGCAGCTCGCCGGTGGTCCGCAGGCGGATGCGGACCTGGTCGGTGGCTTCGTCGTGGACGAGTTCCAGGTCGGCCTCGGCGATCGGGGTGCGGTGCCGGTCGGGGCCGATCTCGTCCGGGACGAGGAGGGGGTGGAGGTTGGCGTTGAACCCGCCGACGGGGCGGATCTGGGCGGGGCGGGCGCCGGGGCCGAGGCCGCGGCGGAGCCGGCGGGACACCTCGGCGGTGGCGCGGGGGTCCAGGGAGTCCAGGAAGCGGCTGGCGAAGCGGCCCCATCCGCCGTAGACGTGGTTGACGGCCAGCAGCCCGGAGGCGGGGTCGCGCTGGAGGAAGTAGGCGTAGCTGAGGGGCCGTTCGACGGTCGGGGCGGGGAGCCGTTCGCCGAGGGTCTTGAGGGTGTCGGCGGGGAGCACCGCCTCGTCGTGGGCCCCGGCGGGAGGGTTGTGGTCGCGCAGGGCGTCGGCGACCTCCGTACGCAGCCGGGCGAGCGGTTCGGTCGCGCTGGGGAACGCGTCGCGGTCGGCGGGGTCGAGGAGGGCGATCCGTCCGGCGGACTCCCAGGCGGCGGTGACGTCCGGGCCGAACTCCCAGGGGTGCGCGCAGCGTCCGCCGGTGCCGTAGCGCTCGACGAAGCGGTCCCGGACGGCGCGGCGGACGAGATGGCCGAGGTCGAAGAGTTCGGCGAGGGCGGTGACCTCGCCGAGCGCCTCGTGGTCGGCGGCGCCGAGGAAGCCGTCGAGCGCCAGCGGGCGCGGGGCGACCACGTCCTCGGACAGGACGGTCAGCGGGGCGGAGGCGGTGGGGACGGGCCGGCCGGCGGCGGCCAGCTCGTCGGTCCAGCGCCGGGTGAGGGCGGCGAGCCGTTCGGGGCGTTCCGCGGCCGGGGCGGCGGCGAACCGGGCGGTCAGCGAGCCGAGTTCGGTGATCCGCTCGGCGCGTTCGGCGTCTTCCGGGTGGCCGGGTGCGAAGGTCCGTAACCAGGCGGCGAGGTGGTGCAGGGGGTCGGGGTCCTGCGGGGGGACGGGGTCCTGCGGGACCAGCAGGCCGGCGTGGGCGAGCTGGTCGAGGAAGGCGGCGGCCGCGGCCCGGCCGTCATCACCACCGCCACCGGCATCACCGTCGGCGGCGGCCGGGCCGAGTGCCGCGGCCAGCTGCCGTGTCAGCTCCGCGAGCGGTACGGGGTTCTCGGCGAGGGCGGTGAGCAGGCGCAGCGGTCCGCCGGAGGCCACCTCCGCCTCGTCCTCGCCGGGCACGAGGTAGCGGCCGCCGGCGAAGGTGGGCCGGTCGCGGGAGTAGGCGGCCCGTCCGTCGGTGGTCCGTGCGGTGCTGGTGATGCGGTGGGGCAGTGTGGTGCGGCGGTGCGGAGCGTCGAGGAGGGCGAGGGTCAGCGCGGTCGTCAGGGTGCGGTTGGCCCGTACGACGGGGCGCAGGGGGCCGTCGAGGAGGGGTGCGGCGCCCCAGGAGGTCACGGGGCGGGCCGGGCCGTCGGCGGGCGCGCCGGCCAGCGGGCCCCACCCGACCGCCGTGAACCACGACAGCGGGCTGGTCTTGGTGCTGGCCCGCAGGGCGTAGCGCAGCACGGTGGGCTCCTCTTTGCGGGCCCGGCGGTCGGCCGCGCCGGTGGCGGCACGGTTCACGGCGCGCAGCAGGTCGGCGCTGGTCAGGGCGGTGGCCTTGGTGAGGGCGGGTTCGCGGCAGAGGGCGGCGAGTTCGGCGCGTTCGGCGTCGAGGGCGGGTCCCGCGGCGGCGTCGAGGGCGGTGAGGAGGGTGTCGCGGTCGGCGCGCAGGGTGAGCCAGGTGGTGAGCCGGGGAAGGCGGGCGGGGAGGTCGCCGAGGCGGGCGAGCAGGGCGGGGCGGGGTTCGCGGCCGTTGTGCAGGGCCCGTCGCAGGGGCAGGACGACGTCGCGGTGGAAGCCTGCGGGGTGGTCGTCGCGGGCGGCGTACAGGTCGTCGCAGAGCGGGGCGGCGGTCAGGGCCAGTTGGGTGTCGAGCCGGTGGAGGCGGGCCAGCAGGTCCCGGAAGGCGGCCGGGGCCGGGTGCTGGGCCGGGTGGGCGAGCACGGTGGCGCGGGCCAGCGCGTAGGGGGCGGAGCGTACCCGGTAGCCGTCGGCGCCGGGGGTGGAGTGCGGCTGCGGCATGGGTTTCCGTCCTGTGGGTGGGGGCGGTGCGCGGGCTTCCCGCCGGGCGCGTGGCACGGCGGGAAGCTCTGCCGAGCGGTCGTGCGGTGGCGCGGTGGTGCGTTGTTGCTGGCGTGCGGTGGTGCGTCCGAATCTCCTTACACGGGGAGTTCGGGCATCTGCGGGTGTGCGCAGGAGGACGAGCCGCAGGAACAGGAGCTGCCGCCGTTGGACGCGCCGCCTTCGGGCAGCGCGACGGTGTCCCGCATGGAGGTCACGGTGATTTCACCGAGGTCGAGTTCGTCGAGGTCGAAACCGGCGGACTGCGTGTGGTCGGTCATGGGGTTTCCTCTCGTGTGCGGGGTCAGGCCTCGAGGGCGACGGAGTTCTGCGGCTGGGCGCAGGACGACGATCCCTGGCAGGAGCAGGAGCCCCAGGACGCCCCGCCCTCGGGCAGTGCGGAGGTGTCCCTCATCGAGGTGACGGTGAGGTCGCCGAGATCGAGTTCCAGGTCGTGGAGTTCGAATTCGGGGGTACGTGCAGTGTCGGACATATAAGTCTCCCGGGGTGTGGAAGCGGAAAGCCGAAGGTGCACTGGACTTCAGTCGACCGGATCGTGCGCGGAAAGCATTGCGAGGTCGTCCGGACGGCGGCAAGCGTGCGGGGCTTCTGCTCGCTACCTGGGCAAGTCCGGTTCGACTTCGTCACGTTGCCGCCGATGAAATCCGGCCATGAGGGTGTTCCGGCCGACGTTCCGGCCGCTCTCCAGTATTCCCCGGGGTCGCTTGAGCCCCGCCGGAGCGTAAGCGGCCGCATTTCTCGGCGGGGGCACGGAAATTGCGCCGACCGGCTTGATTTCAGCGAATTCCCCGAGTGTTTATCGGCGGCCGGCCGGCTCCGGGGTCGGCGGGGTGGACCGGGCCGGGAACGGGGTGTGCCCCGGGAACGGCCGCAGTGGCTGTTCCCGGGGCACGGGGGTGGGGCTGGGTCCGCCGGGCGGATCAGTACTCGTAGAGACCGAACATGTCGACCACCATGTCGGTGGGCTCCCAGCTGCGGTTCCAGAGGTCGATGACGCCGGTCTTGCCGGTGCTCGCCTGGACGAGGTTGGGGACGGTGGCGCCCTTCGTCCAGTTCAGGTTGGAGGAGTTGGGCGGTGTCGGGCGGATCTGGGTCCCGCCGATGTACTGGGCCCAGGTGTTGGTGTCCGGGGCGACCGTGAGGTGGCCGTCGCCCTGGGTGTTGGTGACCGTGGCGTTCAGGACGTAGCCCGTGACCCACGGCTTGCCGTCGGCGAGCGGCAGGTAGCTGTAGTCCTGGCCGGGCACGACGGACCACTTGCGCGAGTCGTACAGCCGCGTGGGCGTGACGGGCAGGTAGGCGGCCTTGCTGTCGGGGCTGTAGTAGCCGACGACGTCCACGATCACGTCGGCCGGGTCCCAGCCGCCGTTGCGGACGTTGATCCTGCCGTCGGAGCCCACCGGGACGATCACCGAGTTCGCGATCGTCTGGCCCGACGTGAAGTTCACGTTCGACGTGGACGGGGCCTGCTGCCCGCTCGGGAAGAGCGTCAGGTGGCCGGCGCTCTTCGGGTTGGTGACCGTGACGTTGAGGGCCACGGCGGTGACGCCCCGGGACGGGACGCCGGCCTGGCCGGCGATCTGCACGGGGAACGTGCTCTGCCCGTCGACCTGGCCCCGTGAGGTGCCGAGGCCCTCACGGCTGTCGACGATGCGGGCCGGGTCCAGCGAGGTGTAGCCGCCGGCGTTGGTGCGGGTGAAGTACCCGGTGACGTCCGCGATCAGGTCCACGTCGCCGGGGCTGCGGTTGACGAACTCCACGTAGCCGTCCGCGCCGACCGGCACGATCGTCATGTTCGGCACGGTCTGCCCCGCGACGAAGTTGACGTTCGAGGTGTCCGGCTGCTCCGTGCCCGACGGGTAGGCCGTGACATGGCCGCCGGAACGGGCGTTGGTGACGGTCAGGTTGAGGGCCACGGCGGTCGCGCCGGCCGGAATGCCGCTGTTGCCGCCGATCTTCACACGGGTCGTGCCGTACGGGAGGACCGGGCCTGCGGCGGCGCCGGTGCCGTCGCGGGTGTCCAGCAGCCTGGTCGGGCCGTGCGGGGTGAACTTCGAACCGGACGCCTGGACCTCCACGCTGTTGGTGGCGGTCACGTTGTTGTCCAGGTCGGTCAGGGTGACCGTGACCGTGTGGGTGCCGACCTCGGCGAACTTGTGGTCCGCCTTGAGGAGTTTGGCGTTGGTGGTGTGGCTGGTCTCGGTCTGGCCGTCGCCCCAGTTGATCTCGACGCGGATCGAGGACTCGACGCTGGTGCTGATCCGGGACGCGAGGCTGATGCCGTGTGCGGTGGTGCCCGAGGCGCGCAGGTCGACCGCGAGGCCCGGGTTGTCCTTGACGGCGCCGGCGCCGGCGCCGGCGGCCTGCGGAGCGGCGGCCGCCTTGCCGTTCTCGCCCGCGTCGGCGGGCGTGGTGGTGGCCTTGCGCACGGTGCGCTCGGCCGGGCTGTGGAAGACGGCGGAAGCCATCGCCGCGGCCTTCGCGGAATCAATGGCGGCGGCCACGCTGCCCGTACGGTCCGCAGGCTGGTCTGAGGCCTGGGCCACGTTCGGTACGAAGCCGATGGCTGCCGCGACGACGGCAGCCGAAATCATGACGCGGTGACGGTGCACCGGTCCCCCCTTGTTCTTGAACCTGTTCAGAAAATGAAGCGCGTTCAGAGTACACATATAGGCGGTCAAACACGAACATAGTTCCGTAACGTACGAACGCCCTGCAGCTCAGGACGGCAGGGCGTTCACGGTGGTTGCACCAAAAATGATCAAGTTGCCGTCAGGGCGCGGTGTTTCGGCGTTCCGGCGCTCCGGTGTCAGGAGCGGCTGGTGACCTTTCGCAGCTGGTACAGGTACTCCGAATCCGGGTGGCCGACGCGCTGGTGGATCCGGGGCTCCCCCTCGGTGCCGCCGACGCTCCACGCCGGCCAGGAACACCCCGCGACCTGTACGCGGACCTTCTGGCTCCGCACGCCCCGCCCGGGCTCGTACGACCAGGTGCCGGAGCCCGAGCACTGCGGCGGCATGCGGTGCGGGTCGGCGCCGGGGCCGTGCTCGCCGACGCTGGAGACCGTGACCCGGCCGTCCGGTGTGAAGACCATGGTTCCGCCCGTGTGGTCGACCCAGGTGCCGGGTACGGTCGCCGGCCCGATCGCCGGCGGCTCGTACGCGGGCAGCAGGCCGGCGGTGAGCCCCAGCGCGCCGAGCAGGCCCGTCCCCGCCACCACCGCCGTACCCCACAGCGCCACTTGCCGACCCAGCCCCGGGTGCCGGGGCCGGGCGATCAGGGCGCCCGTCGAGAGCGACGCGACGGCTGTCGCCCAGAAGACGAGCACGGACCGGGTCTCCACGTGGTTGTACGAGGCGAAGGCCCAGATCGGCGGTGCCACCAGGGCCGCCACCGTCAGCGGCACCCACCACCACGCCTCGCGGCCGCCGATCCGGCGGCCGAGCTGGTCGGCCAGCGCCACCGCCGGCAGGACGAAGACCAGCGACAGCAGGAAGGCGATCACCACGACGATCGCGCCGAAGGAGAACAGGCCCGCCGCGAGGGCGGTGTGGTCGACCGGGCTGTCCGGCGGCGGTTGCGTCCGTACGTACAGGAGGATCACCACGACGGCGAGCGCGACCTCCAGGCAGCCCACCAGCGCCGAGACAGGCAACATCCGGCCGTACGACCGCTTCTGATGCACGGCCAACCCCCCTCGCGGCACGGCGAAACAGACGCGTCCGCCCCGGCCGGGGCGGCGCGCACCTCCATACTGCCAGCCGGGCTGAACGTGTTCAATTCATTCTCCGCGCCCACCTCGCGCCGAGCGGTCAGGCGACCAGCTCGTAGATGCCGCGGGCCGCCAGCCACAGGCCGACGAGCAGGGAGAGCGTGACGATCAGCTGCTCCTGGTGCCGCTCGAGCCAGACCCGCAGGGCGTCCAGCCTGGCGCCCGCGGCCGCCGGTGCCCAGACCGTGTACATCTCCATGACGATGAGGCCGAGGGTGGCCAGCAGGCAGTAGCCGGTCAGTGCGAGCCAGTCGCTGAGGGAGGACAGGTCCGCGGCGACGACCGTGGCGGCGCCGGCGCCGACCAGCGCCCAGGGCTGCAGCAGCCAGGCCAGTCCGGCGGCCGTGACCAGTGAGGCGCCGTCCACCCGGGCGGTCCAGCGCGGCGGGCCGTGCGGGCGGGGCGGGCGACGGCGCCGGTGCGCTCCGTACAGCACCATCCCCAGGCCGATGGCGAGTTTCGCACTCGCCGCGGCGGTCGACGGCGCGCTGTGGCGGGCCGGGGGCTCGCCACCGGTCAGCAGCACCACGCACGCGATCACCACGACCAGGTTGGCGAGCCACGACAGCAGGAACGCCAGGCCCTTGCGGACACCACGCCGTGAGGAGAGCAGCAGGATGAAGGCGCTGTTGTGCAGGGGCCCCAGGGTGATGGCCGTACCGATCACGACCAGGTCGAGGACCATCAGCGCAGTCACTCCCGGAGGCCAGGGCCGTCTGCCGCCTTCGGACGGGCGCGCCGCAGACGGGGTCGGGCGGTGCTGTCACGGCACCGCGTTCCGACTCTGCGTCCGGCGGCCCGGGCGGTCAAGCAGGCCACGCGCACGTCCCCGAATGCCGCACGCGCGGGTGGCTGGAGGTCCGCCGCGTCCCGGTCGGCGGGGGCGGGCCGGCCCGGGGATCACCTGTTCGAGGTGCGTTGCCGGGCGAACGCGTCGCCGGGATTGCGCTGCGCCGTCGCACGTACAGGCTGGAGGCGACGCATCCGATGGCCTGGGCCTACGGCGAGGGACGATGATCGTATCGGTGATGTCCATGCCGGACGGCGCCATGACGCGTACCCGTGTGTCCGAGGCGCGCGAGCGCCTCGCGACGTCCTCTTTCCTGCTCGTGGACGTGGAACTGTCCGAGAAGTCCTTGCCCGTCGGGCAGCCGCTCGCGCACCTGCTGGGTCTGGAGCATGCGGATCTGGCGTGGCTCGGGCGGGAGGGCGAGTCGGTGCGGGCCGAGTTCCTCGGGGACAGCGCCGCGTTCGTCGTGCCCGCGATCGAGGCGGGCCAGGTCATTCACGTCCATGCCGTGGTGACCGAGAGGTATCTCGTCACGGTGCACCGGGGGGCGGCCCGCCTGATCGCAAGCCTCGCCGCCCGTTTCCCCAACGAACGTCCGCCGGACGCCGTGGCCATGCTGTTCCTGCTGCTGGACGAGGCCCTGGAGACGTATCGGGGGTCCGCCGTCCAGGCCCTGCTGGACGTGAAGGACCTGGAGGACGAGATGTTTCGCCGACGGCAGCCCGAGCAGGTCTACCGCCTGACGCGGCTGCGGCGTACCGCGGCCCTCCTGCACCACACGCTCCTCCCCTACCACCGGGTGACGGAGGAGACGGTCACCCGCCGGATGATGAGCGGCAGCTTCCCGGAGGAGCGCCAGCGGCTGGTCCGCGAGTACCAGCGCACCGCCCGGTTGGTGCTCACCGACATCGAGTCGCTCCAGGAAGCGGCCCGGCGCGCCTTCGGCAGCTACTCCTCCCTGGTGTCCGCCGACCAGAACGGCGTGATCAACCGCCTGGCGATCGTGTCGACGATCTTCCTGCCGCTGACCTTCCTGACGGGCTTCTTCGGCATGAACTTCGCCTACCTGACGGACGAGATCGAGAGCGGGGCCGTCTTCTGGCTGCTCGCCGTGGGGCTGCAGGTGGCGTTCCTGGCCATCGCGCTCTACACGCTGCACCGCACCGGCCTCTGGCGCAGGCTCCGGGACGACGACGGCCACGTCGACGACGAGTAGGTCCCGCGGAAATCACCGGCTGAATTCCGGCTTCGCAACTCATTCATCAGGCTCTGGCCGCAGAGGCCGATAAGCGGATGCGCGTAATCCGCAAAGGCGTTTTCCCTCGTCAAAACGATCTTGCCGGGGTGTGACCGGCGTGATAAATTCCCGGAGCGTTCAAAGACTCTTTTGCGGGAGTCGAATCGAGCCATCACACACGGGGGAACTTTCAGATGTTCGCAAAGCGAGTGGTATCCGCTGTCGGGGCAGCGGCGGCCGTTTCGGTGCTCATAATCGGAGGGTCCGGGTCCGCCTCGGCTCAAGAGGTCGGAAAGGTCACTTGGACGAACAAGGCCACCGGTAAGTGCCTCCTCTGGGGCACGACCTGGAGCGATGGCGTCAGCACGGGCGGGTGCTGGAGCAATAACGAGTGGATTGACATGCGCACCGACGACGGCGTGACCTGGAATGAATCGGTCGCCGCCCACAACTCGAACCTCGACAGCGATGCGAATGGCAACGTATACGAGCTGGGCCGTAACAGCGGCAACTACCAGCGCTGGTACGAGCTCAAGGATTCCAAGGGCTGGTACCTGAAGAACAAGGCGACCTCACGCTGCCTGGACAGCAACAGCGCGGGCAATGTCTACACCCTCGGCTGCAATGGCGGGGACTACCAGCGCTGGAGCTAGGTTCCGGATGACCCGGAAGGCCCGGGGTCAGTGGAGGTAGCCGATGCCGCGGGATTCGGGGAGTCTGCCGCCCGGGGTCGCGGCATCGGCGCAGCCGGAGGTCGCGTAGGGGCCGGCCGGGCGGGTCAGGACACCATGGAGGTGTCGTCCACTTCGGTCAGCTTGACCGTGTAGAGGCCGCTGCGCTCGCTCTTCACGTCCGTCACCTTCAGCTGCGTGCCCGGTGTGAGGATGTACTCCTCCTCCCCCGTGAAGGCGGAGAAGCTCCTGATCCCGACCGCCTTGGCGGGCGTCACCTCGAAGAGCGTCCGCTTGCCGCGGCTGCCCAGGAAGGACCGCGCCACGTTCAGCTGCGAGGTGCACGAGGAGACGCCCCACCAGGTGACCGTCCGGCCCACCGGGTACTGCGCCCGCAGGTCCAGCGACACACCGCGCCACAGCGGCTGCGTGTGCGCGGGCAGCCCCGAGACCGCCGAGAACAGCAGGCGCAGGTACGGCAGGTAGGGCGTGACCCTGGTGCGGTCCGGGGAGCGCAGGACGGCGTTGATCTCGCGGTAGAACGCGGACTCGCAGGTGTAGAGGTAGAGGGCGGCGATCGCGTCGGCGGACAGGCCGGCGGACATCTCGTCCGCCCGCCGCTTGCCGAAGTCGCGTGAGCGGTCGATGTGTCCGGCGAGCCCGGACAGTGTCCGGGCGACCGGTGCGACGGCGTCCTGGAAGTCCATCAGCGGGGTGTCGAAGACGCCGGTGATCGCGGGGAGGACCAGGCCCTCGTCCTTGACGCTGGTGAGCCGCTCCAGGTACAGCTGGTGCAGGTTCATGGTCGACTCGATGAAGGTGCCCATGCGGGCCGCGACTCCCCCGTCCGCGCCGGGTGCCCCCGCGTTCCACCCCTTGCTGGGCAGCCAGTCGATCACGTCGGCGCCGAGTGAGGTGAGGGCCTCGTTGACCAGGGCGAAGTGGTCGCCCTCGCAGAAGATGTCGCCCTGCGCCGCCGGGTTCGCGTGGTCGATGTGGCGGACCTCGACGTCCGGGTACTTCTCCTGGAGCCGCAGGACGACCCTCTTCAGGTTGCGGGCGTGCGCCCCCCACCAGGCGAAGACGATCCCGCGGTCCTCCTCGTCGGCGTCCTGCTTGGCCTTGAGGATCTCCTCGACGATCCGTTCGGCGACGGGCCGCCAGAACGCCGTGTGCTGGTCGGTGCCCATCGCTCCGTCGCCGCTGGCGGTGAGCGAGGCGTTCAGCAGCAGCACGCCCTGGGTGAGCATCGCCTGGAACCACTCGGGCGGCTGGACGGTGTCCCGCTCCTTCAGCAGCGCGCGCACGTCGGCGATGGGCGTCTTCTTGGCTATGCCGTACTTCCACATCGCCGCCGCCTTGATGAGGCAGCGGATGCTGACGACCCTGCCGAACTGGCTGTCCTTCCAGTCGCCGAAGGTGTTGTCGAACATGGCTATGCCGGTCGCGCTCTCCGCCCGCGGGTAGGGGTTCTGGCCGAAGGCGACGACCTTCCACTTGTGCGGCGGGTGGGGCTTGAGGGCCTGGAAGGTCAGCTCGCGCACCGGGACGACCTCGGGGCTGCGGCCCTTCCCGATGAAGCGGGGTGCGTCCGGCAGCGCCTCGATGACCGGCTTCAGGAGTGGCAGCCACGGCTCGCCGCCGCCGTCGAAGAGATCGGTGAGAGCCAGGGGGTCGTTCGCGTCCGTCATGACAGAGGGGCTCTCGTTCGTCGTGGTCGGGGCAGGGGCGTGGCCGGCGGGGTGGCCGGCGGGGGCGGGCGGGACGGCGCTGGGCACCACGATGCGCACCCGCTCCTCGACGGGGGCGTTCTCGATGCCGTTCAGCTGCGTGACGATCGTGGCGCGCAGCTCGTCGTCGTCCTCGAACCAGTGGTCGTGGAAGAGGGTGTAGCCGGTCCACATGAGGTTGGCGCAGACCCTGGCCGGGACCCGGCCGGTCTGGGCGCCCATCCCGACCAGGGCCACGGAGCGGATGCTGCCCGGCTTGTGCCGGTTCTGCCGGTGAACGGCCTGGAACGCGGCGGCGCACGCCAGGGCCACGTTCAGTGTGGCGCTCACGTTCTGCGAGGACTGGACCATGGTCGGCGTCGATATCAGGTACCGGGGGGTGGTCGCCCCCGAGGGGACGCAGACCGCGCTGCCCACCGGGAGCGCTCCGGCGAACCGGTCGCGGATCGCGCGCTGCACGCGCACCTGGATGCCGGATCCGAGGTGACGCTTGATGGCGGCGTCGACCCCGCCATCCATCCGGCCCCGGGAGTTCGTCGGGGTGACCCAGGCGTCGACGTCCTCGTCGAGGATCGAGCCCCGGCGGATCTCGATGCCGGGGGTGTCCGCGAACGCCGCCCGCCATGCCTCCACCACGCGCTCGTTCACGTCGGTCAGCACCACCCTCAGCGTGGGCTGAACACTGCTGTCGGTCATCGTCCGCTCCTGTCGGGAAAGGCCCCTTCAACACTGCGAACGTAGCCGCCGGCACTGACAACGGAGCTCCGGTGCGGGGGTGATGACCAGCCGTCACAGCTGCGGAAACGACGCCTCGCGCTGGTGGGGTACGGGCGGGTGCGGGGGCGACGCGGGGTGCTCGTCGTGTTGGAGGGCGACGGTGCGGGTCGGGGCGGGGATGGAGATGCCCTCCGTACGGAAGCGCCGGTGCAGGCGCTTGATGAACTCGTGCTTGATCCGGTACTGGTCGCTGAACTCGCCGACGCCCAGGATCACGGTGAAGTTGATGCGGGAGTCCGCGAACGTGTGGAAGCGGACGGCCCCTTCGTGGTCGGGGACCGCGCCGTTGATGTCGGCCATCACGCCGTCGACGACGTCGAGGGTGACCCGCTCGACGTGCTCCAGGTCGCTCTCGTAGCCCACGCCCACCTGGACCAGGATCGAGAACTGCGCTTCCGGCTGGGTGAAGTTGGTCATGTTCGTCCGTGCGAGACGCCCGTTGGGGATGATGACCAGGTTGTTCGACAGGTTGCGCACCACGGTGTTGCGCCAGTTGATGTCGACGACGTACCCCTCCTCGCCGCTGGTGAGCCGGATGTAGTCACCGGGCTGCACGGTCTTCGAGGCGAGGATGTGCACCCCGGCGAAGAGGTTGGCGAGGGTGTCCTGGAGTGCCAGGGCCACCGCCAGGCCACCCACGCCGAGGGCGGTGACCAGGGGCGCGATGGACACGCCGAGGGTCTCCAGGGCGACGAGGAAGCCCATCACGAGGACCACGATCCGGGTGATGTTGACGAAGATGGACGCCGACGCGGCCACCCCGGTGCGGGTCCCCGCCACGGACTGGACCAGGCCCGCGACGACCCGCGCCGTGCCGAGCGTGGCGATGAGGATGAGCAGCGCGGTCAGGGACTGGTTGACGAAGCCGGAGACCCGGGCGGTGAGCGGCAGGGTCGTGGCGGCCACCGCGGCGCCGGCGATGAGCGCGGCGCCCGGGGCGATGGTGCGCAGTGCGTCGACGATGACGTCGTCGCCCTTCCACCGGGTCCGCTCGGCGTGCCGGCCCAGCCATCGCAGGAGGGCGCGCAGCAGCAGCCCGGCCGCGGCGCCCGCCGCCAGGGCGATGCCTGCGACCAGCCAGTCGTGGAGGACGAGATCCCGGTTCAACGGACCTCCTCCGCCGCGCGTTCCCGGCCGGTGGGTGTGGCGGCGGGCGCTGCCGAGCGTCGTATGAGGTGTGTCGTCACCTTGTCACCTGTCAGTTCGTCGTGCTGTAAGCCGCGTTCGGGCGTGTGTACGCATCCGGAACGGGCTGCCATCCTGCCCCATGGCGGGGTGACGGACCGCAGGCGGGGGCGGTGACCGGACGGCTCAGCGTCGTACGGCGGCGTGTTCGAGGATCGTGCGGACCTCGGCGGTGATCGCGTTCTCGTTGTGTTCGAACTCGGGGCCGGTCAGCAGTTGGGGGTCGGCGGGCAGGCCGGTGAGTACGGGGGTGTGGAGGTGGCCGCCGGGCAGGTGCGGGGCGAGTTCGGTGCGGAGCCGGTTGGAGCGGTAGGCGACCTCGTTGGACAGGTAGCCGCCTCCGCCGCCCGCCACGGCGCGGGAGCCGGGTGTGGGGCCGTCGGTCCGGTCCACGGGGGCGGTGGCGCCCGCCGGGATCTCGGTCACGTCAGGGTTGAGGAGGACCGGGTAGGGGCTCTGCACGGCGGCGGTCACCGCGTCGGCGGGGAGGGTGGTGCGGATGAACTCGGGGCCGGGGCCGAGGCCGGGGGCGGTCACGGGGCGTTCGCGGGTGCCGCCGGAGAGGGCGCGTGCATTGTCGGGGTAGGGGTCGGCGGAGCGGGCCCGCCCCGCCCAGTCCTCCAGGGTGAAGATGCCGGGGTAGCCCTGGCTGACGGTGGTGATGATGTCGGCCGAGGCGGGGCCGGCGGCGAGGTGCGGGGCGAAGGCCCGTTCCACCATGCCGGCGTCGAAGTCGGCGTAGCGGACGGGGAGGACGACGGCGCGGATCTCGGCGGGGCTGCCGTCGGCGAGGGTCACGCGGCGGCCGTTGAGCTGGAGGGCGGCCGATCCGGACGGGTTGGCGCGGCGTATCTCGGCGTCGAGTCCGAAGGGGTCGAAGCCGCTGATGAAGACGCGTCGTACGCCGGGCTCGGTCCGGAAGGCGTTGTCGGTGAGGCCGCGGGAGGTGTCTTCGAAGCGGGCGCGGAGCGCTGCCCGGTCGACGGTGAACCGCGGCTGCCAGCGGGCGAGTTCGGCGGTCATGGCGAGCCGTGCCCAGTACAGCGGGCGGTCGTCGCCGGGGGCGAGGTCGCCGCCGGGCCGCTGTCCCTGGGCGCGGCGTACGGAGGCCTGCCAGAGGGCCTCGCCCCAGGTCCGCAGGAGCCGTTCGGCCTCGGCGGGGCTGCGTGTCGTGCACAGGGCGGCGGGCAGGCGCCGTACGAAGTCGGTGAGCCCGGCCCGCTCGATCAGGGCGGTGGTGCGGGGGTCCGCGAGCCGTGCCTGTTCGGCGTCGAGCGCCGCGGTCGCCGGGGGGCGGCAGGCCGGGGCGCTGTCGGCGGCGTGTGCGGGTGAGGCGAGCGTCACGGGGAGGACGGTGGCGAGGAGGGCGGCGGCCGATGCCGCACGACGTAAGAACATCATGCGATGTGACATTACATAGCGGCTGTCACCCCCACCAGGGCACCGCGGCGGACAACAACCCGTGCGGTCGGTGACACCCCGTCACCGTCCGCGTACCGTGGGCGCGGGGAGAGCCGGGCGGGGATTTCGGACACACGACACCCCTCGAAGGACGGTCCACGCACTCATGGCATCCAAGCCCTCCATCGTTCTCGTCCACGGCTTCTGGGGCGGCGCCGCCCACTGGGCGAACGTCATCGTCGAGCTGAACAAGCGGGGATTCACCGGTCTGCACGCGGTGGAGAACCCGCTGACCTCGCTCGCCGACGACGCCGAGCGCACCCGCAGGATGGTCCGGCAGATCGACGGTCCCGTGCTGCTCGTCGGCCACTCCTACGGCGGCGCCGTCATCACCGAGGCCGGCGATCTGCCCAACGTCGTCGGTCTGGTCTACATCGCCGCGTTCGCCCCCGACGCGGGCGAGAGCCCCGGCCAGATCAGTCAGGAGATGCCGCCGGAGGCGTTCGCGAACATCGCCCCGGACTCCGACGGCTATCTGTGGATCAAGCAGGACATGTTCCACGAGAGCTTCTGTCAGGACCTGTCCGCCGACGAGGCCCTGGTCATGGCGGTCACCCAGAAGGCGCCCCTCGGCTCGACGTTCGGTGACACGGTGACGGCGCCCGCCTGGCGGACCAAGCCCACCTGGTACCAGGTCTCGACGCAGGACCGGATGATCCACCCGGACAACGAGCGCCGGATGGCGGAGCGCATGAATCCCCGCGCGATCGTCGAGCTCGACGCCGGCCACGCCTCCCTGGCCTCCCGGCCGGGTCCTGTCGTCGACCTCATCGAGAAGGCCGCCAACGAGCTCGCGGGCTGACGCGAGGGGCGAGTGGGGCGAGTGGGGCTCCCCCGCGCCCTGCGCGGCGCGGGGACCCCGGCGGACGGGCCCGGTCCGCCCCGGGTCACCCCGGGGTGTGCCGGGGCAGTCGCAGGTGCAGGCGGTAGCCGCCGTCCGGGGTGGGTCCGTGGGAGAGGGCGCCGCCCAGGTGTTCGGCGCGTTCGCGCAGGCCGAGCAGTCCGTGCCGGGCGCTGGGCAGTCCCAGGGCGGGTTGCCGGGCGGTGGTGTTGGTGACCGTCACGTCGAGGGCGGGCCCGGTCCGGCGGAAGTCGACCACGACGGCCGAGCCGGGCGCGTGCTTGCGTACGTTGGTCAGGGCCTCCTGGACGGTGCGGTAGGCGGCGCGCTCCACGGCGGGGCTCGCGTCGCGGGGGACCTCGCCGGTCAGGGTCACCTCCAGGCCGCTGTCGGCGATCAGGGTGTCGAGCAGGGCCAGGGCGGGCCGCGGGGCGGGGCCGGGGCCGGGGCCGATGTCGCGGCTGTCCGGGGCCCGCAGGACGGCGACCATGTGGCGCAGTTCGTCGAGGGTGGCCGCGCTCAGGGTGCGGATGGTGCGGGCGGCCTCCTTGGTGTCCGTACTGTCGGCGGACACCTGGAGGGCTCCGGCGCGTACCGCGATGAGGCTGACCTGGTGCGAGACGACGTCGTGCATCTCCCGGGCCAGATGGGCGCGCTCGCGGGCGAGGACCGTCTGGGCGTGGAGTTCGCGCTGGTGCGCCTGCGCCGCGCGCAGTTCCGTCATGTGCCGGGCGAGTTCGCGGCGGGTCAGGACGAGCCGGCCGAGGAGGACCGCCACGCCTGCGGCGGTGAGCGAGTAGCCGACGGCGATGGCGAACTCGAAGAGGTGGCCGCCCCGGTAGTCGTCGAGGTCGGGCAGGTTGGCGCAGATTCCGTACGCCGGCACGCACGCGGTCGCCACCCGGCGGAAGCGGTGGTGTTCGGCCAGGGAGAACAGGGCGGCCAGGGCGGCCAGGACGTTGTGGCCGAACTGCAGGGCGAGCAGGGTGAAGACGAACACCGCCACCGGCCGGCGGCGTCGTGCCAGCAGGGCCAGGGCGGCGACGGCTCCGGGAGCGGCCGCGGCCCACGCGCCGGTTTCGGAGAACGCCCAGGCGTCGGCCAGCGCGGCAACCACCAACCCGGCGTCCACCGCGCGGGGTTCCAGGGTGCGGGGTTCCAGGGTGCGGCCGGCGCGGAACGGGTGCCCGGGCCCGTCCGCCGCCGTGGCGCCGCCGCTCACGGGTGGGCCCCGTCCAGCAGGCCGGCGCGCTGCGCCCACAGGGCGGCCTGGACGCGGTTGGTGACGCCGAGCTTGGCCAGCACGGCGCTCACGTGGTCCTTGACGGTGCCGATGCCCAGATGCAGCCGGGATCCGATGTCGGCGTTGGACAGCCCGTGGGACAGCAGCACGAGGATGTCCCGCTCGCGCGTGCTGAGCCGGGAGACCGCGCGGGTGGCGGCGCCCTGCTCGCCGTGGTGGTGGAGGTAGCCGCTGATCACGGTGGCGGTGACCTGCGGGGCGAGGACCACCGCACCCGCCGCCAGTGACCTCACCAGCCGTGCGAGCTCGTCCGGGTCGGTGTCCTTGACCAGGAAGCCGGAGGCGCCCGAGCGCAGTGCGGTGGCGATGTACTCGTCGGAGTCGAAGGTGGTGAGCATGGCGACCACCGGCGGAGCGGGCAGCTCCATCAGCCGCGCCAGGATGGTCAGCCCGTCGACATCGGGCATCCGTACGTCGAGCAGCACCAGGTCGGGCGCGTGCCGGGCCACGGCCGCCAGTGCCTGCCCGCCGCCGGTGGCCGCCACCACCTCGATGTCCGCCGACGCGTTGAGGATCATCGTGAACCCGGACCGGACGAGAGCCTCGTCGTCGACCACCATCACCCGGATCACCGCACCGGTCTCCCACCTGTCGTTCCCACCGGCCCTGACCCTTTCCGCTGGTCAGAACCGAGGAAAGCAGCGCCGTCACCCTAGCGGCAAAGGAAGCGGGGGCGTGCTCCGGGTGGTTCAGGTGCTTCGGATGCCGTCGATGATGCGGGTCCAGTTGTCGCCGCCGTGTCCGTTGTCGATCGCGTGCCGGTAGTGGGCCTGCACGGCGAGCGGGAGGGCGAGGTCGAGGCCGAGTGACGCGCTGGTCTCGACGATGTGGTCGGCCGTCGCGCCCATCATGGTGACCGTGCTGAGGTCGCCGGGATGCTCGCCGGCGTCCAGCGCGGCGCCGGGGGTCTCTTCGCCGGCCCTCAGGATGGCGCCGATCGAGTCGGCGGAGGCGAGCAGCTCCGGCAGCGTCTCCTTGGCCGTCATTCCCGCGGCGGCGAGCATCGCGGTGGCGTGCATCAGTGCGGACAGGGTGGTGAGGAACACCGTGAGCTGGGCCTGGTACATCATCTGGGCGAGGCCCGGATCCTCGCCCAGGTACGTCGGCGTGCCGAGCCGTGCCAGGGCCGCCCGGTGACGGTCCATCACCTCGCCGGGGCCGCTGTAGTAGACGTGGGCGGCCTCCGTGCCGACCATCGGCGCCGGGACCATGACACCACCGGTGAGGAAGGCGGCCTTGTGGCCCGCCGCCCACGTTGCCGCCTCGCGCGTGCGGTCGGGTGTGTCCGAGCTCAGGTTGACCAGTGTCCGGCCGGCGAGTGAGGCGGTGGCGCTGTCGAGGATGTCGTACATCGCCTGGTAGTCGGTGAGGCTGAGGATCACGAGGTCACTCGCTTCGATGGCCTCGCCCGGTGTCGCCGCGAGCGTGGCCCCGTCGGCGACGACGCCGGCGGCCCGGCGGGCGGTGCGGTTCCAGACGGTGACCGGGTGGCCGGCGGTGAGGAGGGTGCGGGTGATCGCCTGGCCCATCGGGCCGAGCCCGATGACGGTGACGGTGACGGGGCTGTTGCGGCCGGTGGTGTGGTGCTGTTGTTCGTTCACCCCTCCATGCTCGGAGAGCGCCTCTAGTCTGGTAAGTACCCACTATTTTCTGGGGTACTTACCTTTCAGTAAGGGGGATGGTGATGGCCAAGGCGCCGAGGCGTGGGCCGTACATCTGCGGCATCGACGCTGCGCTCGATGTGGTGAGCGGCAAGTGGAAGGGGCTGATCCTCTGGGAACTCGACGCCCATCGCGTACGCCGCTTCGCCGTGCTCCGTCGCGCTCTGCCCGGGGTGAGCGAGAAGATGCTGACCCAGCACCTGCGGGAGATGGAGGAGGACGGGCTCGTGCACCGGGAGGTCTACGCCGAGGTGCCGCCGAGGGTGGAGTACTCCCTGACCGAGCACGGGCGCACGCTCAACCGGGCGCTCGGGGCGCTCGGTGCCTGGGGCAGTGAACGGATGCGTCGCGAAGGTCTTGAGGTGGTCGACGTGGTCGAGGTGGTCGACGCGGCCGGGGCCGCACACGGCTGAGGGTGCCGGCGGCCGGCCCGACGGCGGGTGCGCAACCCGCCGTGACGGCCGGTGCGCAACCCGCCGGGTGGCTGGACGAACCAGCCGGTCGACGGGTGCCGTTCGCCCCGGGGCCGGACTGAAGATCGTCACGTCGCGGGCCATGTCGGCAACCCGTCGACCACGCACCGTCCGGCACCAAGCAACACGGGAAACACCTTGCGCACCAAACACAGAAGTCTCGCCCTGGTCATGGCCACGGCAGCCCTCCTGGCATCGGCACCCGCCGCTCACGCGGTCGATGTGATCCAGGAGAACAACGTCAAGAACTGCTACCTGGGCAAGAAGAAGGACGTCGCGGCCTGCGAGCGGCTGCTGGCCGGCCGGCCGATGAACCAGCGGGCCAAGGACTGCCTGCTCAAGGCCGGCATCGGCGGGGCCGCCGCCCTGATCGTGGGGCGCGTCAACAAGGACGCCGCGAAGAAGATAGCCACCAGCGTGGTGGCCGGCGGGGTCACCGGCTGCCTGAGCGGGCTCGTATGAGCACCGCGCTGCAGTGGGCGGCCAAGGCCGCCACCACGGCCCTGTCCGTGCTCGTCCTGGTCCTCGTACGCGTACTGGCCGGCCCGCCCTACTGGGCCGAACTCCTCCTGACCGCGGTCGTGACGGCGGCGGCCGCCTGGGTGTGGTCACGGATCGACGGCGCGGAACCGCAGGCGACCACCCGTCAGTGAACAGTCCCCCGGCCCGGGGTGTGCCCGTGTTCCCCACGGGCACGCTCCGGGCCGGGCGGAGGCTCGGCCGGCGCGCCCGTCAGGGGCGCAGGCCCGCCCGCCTGAGTGCGGTCTCGGACAGGGCCGCGACGACGTCCCGGTCGCCGCGGCGCCAGGCGTCCGCGAGGCCGCCCGGCGGGGCGGGGATCGCGAGGAGGTCTCGCGGCGGTCCGGTGAGGGCGCGCAGTGCGAGCAGGTCGGCGCCTCCGGGTGCGTCGAGGAGACGGCGGATGGTGGCGCTGCGCCGGATCCAGCGCAGGCGCGGGGGAAGCCACAGCAGGAGTACGAACACCACGGGGACGACGATGAGGGCGGCCGCGGCCAGGGTCGCCAACTGGCTGACGGTGTCCTGGAGCGACTGTCCGGCGTCGGCGATCCCGGTGCCGGCGTCGGCCGCGGACTGGAACGGCCGCTTCAGGAGGTCGCCGACCAGCGGCACGTCCGAGGCCGTCTCGCCGGCGTCGTCGAGGGCGGTGGCGAGGCTTCTGCCGGAGCTCTCCACCTTCCGTCCCGGCTCGGCCAGCAGCATGATCGCGTCGTGGACGGCCAGGGCGAACCACACCGCGGCGGCGATCAGGACCACGGCGATCAGGTCCGCGAGGATCTGACGGTTCCGCCGCGCTGGGGTCTGGGCGTAGAGAAGCATCGGCTGCTCCTGTTCCGGTCATGGCGTCGAGGGGCCGACCCCGGTCAGGTGTGCGGTGCCGGCGCCAGGGCTCGGCCGGTTGCTCGACCGTACGTCGGAATGAGCCCTTCCACCGCTGTTCACAGGTACACGTCCGCGACACGTTGCCGGGTTGGCGCAGCGCCGATGCCGCCGCGGCGGGCCCGCCCGCGTCAGGAGGCGGCGGGCGCGTAGTGGTCGGCGTACGCCTGGAGGCGGGGAGCGAGCGGGCCGTCGGAACCGGTGGAGTTCGCCTGCATCCACAGCTCGTTCTCCACGACGAAGCGGTACGCGAACTCCTCGAAGGTGTCGGCGCACCGCATCAGCGAAGCGGCCACCGCGGCCCGGACCTCCTCGGTCGGCTCCCCGTCCGCCCACCAGCCGGCGGACTCCAGTTCCAGGTGCGAGAAGACCACGAACGCCTCGCCGCAGGGGCGCAGGTACAGGTACCAGATGACGCAGTCCTGCTGGTCCCGCAGGAACCTCACGAGGCGGGCGCCCTCTTCCACCGGGCTGCGCAGCGGGCCGGAGAGGTGGCTCCAGCACCCGGTCACCGAGACCTCGTCGAAGGCCCGGTGGAGGCGCTCGCTGCCGTAGAAGGCGGCGAAGCCCTCGGGGAGCGCCGGCCCGGTCTCGGCCAGATCGCGTGCCAGGGCCGCGAGGTGCTCCTCGTGTGCCGATCGCGGCCCGTCCACCCCGCCGAGCCAGTCGAACCGGCCGTCCAGGTGCGCGGGGGCCACGGGCGGCAGGCTCTCCACCGGGTAGACCTCGTAGGTGGAGGCGCACGGCCGGAAACGTCCCAGGTCCGTGGCGCACCAGCCAGTGGGGAACGGGACGGTCGCCGCGGCGTCGGCCGCGGGCCCGGGAACGGAAACAGACATGGAAATCCCCTCGGAAGGTGGCCGGTTCGGCGATGTGCCCGCATCCTCGCGCCCGCCACTGACAACGGCCGTCGGCGTGAGCTCGGTGTCACGGACGGGGACATGCGCCCCTGCGCGTACCCGTGGACGCTCGAAGTGCCGGGGCATGCCCGCCCCAACGTCGTCGGCGTCGCACGGTCATGGGACCCGCTCGGGCCCATGGGATGATCAGAAGATGACCGGATTTGGCGATGGGGGCGGCGCCGGTCTTCGGCGTGAGACCGGGCGGGTCGTCAACGAGGTGGCCCAGGAGCTCCGCACGTTGGACGACGGTGCCGCCTGGTTCTCCGGTCTCCCCGCCGACGAGCACGTGAAGGCGTTCCGTGTGCTCCTCTCCGTGTTCGCCGTAGCCGACACCCGCCGCAGGGAGACGTACTGCAAGGGCGCCTGTGGGCACGCGTGGCACAACCTTCCTGCGGCGGCCGAAGGGTTGTAGCGGCGGTTGTTCGCTGCTGTGGCTGGTGGTGGCCGTGGGGGAACCGTCGTCCGTCGTGCGCCGTCCGTATGGATCGGGGCACGTTCGCGCCCACCCCTCGACGGGCCGCGGGGCGACTGGCCCACGGCGCGAGGGGGAGAACGACATGGCTCTGGACACGACGGAGCAGCCGGTGGAGGCGAGGGGCCTGGCCCGCAACGAGGGGTGGGCCGCGGTGGGTTGGGCGGCGGCGGGGGTGGCGCTGCTGGCGCTCTCCGCCGTGCTGGGCAGCCTGATCACGGGGCAGATCGACTACGAGAAGTCGTTCCTGGCGGCTCGGCCGTGCGCCGAGACGCAAGAGGCGCAGGGGGCGCGTGAGTCGCAGGGGATGGGCCCCTGCCTGCGGACGATCCGTGCCACCGTGCAGTCCGCTCAGGCCGCCGAGAGCGGTCCGAGGAACACGACCATCTTCCGGGTACGGCTGCGGGCCCCCGTTCCGGCTCCCGCCGATCGGCCGTTCGACCTCGATCCGGATGGCGAACTGTCGCGGATCGTCAAGCCCGGTGCCGAGGTGGAGGTCGTCACCTGGCGGGATGTCCAGGTCTCCGTCCGCCACGACGGTGTCGGTGAGACGCTGCCCGGGCTGCCCGACGAGGCCACCATGTACGTCGGGATCACGCTGGTCGGCGTGTGGATGACGGGGGTGGCCTTCATCGCCGCGTTCGGCAGTGCCCGCCGGGCCCGCCGCCATGCCACCGGCCGTCCCGTCACGCCGCGGGTCGGCTTCGGCATGGCGAAGATCGTGTGCGTGGTGGTGGTTCCTCTCGTCGTGTCGTTCTTCGCCATGGCGATGTGGGACGCCTGGACGGCGGCGGGCATGACGGTGGCCATCTGGGCGCTCATCGCGTTCCCCGCCACGTTCGCCGCCTTGCGATGGGAGCGCGACAGCCGAAGCGAACACGCCTGACCGCCGGGTCCGGTACGGCCTAAGGTCGGTGGCATGAAGATCAACATGTTGACGTTGCCCGTGGCCGAGAACGAGGTCGACTCCTGGCTGACGGTCCTGGCCTCCGCCGCGGCCGCCGACCTGCCGCAGCTGCCCGCCCCCTCGCGGACGGAGGTCGTCGGCCGGCTGCGCGTGCCGACGGGCCGCGGGCGGGCCGTGCTCTGGGCGGCGGAAGAGGGTGCGGGGGTGGCCGCCCTGGTCCTGTTCTCGGACGAGGCCAACCGGCACACCGCGTTCGTGGACGTGCTGGCCGTGCCGGCGCGGTCGCGGCGCCGGGGCGTGGGCACGGCCTTGTGGGAGCGGGTCCGTGAGGAGCTGGTCGCGGACGGGCGGACCTCCGTCGAGGCGATGGTGGACCTCGGCGGTGCGGGGCAGGCGTTCGCCGAATCGCTCGGGTTCGTGAACGTACTGCCGATGGGCTGGTACGGGCAGGAGCTCGCCGAGCGGCCCGCGCCGGCCCCGACCACGCCCGGCTACGAGATCCTCACCTGGCACGGCCTGGTGCCGGACGCGTGGGCTCCGGCCGCGGCGGCGGCCCACGGGGCGATGGAGGACGCGCCGAGCGGGGACGTGGACATCCGGCTCGAGCCCTGGACCGCGCGGCGGCTGCACTCCGTGCAGCAGCTGGTCCTGGACCGGGGCGGGGAGCTGATCACGGTCGCGGCGGTGACCCCCGAGGGCGAGGTGGGGGCCTACACGGAACTGGTCCTGCCGGACCCCTGCGGCACGCGCGCGCTCCAGTACGACACGGTGGTCGCCCCCCGCCACCGCGGCCGGGGCCTGGGCCGCGCCGTGAAGCTGCACATGGCGGCCCGGGCCGCCGGCCGGTATCCGGCCCTGCGCCGCATCGCCACCACGGTGGCGGACGAGAACACCCCCATGCGGACGGTGAACGAGTCCCTCGGCTACCGCCGCGAGCGCGGTACGGCGTACTTCCAGCTCAAGTTGTAGCCCGGCCTAGCGTTTGAGGTAGGCCAGGACGGCCAGGACGCGGCGGTTGTCGTCCGCGGAGGGTTCGATGCGGAGTTTGGTGAAGATGGCGGCGGTGTGTTTGGCGACCGCGCTCTCGCTGATGAACAGGGTGTGGGCGATGGCGGTGTTGGAGCGGCCCTCGGCCATCAGGGCCAGGACGTCCAGTTCGCGCGGTGTCAGTTGCGCGGTGGTGCCGCGTGCGTCGCTGCGGGCCAGGAGTCGTGCGATGACCTGGGGGTCCATGACGGTGCCTCCGGTGGCGACGGTGCGTACCGCGTCGATGAACTGGGTGGTGTGGGTGATCCGGTCCTTGAGGAGGTAGCCGATCGCGCCGTGGCCTCCGGCGAGCAGTTCGTGTGCGTAGAGCTGGTCGACGTACTGGGACAGGACCAGGACGGGCAGGGCGGGCCGGGATCGGCGTGCTTCCAGGGCGGCTTGGAGGCCTTCGTCGGTGAAGGTGGGTGGCAGGCGGATGTCGACGACGGCCACGTCCGGTTGCTCTTCGAGGAGGGTTTTGAGCAGGGCGGGGCCGTTGTCGACTGCGGCGACCACGTCGAAGCCGTGTTCCCGCAGGGTGCGGGTCAGCCCGTCCCGGAGGAGGAAGAGGTCTTCGGCGAGGACGACGCGCACGGTATCTCCAAGGTCGCGGTGGTCGGGCCGCCCCGCGGGCTGTGCAGGACGAGGGTTCCGTCGAAGGGGTCCAGTCGGCGCCGTACGCCGTGCAGTCCGCTGCCGTCGGGGTCCGCGCCGCCGCGTCCTTCGTCGGCGACGGTGGCGCGCAGGACGCCGTCGGTGTGGTCCAGGCGGATGCGGACCGCGGGGGCGCCGGAGTGCTTGGCGGCGTTGGCGAGGAGTTCCGCGACGGCGAAGTAGCCGGCGGACTCCACAGGGGCGGGGAGCCGGCCGGGCAGGGTCGCCTCGACGTGTACGTCGAGGTGGCTGTCGAGGGCCAGGGAGCGCACCGCGTCGCCGAGGCCGCGGTCGGCGAGGACGGGGGGCAGGACGCCGTGGACGAGTTCGCGGAGGTCCTGGAGTGCCCGCTCGGAGGTGGCCCGTACGTCGCGCAGGAGTGCGCGGGCGGCCGGGGGGTCGCGGTCGAGGAGGCGGGTGGCTTCGTCCAGGATCATGCCGAGGGCGACGAGGCGGGCCTGTGCCCCGTCGTGCAGGTCCCGTTCTATGCGCCGTAGTTCGGCGGCCTGGACGTCGAGGATGTCGGCGCGGGACCCCGTGAGGTGTTCGATGCGGCGGACGAGTTCGGTGGTGTGCGGGGCGGCCAGCAGGCGTCCGCTCCAGCGTGCGTGCAGCCGCAGGGTGGCGGGGGCCAGCCGGATCCCGGCGGCGGTGAATCCGAGGCCGAGCAGGAGCGCGGCGAGCATCGCCGGGGTGGAGTCGACCAGGAGGAAGGCGTACCAGTTGCCGTCGCCCAGGAGCCGCCAGACGAAGGGCTGCACGGCCGCGCCGAAGAGGCCGTACCCGACGAGGGCCGGCGGGACCGCGGCGAGCAGCGCGCCCGTCCACGGCTCCGCCCAGGCCCAGCGCAGGTCGTGCCAGAACCCGTCGTCGCCGAGGAGGGCGCGGGCCTGCCGGTGGCGGGCGGCCGTGCTCGCGGGTGCGGGCGGCCGGGGCGGGAGCGGTCGCGGCGGGCTGATCACGGTTCCCGTCCAGCGGGCGGCCCGGGCGCGGTGGCGGTCGGACATGCGGCGCAGGAGTGCCGCGGCGGGCGGGAGCAGGAGGAAGCCGATGCCGACGGGCAGGAGCAGCAGCGCCCCGACCACGAGGCTGCCGGCCCCGGACACGGCGAGCGCGGTGAGCGGGAGCAGCTGGCAGCGGCCGATGTCGGCGAGCGCGCCCCTGATGCCGGGGCGTATGTCTGCCTGCGCCATGCCCACCTGTCGTTCCGTCATGTCAGCGTGCGTCGTGTGCTGTTGCGGCGGTGATCCTATCCGGCGCGGTCGCCGTACGGCGGGCTCGGGCTCGGGCTCGGGCGAGCCACGGGAGCGCCGCGGCCAGGCAGGCGGCGCCGAAGACCAGCATCGGGGCCGCCGTCGGGGCCGTCTCGTCCGTCACGAGCAGCATGCCGAGGTTGACCAGGGTGTGGAAGGCGCCCGCCAGGAGCAGCCGGTTGCTCCGTACGCGTTCCAGGGCCAGGCCGAGGATCACGGACAGCGCGACGGTGGCCGTCAGGAAGCCGGCCGCGTACGCCGGCCCTTGTGCGAGGGCGGGGACGTGCCACAGGCCCCAGGCGGTGCCGACCAGGGCGGAGGCGGTGACCGGGCCGAAGCGGGTGCGCAGCAGCGGCTGGAGGTAGCAGCGCCAGCCGATCTCCTCGGCGCAGGCGCCGAGGAGCTGGGCGGCCGCGAGCAGGGCCAGGGGGTGTGCCAGGGCCCCGGGGTTGGTGGCGGGGAGGGTGCCGGAGGTGAGCAGGAGGCCGCCTGCGGACAGGGCGATGATCAGGGCGGGGGTGAGCAGGAGGGCTGCCCGGCCGGTGGCCGGTGGCCGCGGTGCGTCGCGGTCTGCCGGGCGGCCGGCGCGGGCGGGCAGGGTGCCCGCGAGCCGGTCCCTGATGCGGGCGGGCCACAGCAGGGCTGCGGCCGCCACGGCGAGGGCGGGGCCGAACTGGGTCAGTTGCAGCACCTCGGGTGGTATGCCGGTCGCGGGCTGGAGGGCTCCGCATGTTCCCGCCGCGACGAAGGCGACGGCGAGGAACACCCCTGTCTGGGCGGCCCATCCGCCGCGTCGCGCCTTTCGTTGTACTTGTACCTGCGCGTGCGTCTGGTCCTGCTTGTGGTCCGGCATGCCGCCCGGCCTCCCCGTGGGTCGCTGGGGGCGCGGCTGTCACGCCCCGTCTTCGACTCTGCCGGTGGGGGTGCGGTCCGTCCTTGTACGTGGGTGCCGAGGGGGGTGTATCCAGGTACACCCCCCTCCCCCTCGTTGCCGGGCGTTCCGCGGCCCGGGGTGGGTCAGGGTGTGGTGGTGGAGCGGTTGGCGAGTCCTCGGGCGAACGTGCGGGCGGCGGTCAGGTCGGCTTCGTTCGGTCGCTGTGCGTTGATGCCGCCGATGAGGGTGAACGGCGCCCAGGTGTCGAACGCGCGGCAGGTGAAGGTGGCCTCGACGTCGAAGCCCCTGGCTTCGAGGAGGCGTATCAGCGGGCGGGTGAACGGCGCGAACGGCCACTGCGGCAGGCCGCTGGTGGCGAAGACGAAGGCCCGCCCCGACGAGGGCGGCAGCGCGCGGACGAACCCGAGCAGGTCCGGGTGCATGCGCTGGGAGAAGACGCCGGAGCCGAAGCCGACCAGGTCGTGGCCGGCCGGCTCGGTGACCGCCGTTTCCTGTGGTGTGACGACGCGGGCGTCGAGGACCTGGGCCATCGTCTGCGCCACGCGGCGGGTGTTGCCGTGGGATACGGACGTGCATACGAGCAGAGTCTTCATCGGCGTCCCTTTCGTCGGTCGGCCCCCTGTAGCCAGGACCGGGCAGAGGCGCCGAATGTGACGGGCCCTCGCCGGGACGAGGGTCTGTGCGATGGGAAAGGGGTGGTGACGTCAGCGCGTCGTCCAGCCGCCGTCCACCGAGAGGGTCGTGCCCAGGACGAAGGACGCGCGGTCGCTGCAGAGCCAGGCGGCCGCCTCGGCGATTTCCGCCGGGTCGGCGATGCGCGGGAGGGGGGCCGACCGCAGGAGGACGTCTTCCATCGCCGGGTTCTGCTGGAGCCAGTTGTCGATCATCTCGCTGCGGGTGGAGCCCGGGGCGATGGCGTTGATGCGGATGCCGTGGGTGGCGTACTCGCAGGCCGCGGCCTTGGTGAAGCCGAGGACGGCGTGTTTGGAGGCGATGTACGTCGCCGTGACCGGGGTGGCGACGAGGCCGGCCGTGCTGCTGTTGTTGACGATCGAGCCGCCGCCGCCCGCCAGCATGGCGCGGATTTCGTGGCGCATGCAGTTCCAGACGCCGCGGACGTTGGTGTCCATCACGGTGTCGTAGGCGTCTTCGTCCAGCAGGTGCATCGGCTGGGGGGTCACGCCGACGCCCGCGTTGTTGAAGGCGGCGTCGAGGCGGCCGTAGGTGGCGACGGCCGCCTCGACGGCGCGGGCCACGTCCTCGGTGCGGGAGACGTCGGCGACGACGTACTGGGCCTGGTGGCCGGCGGCGCGCAGTTCCCTGGTGAGGGCGGCGAGTTGGGGTTCGCGGCGGGCCACCAGGGTCACCGCGGCGCCTTCGCGGCAGAAGACGCGTGCGGCGGCCGCGCCGATGCCCGCGCTCGCGCCCGTGATCAGCGCCGATTTGCCCGCCATCAGAGAATTGCTGGTCTCCCCCGTCACGGCGCGACCGTAACACGATGGGATGGGGGGCGTGATGAGAAGAAGAGTTGTGCTGGTGACCGGAGCGGCCGGGTTCGTCGGTTCCGCGGTGGTGGAGCGGCTCGTGCAGGAGGGCGTGGGAGTACGGGCGTTGGCGCACCGTTCTGATGTGCCGTCAGGGGTGGAGGGCGTGCGGGGGGACCTCGTGCGGCCCGGGTCGCTGCGCGGGCTGTGCGAGGGCGTCGACTGTGTGCTGCATCTCGCCGCGCGGATCGGGGGCACGGCCGAGGAGTGCCGGGCTGTCAACGTGGCCGGAACGCGGGCGCTGTTGGCGGAGGCGGAGCGGGCCGGGGTGCGGCGGATCGTGCAGCTGGGGACGGCGGCCGTGTACCGGGACGGGGCGCACCGGGGTGCGGTGGAGGGGGAGCTCGCCGAGAAGCCGGGGTCGGTGACCAGTGTGACCCGGCTCGTCGGTGAGCGGATGGTGCTGGCGGCGGGCGGGGCGGTGGTGCGGCCGCATCTGGTGTACGGGCGGGGGGACCGTTGGGTGGTGCCGTCGCTGGTGCGGTTGCTGGCGCGGTTGCCGCACTGGGTGGAGGGCGGGCGGGCCCGGATGTCCCTGGTGTCGGTGGATGCGCTGGCCGGGGCGATCGCGGAGCTGGCCGTACGGGAGGAGGGTGTCGGGGGTGTGCTGCACGCGGGTCATCCCGAGCCGGTGACCGCGCGGGAGTTCGTGGGGACGGTGGCGCGGGAGCTGGGGTTGGCGTTGCCGAGGGGGGAGGTGGACCTGTCCGGGGCGCTGGAGCTGGTGGGGGGCCCGGACGGTCCGGATCCGGTGGTGCGGCGGCAGGTGTCGCTGCTGGCGGTGGACCACTGGTACGACAGCGGGCGGCTGTGGGGGCAGTTGGAGGCCTCCCCTGGGGCGCGGTTCTCGCAGGCGTTCGGTCGGTACGCCCACTGGTACCGCGGCGAGGGCCGGGAGGCGCACCGCTGAGGTCGAGGGGTTTCGGGGCGGCGGGGACGCCGGCGCGCCGGGGGGCGGGGGGTGTGGTGGGGGGCGGGTGTCACCGCGAGGGGTGGCGGCCCGGCCGGTGTGGGGCTGCGCGGGTCACCGCAGGGGGAACATCGCGTGGCTCTCTTCGTGGCGGCCGGTGACCGTCGAGGTGAAGACGGTGCTGCCGTTCTGGTGGCCGGTGATCTCGACGCGGCCGGGTGCGACGACGGTGGCGTCCACCCAGCAGGGGGCGTCGAGTTCGGCGTACTGGTGGAACTCGGTGGACAGGCCGGTGGGGGTGAACGTACCGGGGAGGTGGAGTCCGCAGGCGGCTTGGCGGGCGGCTTCGACGAGGACCATGCCGGGGTGGTGGTCGTTGGCGTGCTCGAAGAGGATCGGGTGGTCGAGGTCGGGGTTCAGCAGCCAGCGGCCGGGCCGGTCGGCGGGTGCGAGGACCACGTCGAAGGGCACGAGCCGGCCCGCGCAGGCGGCGGGTACGGGCGTGCGGCGGGCGAGCGGGCGCGTTAAGCCGGCGTGCCCGCGGTCGCCGCGCAGTCGGCGGTAGGTGCTGGGGGCGACGCAGGTGAAGCGGGCGGTGCCGGAGGCGGCGAGTTGGCCGCCTCGGTGGATGTCGACCTGGAGGAAGCCGGAGAAGCGGCTGCCCTTCCAGATGAAGTCCGTGCACCGGGCGGTCATGTCGAGTTCGCTCGGGCCGCGGCCTATGCGCAGCTGTTCGGGGCGGGAGGTGAAGTCCAGGCTCCAGAGGAGGACGTTGTGGCCGAGGGGGACTCCGTAGACGGCGTGGCAGAGGTAGAGGCCGGCCTGTCTGATGGTCTCGCCGGCCTGTACGGGGTCGTGGCCGCGGCCGTCGGCGCTGGTGAAGAAGGTGTGGGCGCGGGGCCACTGCCCGGTGAGGGAGAAGGTGTCGTCGCAGATGCGGTCGCAGCCGGTGAGGAAGACCTCGGCGAGTGAGCTGCGGTGGACGTACTCCCTGGGCACCGTGGTGGTCAGTACTGGGGCCTCGTTGCAGCGCGTCCAGGGTTCTCCCACTCCCCTGAGCGGGAGGGCGGGCGCGTGGTTCCGGGTCGTCAGCATGGTCATGGGACCTCTCCCGCAGAGCCGTTTGACGGATGGGACGGGTTGCGTACGCGAAACGCAAGATACGTACTCTCCGGTTTGGTTTGCAAGGTATGGAAGGAGAGTTGATGTCGCTCGTGCGCCATGGCCGGGGGTGGCCGATCAAGACAGGGCGGAGCCGTCGTGACGTCGACCAGCGAATATCAGGATGGCGGCAGTCGGTCGCGATGCGGGCGATCACGGCCCAAGTGGGAGAAGGCCTTCCGGTCATATGCGCCGGTCCGGCAGGCCTTGGTCACATGTTGTTCAACAGGCGACGTTCTGGCCGCCCTTGAGTGATCGTCACGTGGCGGAACCCGTCCGGCAAACCATTGGCAGGCAGGGTGGGGCAATGTCAGAATCGGGGCCGCCGCCGGTCACTAAAGAACCGGATGGATGGTTTCTGAACGCAGGGTGTCGGCAGTCCGCTGCCCCCTGTGACCGATGTTCGCCGCCATCCTGGAGAGCCGTCAGATGAACCGTCAGTGCCCCATAGCGATCGACCTCTCCGGAGCGGACGTGCACGCCGAGGCGGCGCGCATCCGTGAGCAGGCGCCGGCGACGCAGGTACTGCTGCCCGGCGGGGTGACCGGATGGGCCGTCAACCGGCACGCCGACATCCGCAGGCTGCTGGTGGATCCGCGGGTCTCGAAGGACGCCTACCGGCACTGGCCGGCGTGGATCAGCGGAGAGGTCGGCGCGCAGTGGCCGCTGTCGATCTGGGTCTCCGTGCAGAACATGATCACCGCCTACGGGGAGGAGCACACGCGGCTGCGCAAGCCGGTCGCCGCCGCGTTCACCCCGCGGCGCGTGGCCGCCCTGCGGCCGAGGATCGAGGAGGTCGTGGACGGGCTGCTGGACGGCCTGGCCGCGCTGCCGCCAGGCCGGGCGGTCGATCTGCGGGCGGGGTTCGCGCACGAACTGCCGACCCGGATGGTCTTCGAGCTGTTCGGGATCCCGGAGCGGTCGTGGGCACCCCTGCACAAGATCATCAAGGGGTTCTTCGACACGACGATCACGGTCGAGGACGCACTGCGCAACGCCGCGGACATGGACGTGACGATGGCCGACGTGGTCGCGTACCGGCGGGCGCACCCCGCAGACGACATCACCAGCGTGCTGATCGCCGCCCGGGACTCGGACGGGGAGGAGGAGGGGGTACGGCTCAGCGAGAAGGAGCTGGTCGACAACCTGATCCTGCTCTTCACGGCCGGGTACGAGACCACCGTCAACCTCATCTGCACCGCCCTGCACGAACTGCTGCGCCGCCCGGAGCAGTTGGCGCACGTGCGCGAGGGGCGCGGCTCCTGGGAGGACGTGGTCGAGGAGGCGCTGCGCATCGAACCGCCGGCCTCGTACGGGCTGTTGCGGTTCGCGGTGGAGGACATCGACATGGGCGAGGGGGTGGTGATCCCGCAGGGGGACCCGATCCTGGTGTCCTTCGGCTCGGTCGGGCGGGATCCGCAGCTGCACGGGGCGGGGGCGGAGCGGTTCGACGTCACGCGCGAGACGCGCGGCCAGCACCTGTCCTTCGGCTTCGGGACGCACTACTGCCTGGGCGCGACGCTGGCGCGGGCCGAGTGCGCGATCGCGGTGGAGCGCTTCTTCGAGAGGTTCCCGGCGGCGGAGCTGGCGACCGTGGAGGGCGGGGAGCTGCCGCGGGTGGCCTCGTTCATCTCCAACGGGCTGCGGGAGCTGCCGGTGGTGCTGGGGGCCGGGAACCGGGGCGTGTGAGGCGCAAGGGAGGGAAGTGAGGGAAGGGGTTGTGGGGTTTTGGTGGAGAGGTGACGGATTGTGATGTCCGGCTGGGGAGAGGCGCTTGACTAAAATACGGACCTTCTGGTTGGTTTTGATGAGGTGACGGATGATGGGGTGACGGATCCTGTCAGGGGATCCGTCAGCACGACCCATGGACAACGGAGGCACCGTGGCACGGCAAGAGCGTGCGGTACGTACGCGTCGCGCGATCTTGGAAGCGGCGGCGGCGGTCTTCGACGAGCGCGGCTACGACGCGGCCACCATCGCCGACATCCTCGCGCGGGCGGGGGTCACCAAGGGCGCCCTCTACTTCCACTTCGCCTCCAAGCAGGAGCTGGCCCAGGGCGTGCTCGAGGAGCAGTTCGCCGAGGGCGGGGTGCCCCACCGGGAGAGCAAGCTCCAGGAACTCGCCGACGTCGCCATGGTGTTGGCGTACCGGATGAAGCACGAGCCGATGCTCAGCGCGGGGGCCCGGCTCTCCCTGGGCCCGGGCATGCGCGACATCTTCGGCGGAGGGTCCGTACCGGGCTGGATCGAGTTCACGCGCGCCCTGCTCAGCGAGGCGAAGGAGCAGGGCGAACTGCTCCCCCACGTCGATCCCGCCGAGACGGCCTGGATCCTTTCCGCCTGCTGGACGGGCGCCCAGATCTTCTCCCAGACCCTCAACGACCGGACGGACCTCGAACAGCGGGTGGCCGCGGTCTACCAGCACATCTACCCGAGCATCTCCACGCCCGCGGTCCTCGCGAGGCTGGACCTGGGCCCCGACCGGGGGCGGCGGGTCACCGCGGAGATGGGGATCGGGACCGACCCGGCGCAGGAACCCGAGCCGGCGCTGTCCTGACGCCGCGCCCGCGGTGCGGACGGCGACGAAGACCACGCAGTGAAGACGCGCGGTGAAGACGCGCGCGACCGGGGTATACGACGGGGGGAGTGCGGCCGCAGAGCAGGTTGGCGTACGCCTCTTACGCACGTCGGCTCCAGCGGGACACAAGCCGTGCTCCGGTGCGACCACAGACGGTGGCCGACAAGATCTTGTACCCCCCTGGGCAAACCGCATTGACGGTTTGTGGAGACTCCATGGTCAAGCAGGAGCGTGCGGCCCGCACGCGAGAGACTCTGATCCGTGCTGCCGCGGAGGTGTTCGCCGAGCAGGGTTTCGTCACCGCGTCGATCGCGGCGATCAGCCGACGGGCCGGCGTGAGCGCCGGCGGGCTGCACTTCCACTTCGAGAACAAGACCGTGCTCGCCCGGGCCGTCGAGGACCGGGCGGCGCAGGCGCTGCGGCAGGTCACCACCGAGCGGTGGGGCTCCGTCGCGGCCTCGTCCGGGGCGGTGGACGGCAACGCCCTGCAGGTGCTGGTGGATTCCTCCCACGCCCTGATGGCCCTGCTCGCGGCGGACGTGGTGGTGCGGGCCGGCTTCCTGCTGTGCGCGGACGCCTCCCGCAGGAGCGCGATCGATCTGCGCCGTCAGTGGCGCCTGTGGGTCGAGGCGCTCGCGCGGGCCGCGGCGCGGCAGGGCGTGCTGGCCGAGGGGCTGTCCCCGCAGGACGCGGCGGGCGTGGTGGTGGCCGCCACCGTGGGGCTGGAGGCCCTGGGGGCCCGCGAGCGGGACTGGCTCGCGCCCCACGCCCTCAGCCGGTTCTGGACGTTGACGCTCCCCCGGCTCGCGGCCGACGGGACGCTGGGCGGGCTGGTGGCGGAAGGGTCGTCGGCTGGTGAAGCCGGCCGCGGTTCCACGGCGTAACAGGGCCCCGTACCAGACTGGTTGGTCTGTTTGAAGAGTCGTGAGGGTCGGTTATCGGGCTCCCGGCAGGGGTGATCAAGGGGCGTGGAGGCCGCTGCGGGGCGTGCGGGAGCACATGAAATCCCAGTTGGGAGCGGGTTTTTGAGGGGTCGTCAGGTTGCGTCGGTCTGCAAAACAGCACAGCCGGTTTGATATTGACAAACCGTCGGTCCTGTTTTCTACTTGCTGTACGACTCATCCAAGGACAGGGGAGTACGGCGTGGACATCGATGTACTGGGCGCGTTGGCTGTGCGGGAGAACGGGATCTCCATCACGCCGACCGCCCCCAAGCCCCGGCAGGTCCTGGCGCTCCTGGCCCTCCATGCCGACCAGGTGGTGCCCGTATCGGCGCTGATCGAGGAGCTGTGGGCGGGCGAACCGCCGCGCAGTGCCCGTACGACGCTCCAGACGTACGTCCTGCAGTTACGTGCCCTCATCGCGACCGCTCTGGAGCGGAGCGCGGCCGACGGCGCCAAGGCCGGTGCGGATCCGCGGGATCCCCGCGATCCCGGCGATCCCGTGCGGACCGCGAAGGACATACTCGTCACCCTGCCGGGCGGCTATCTGCTGAGCAGCGGCGGCGGAGTCCTGGACGTGCGGGAGTTCGACCGGCTCGCCGGGACCGGCTACCGCGCCATGGACGCGGGCGACTTCCCCGCCGCGGCGCGGCTGCTGCGCGAGGCGCTGGCCCTGTGGAGCGGGCCCGCCTTCGCCGACGTGCAGGGCGGGGTCCAGCTGGACATGGAGGCCAGACGGCTGGAGGAGACGCGGCTGTGCGCGCTCGACCAGCGGATCGAGGCGGACCTGCGGCTGGGCCGGCACCGGGAGTTGCTGGCCGAACTGACCGTGCTGGCGAGCCGGTACCGCACGCACGAGAACCTGCACGGCCAGTTCATGCTCGCCCTGCACCGCTCGGGGCGGCGCGGCGAGGCGCTGGACGTCTACCAGCGGTTGCGCGGGACGCTGGTGCGCGAGCTGGGGCTGGAGCCGTCCGTGGCGCTGCGGCGCCTGCAGCGCTCGATCCTGATGGCGGGCCCCGAGGGCCTCGCCGAGCCGGGTGTCGAGCCCGGGGGCGAGCGGCTCGTACGGGTCTGAAGTGTGTGAGGTGTGTGGGGTGTTGAGGTCTCCGAGGCCTTAGGGGCCTTCGCTCTGCGGTCTGTCAGGGGCCGTGGAGGTGCGCGGGGCCCTGTCGGCCGGCGGCGGGGCGAGAGGGGACGGCTCGGTGCAGGAGAGGTCGGAGCGAACCCGTAGGCGGCTGGTCCATGCCGCGGCCGAGAGGTTCCACCGCAACGGCTATGCCAGCGCGACGCTGGGCGAGATCGCGGGCGCGGCCGGGGTGACGAAGGGGGCGCTGTACTTTCACTTCGCCTCCAAGGACGAGTTGGCGGAGGCCGTGCAGCAGCGGGGGTACACCCTGCTGCACGACGAGGTGCGGGCCCTGCGCGAGTCGGGGTCCTCGCCGTTGCAGGCGCTGATCGACATCACGCACTGGCTGGCCGGGACGCTGTACGAGGATCCGGCGGTCGCGGCGAGCTTCCGGATCACCAAGGAGTGCGGGGCGGGGCCGCGGGGGCCGGTCGGGGCCCAGTCGGTGGTGGTGGACTTCCACGCGGCGTGGATCTCGGCGGTCGGTACGTTGCTGCGGCTGGCGAGGGACGCGGGTGAACTGCCGGCGGCGGAACGCGAGTGGGAGGGCGCGGAGGCGCTGGTGGCGGCAGTGGCGTGCGGGATCGAGGTCATGTCCGGTACCGGGATGCCGTACCGGGAGCTGCAGCGGAAGGTGGCGGCCCTGTGGGCCCTGCTGCTGCCGAGCCTGGTGGAGGCCGGGAGCGTACGGAAGTACCGGACGCGGGCGCCGGGTTGCGCGGCGGGCGGGCCGCGGTCCGACGGGGCCGCGGAATGCCTGGGGGCAGGGCGGGAGGGGGCGGGCGGTGGAGCGGGCGGAGCGGCCTGTGAGCGGTGAGACGGTGGTACCGCTGTGGGCGGCGCCGCTGGGAAGGACGGCCCGTGGTGGTGCGGTGGCCGTCGGGAGGAACGAGGACGGGGTGACGCCGCCGGGTGCCGTGCGGGCGGGCGTGGTGCTGCCCGGTGACGCGGACGGGGCCGAAGCGGCGGGCGCGCAACTCCCGTAGATGTCGCAGGGCGTGCCCGGCACGGGCAGTGCGTACGGAGGCCGGACGGGTACGTGACGTCCGGCGTTCGCGTTGGTGCGGGTGGTGGTGTTCCGGTGTGGTCGGCGCCCGGTCGGGGCCCGGGTGAAGTGCCCCTCCCCCGGGCCGGGTTCGCGTGGTGTTTCGCCTGGGTGCGGGCCTGCTCCACGGTTGCGGGACGGGGGTGTGGAGAGGGGCTCGAAGGGGGCTTGAGAATCCGGTGACATCGCTCAAGTACCGCTACCGTGCCCCGAGTCGAAGGCCGAAAAACGAGGGAGTCGACGACTTGCGGAGGAGACCGTGAAGATTAAGGTCCTGGGTCCGTTGAGTGCCGAGGTCAACGGGGGTTCGATCGTTCCGACCGCACGCAAGCCGCGGCAGATCCTGACGCTCCTCGCCCTCTACCCGGGCCGGGTGGTGCCGGTGCCCACGCTCATGGAGGAGCTCTGGGGCACCAACCTGCCGCAGAGCGCTCTCACGACCTTGCAGACGTACATACTCCAACTGCGCCGGCAGCTGGGTACCGCCATGGGTCCGGGCGGCGGCGGCCCGGGCAGTGCCGGTGGCGCAAAAGAGGTCCTTGTGACGCGGCACGGCGGGTACCTGCTGCAGATCCCGCCGGAGGCGGTGGACGTGCACGAGTACGAGAGCCTCGTGACCCGGGGCCACAGCGAGTTCGAGCGGGGCGACGACGAGAGCGCCGCAGCCATGCTGCGCGCGGCGCTCACGCTGTGGCAGGGGCCCGCGCTGGTCGACGTACGGGTGGGCCCGATCCTGGAGATCGAGGTGATGCGGCTGGAGGAGAGCCGGCTGGTCACCGTGGAGCGGCGGATCGACGTGGACCTGCGGCTGGGCCGGCACACGGAGCTGCTGGCCGAGCTCACCGAGCTGATCGCACGGCATCCGCAGCACGAGGGGCTGCACTCGCAGGCGATGGTGGCGCTGTACCGGTCGGGGCGGCAGGCGACGGCCCTGGACGTGTACCGGCGGCTGCGGGGCCGGCTGATCGAGGACCTGGGAGTGGAGCCTTCGCCTCAGCTCCAGCGGCTGCACCAGGCGATGCTGACGGTCGATCCGGCGCTGGACGTGCAGGCGGGGCCGAAGCGGGGATCGACGTTCGACCTGTACGCGGTCTGAGCCCGGGCCCGGCCGGCCCGGGCGGCCCGGGCGGCGGGGCGACCCGGGGGGGCGACGGGTGTCGGGGTGGCGGCTGTCGGCCGTCTGTCGGGGGGTGGCGGCGACTGTCGGTCCGCTGTCGGCGACTTGTTGGCGGTCCTTGACAGCTTTGCGGAGACGGCCGGCCGGATCCACCGGGCGGCCCGGTCCCGAAGGAGCCCCACCATGCACACACCCGTCACGATCATCGGCGCGGGACTCGGCGGACTCGCTCTGGCCCGCGTCCTGCACGTCCACGCCATCCCGGTCACGGTCTACGAGGCGGAGTCCTCCCCGGCGGCGCGCACGCAGGGCGGGATGCTCGACATCCACGACTACAACGGGCAGCTCGCCCTTGAGGCGGCGGGTCTGACGGACGAGTTCCGCGCCATCGTCCTGGAGGGCCGGGAGGCGATGCGGGTCCTCGACCGGGACGGGAGCGTCCTGTTCGACAAGGCCGACGACGGCACGGGTGGGCGTCCCGAGGTGCTGCGCAGTGAACTGCGCCGGATCCTGCTCGACTCGCTCCCGGCCGGCACCGTCCGGTGGGGGCACAAGGCCGCCGGCGTCCGGGCCCTCGGCGGGGGCCGCCACGAGGTGACGTTCGCCGACGGCGGCACCGTCGTCACCGGCCTGCTGGTCGGCGCGGACGGCGCGTGGTCACGGGTGCGGCCGCTGCTGTCCGCCGCCACGCCCGAGTACGCCGGGACGTCGTTCGTCGAGACGTACCTGTTCGACGCCGACACCCGCCATCCCGCCACCGCGAAGGCGGTCGGCGGCGGGATGCTGATGGTGCCCGCGCCGGGCAGGGAGATCTTCGCTCACCGGGAGAGCGGCGACACCCTGCACACCTACGTGGCGCTGGCCAGGCCGCTGGACTGGTTCGCCGCCATCGACTTCACCGATGCCGCCGCGGCCACCGCGCGGATCGCGCGGGAGTTCGACGGCTGGGCGCCGGAGGTCACCGCGCTGATCACCGACGGCGACACCCCGCCGGTCCTGCGTCCCCACTACGTCCTGCCGGAGGGGCACCGGTGGGACCGCGTGGCGGGGGTGACCCTGCTCGGCGACGCCGCGCACCTCGGCGTCCCGAACGGCGAGGGCGCCAACCTGGCCCTGCTCGACGGCGCCGAACTCGGCAAGGGCCTCGCCGCGCACCCCGGCGACGTGGAGACCGCGCTCGGCGAGTACGAGCAGGCCATGTTCGTGCGCAGCGCCGAGGTCCCGACGTTCGAGGGTGTCGAGCTCGCCGAGATCTTCTCGGGTGACAACACGCCCCACGGCCTGATCGACATGATCACCGAGCAGGGCCGATGACCCGCCGGCCGGCGCGGGCGGTCCTCCTCTAGGGGCAGGACTCCTCGTTCTTCACCGTGCCGAAGTCGATCTTCGTGTCGGTGCCGGTGGCCGTGCCGGCGGCCGGGGTCTGCGTGCAGACCTTCCAGTTCCGGTCGAGGACCTGGTTGCGGTTCTTGCCGAGCGCGTCGTGCGAGGAGAGGAGGTAGAACCCCGCGGCCTGCGCGCCGTCCTGGGCGGTCTGGAGGACCTGGCCGACGAACTGGGGGACGACGGCCGCCGGCTTTCCCCCCTTCGGCGGCGCGGGGGCGGCGCTGCCGGCCGGGGCGGGCGCGGCGGTCGTGGCAGCGGGGGGCGCGGCGGGCGCCGGGTTGGTGCCGGTGCTCGTCGTGCTGGTGCCGGTGCCGGTGTCCGCGGCCTGCGGGTTGCACCCGGTGAGGGCGAGGCATCCGACGGCGGCGAGCAGAGCGGTGGTGCGGTAGGTGCGCATCGCGCCACTCTGTCGCGGCGGGGGTGGCCGGGAAGGGGCTGTGACCGATCCGTAACGCGCGGTGCCCGCAGGGCGGCGGGAGAGCGCGGGGCGGTTCATCGCGTCTGCGGTGCCGGGGACGGGCGGGGCGCTGCTGAACCGCGGGAGGAAGCCTTTCCCGGGCTCGCGAACGCGCGGTCCGTCGCCGCGTGAAGCTGAGCGACCTGCGCCGGCGGCTGCCGGCAGTTCACCGCGTACGGCCTCACCGAGGACGAGACGGCTGGACTGCGGGGCTGGGCCCGGCGCTGGGTGAGCGATCTCGACCAGCGCCTGCACGACCAGGACCAGGACCGCGACGGCGAGGTCTGGCGGTCTCGGGGCGGTGCCCGGCGGGGCGTTACAGGCCGAGGATGAGGCCCATCGCGGCGGCGGAGCCGAGGTGGGCGGTGGTGAACAGGAGCCATTCGATGATTCCCATCCGCCAGCGGTTGCGCGCCAGTACCCGCCACTCGATGACGATGCCGGCGACGGCGGTGGCGAGCAGGGGGAGCCACAGCAGGGCCCACCAGGACCAGACGCCGCCGAAGTGGAGCACGGCGCACGCCGCGCCGGTGAGGGGCACCGTCAGCGACCAGGAGGGCGTCTGCCGCATGTCGTTGGGGTGCTCGGCGGTCGATGGGTCGTGCACGGCGGACGGCCTCTCGGTGGAACGGTTCCCGGAGCATCGAACGTAGCCGAGGGCGGTGATGTCCCTCAAAGGGTTGGCGGCGCGGGCGTGTTCACGAACGGCTCACCCGGCTCGGGCCGAGCCGCCGGACGTGGGCGGGGTTCGGCGTCTGGGCCAGCCGATGTCGTCGTCCGGGTGGGTCTTCTCGGTCGGGTCGGCGGGCCGGGGGGCTGGGGACACCGATGGCCTCATGGTCGACTCCAAGGCGCTGAATGCGAGAAGAGCGGGCTCCGGCCGGTGCCGGGGCCGGGTTCTGGAGAGTCTGCCTCGGTCGGTTCGAGGAACGCTTGAGGAACGCATGACGTGCGCATGAGAGCCGTCGCGAACCCCTGGCAAAGGTTTGCCCGCGTGTTGCCGGGCGTCCTACGCTCGATGCCGGTTCCCGACAGATTTCTTGCCCGCGACCTCAGGGATGCTCATGTTGCGACAGCCCGCGTTCGGACACCGCCTGAGAAAGCTCCGGATGGCCCAGGGCCTGTCCCAGACGGCGCTGGCCGGCGAGGGCATGTCCACCGGCTACCTGTCCCGTCTGGAGTCGGGCGCACGGCAGCCGACCGAGCGGGCCGTGGGGTACCTGGCCGGCCGACTGGGCCTGGAACCGGCCGACTTCGAGGAGCCGGCCACCGGCTCGCTGGCCCATGCGCTCACCCTCGCGGCGTCCACCGGCTCCCCCGACGCCATCGAGGCCCTCCGCCTGGCGCTGGCCGCCGAGGGGCACGAGCCGCCGGTGCTGCGCTGGCAGGCGCTGTGGCTCCTCGCCCGGGCCGCCCGCGTGCAGGGCGACCACGCGCTGGAGCTGGACCGGCTCACCCGGCTGGTCGCGCTCGGCGAGGAAGTGGGCGTGTGCGAGCTGCGCGTGCGGGGCCTGACCCGGCTGGCCCGTTGCCTGCGGTCCATCGGTGAGATCAACCCGGCCCTGGAGGCCGCCGTCGAGGCGCACCGGATCGCGCTGGGCGAGGAGTTGGGGGTGGAGGACCGGGCCACCGCCCTGCTGGCGCTGGTGTCCGTGCAGGCCGAGGCCGGCCGGATGGGCGACGCCCGCGTGCATGCCGACGAGCTGACCGTCCTCGTCGAGGGCCGCTCCGACGCGCTGTGGGCCGAGGCCATGTGGACGGCTGCCGCCGTGCGGATGCGCCAGGGCGACTACCCGGGCGCGCAGGCCTGCCTGGACGATGCCCTCGACCGGTTCGGCAGCCAGGAGGACCTGGTCCTGTGGATCCGGCTGCGGCTGGCCACGGCCCGGCTGCACTTGCAGAAGCTGCCCGCCGATCCGGAGCAGGCCCGCCGGCGTGCCGTCGAGGCCGAGGCCGCCCTCGCCTTCGTGGGTACGCCGGCCCTGCGGCAGGACCTGACCGCGCTCAAGGCCGACCTCGCGTTCGCCACCGGGCAGTACGACGACGCGCGCGCCCTGCTCGGTCAACTGGCCGCCGACCAGCCGAGGATGACGTACCGCGGCCGGGTGCGGCTGGAGATCCTGCGCCATCAGCTGCTGATCCTCGGCGGCGACCCCGCCGGGATCCAGGGCCTGCGCGATCTGGCCCAACAGGCGCAGGAGGACGCCAACATCGACCTCGCCGCCGAGATCTGGCGGGTGCTGGCCGACGCACTGACCCAGGCCGGTCAGGCCGGTCAGGGCGTTCAGGGCGTTCGGGCCGGGCGGCTGAGCGGGGCCTCGGCCGTCGGCGGTTGAGGAAGCCTCAAGTCCCCTGGTGCAGCCTGGGGTGCAGCCTGGAACGCATCGCGGGAACGATCAGGGGGTACGTCTCATGCCGTCGCAGCGCGTGCACGCGAGCGAGCGGACGGCGTGGGTGGCCGCCCCGGCCGGCGTGGTCTACGGACTGCTGGCCGACGCCGTCCGCTGGCCCCTTCTGCTGCCCTCGTACGTCCACGTCGAGCGGATGGACTTCGACGGGGTCCGGGAGCGGCTGCGGGTCTGGGACGTGCGCGACGGGAGGGTCCGCTCCTTCCACATGCGCCGGGTGCTGGACCCGCACGCCAGGACCGTCGGGTTCGAGCAGGAGGACACCGCCCGCCCGGGCGTGCCCACCGCCGGCGTGTGGACGGTGGAGGCGCTCGGCGAGACCGAATCGCAAGTGACGCTGCGTCAGGAACGGACGCTGGAAGGGCTGCCCGCCGCCGAGACCGAGCGCAGCCGGCGGGAGTGGCAGGCGGAGCAGGCCGAGCGGCTCGCCCACGTGAAGGCGGTCGCGGAGCGCTGGGAGCGCCTGGATCAGCTGCTGTTCTCCTTCGAGGACAGTGTGCGCGTCGACGGCCCCGCCGAGCTGGTCTACGACTTCCTCTACCGGATCGGGGACTGGCCCGAGCGCGTCCCGCACGTGGAATCGGTCGGTGTGAGCGAGGACGTACCCGGTGTGCAGCTGGCGACCGTGGACACCTGCGCCGCTCCCGGCGGGCGTACGGTCACCACCCGGTCGGTGCGGCTGTGCTTCCCCGCGGCCGCGCGGATCGTCGACAAGGAGCTGACGACGCCCCGGCTGATCGCCGCGCACAGCGGCGAGTGGTCCCTGGTCCCGGACGGGGTCGGCGTACGGGTCGTCTGCGCGCGGCGGGTGATGCTGCGGGAGGAGGCGGTCGAGGAGGTGCTGGGGGCGGGCACCGACCTCGTGGAGGCCCGCCGGTACGTACGGGCGTGGCTGGGGCGGGCCGGTACGGAGACGCTGCGCCTGGCCGGGTGGCACGCCCAGAGCGCCGTACGCCGTCTGCGATGAGCCACGAGGAGGAGATCGTGAGCATGGTTGCCGCCGGGTCCCGCCCGGAGCCGCCCGACGCGCCCCTGCACGTTGCCGGTCCCGAAGGGCCGTGGGACGAGGTGGGCGACCGGCTCGACGACACCGGCCGGGCGGTGATCTGTACGACGTGGGGTCAGTGGCTGGCCGCCGTGCTGCTCGATCCCGCGCTGCGGCCCCTGCTCGGGCGCGACTGGCCGCGCTACCGGCAGACGGCGGCCGCGGCCGGCCGGATGCGTTTCGCCGTCTCGCGGTTCGTGGTGAAGCACGCCGCCGCGGCCGCGCTGAACGTTCCCGTGGACACCGTGGAACTGGGCTACGAGCCGGACGGGCAGCCTCTGGTGCGGGGTGCGGGCGGGGACCTGGAGGTGAGCCTGGCGCACACCGGTGAGCTGATCGTGGTCGGTGTCAGCCGTGGCGGTCCGATCGGTGTGGACGCGCAGCCCGCGGACCGGGACGTCGCCGTCGAGGTGGCGCCCGGGCAGCTGTGCACCGCCGCGGAACGTGCGGCACTGGAGGCGCTGCCCGTGAGCGAGCGCCGGGCCCGGCTGTTGTGGCTGTGGACGCTGAAGGAGGCCCGTGCCAGGGCGCTCGGGCACGGGCCGCGCCGCGACTTCCCGACCTTCGGGTTCGAGCGCGACGAGCGGGGCCGTGTGGTCCTGGCGGGCACGCCGGACGGGGAAGGGGACGGGGGCGGGGGGTGGGCGTTCACCGCCCATCGCGTCCTGGAGCGTTATCTGGTCGGCGTCGCGCACCGGCGCCTGCCCGCCCTGCCGGCGGACGGGAAGGCGCAGGTCGACACCGGTTCGCGAAGCGCTGCAGCGCCACTTGAGGAAAGGGGGCCCGGGCCCGGGGACCACTTACCCTTTCTGCGACCGGTGACCTCCGGGTGGGGCGAGGGAAGGCGGACGCGGTGAACGCAGGGGAACGCTCCGCGGTGCCCTGCGCGTCGGTTTTCCGCTGTCGTGTCCGTGTCGGTGACTGACAAGGCCGCGGACGGGCCCGGGCCGGTCCTCGCGGTGGTGCACGAGGCGGGCCGCGCCGCCCCCGGGTCCGCGCTCGTCCTCGGCCTGCGGGGGCTGCGCCACGACGCGGACGCCGAGATGTTCGCCGCCCGCATCGCCGAGCGCCACCGCCGGTTCCGGGTCACCCTGGAGGGCCACGGTCCGGGCCGGCACACCCTGCGCCTGCTCCCGGACACCGGCACGCCCGGCCCCGCCCTGCCGAGCCCCGCCTCGCCGGGGCCCGCCTCGCCGGGGCCCGCGGGCTTGAGCCCCGAGCTGCTGGCCGATCTGCTGGGCCCGTACCCGGGCGCCGGTGAGCCCCTGGCCCTGTCCGGGGAGCGGCGTGAACTGCTCGCGGAGGCCGTCACCCGTGCCGACGGGCCGGACCGGTACCTGGAGCAGGTCCACTGGGACTGGTCGGGCCCGCTCGACCGGGGCCGCTTCGACGCGGCCTGGCAGTCCGTCTGCGGGCGGGAGTCGATCCTGCGGGCCGCCTTCGACTGGACGGCGGTGCCGCGGCTGCTGCTGCATCCGTACGCCGAAGTCGAGATCGTCCACCGCACCCGCGCCGACACCACCTGGCGGGAACTCCTCGACGCGGACCGGGCGCAGGGGTTCGCCCTCAACCGTCCGCCGCTGCTGCGCCTGACCCTGCTGGAGGGGGACCCGGGGGCGCCCACCCGGGTGCTGCTGACCTGCCACCGTGCCCTGCTCGACGAGCGCGGCGTCCACCTCCTGCTGCGCGCGTTCTACCGCGCCTACCTGGCTGCGGGCGCCCTGCCCGGCGGTGAGCGCCGCCCCGACCTGCGCGACCACGCGCGCTGGCTGGCCCGGCAGAGCACCGAGGGCGCCCGGGAGCTGTGGACGCGTGCGGCGCCCCCGCGCGGGGCGGCGACCGCGCCGGGACGCCCCGGCCCGGCCACCCGCCAGAGCGGCGAGGGACGCCTGAGCCGGCGGCTGGAGGACCCGTACGGGCCGCGGCTGCGTTCCTGGGCCGCGGCGCGGGGGGTCGGCGAGAGCAGCGCCCTGCACGTGGTGTGGGCGCTGCTGCTGTACCGGGCGGCGGCGGCCGGGGGTCCCCTGGCGGTGAGTTTCGGGGTGCGGGTCTGCGGCGGTGACATCGCGCTGCCCGGCGCGGGCGGTATCCCCGGGCTGCTCGGCAGTGCGCTGCCGATGACGGTGCGGGTGGATCCGGCGGCCCCGCTGGCCGGTCTGTTGCGGCAGGTGCACGACGCCCGGCTGGACATGGGTGCCTATCCGTGGGTGTCGGCCGACCGCATCCGCGAGTGGAGCGGCCGGGGGCCGGGCGAGCGGCTCACCGACACCGTCGTCGTCTTCGACGGCCCGGCCGATCCGGGGGCCGACGCGGTGCGTGAACTGCAGGCGCAGGGCGTCGGCGTGGACGCGCCGCGGTCGGTCGGCGCCGGCGGGGGTGTGCCCGTCACGGTGGTCGCCCGGCACGAGAGCGGCGGCGCGCTGGTGCTCGACGCCGTCTACGACCGGGCGTGTATGGCCGACGCGGACGCCGCCGCCGTTCTGGGGCAGTGCGTCGGCCTGCTGCGGGCCCTGACCGATCTGCCGGACGCCGATCCCACGGTCGGGGCGGTGCTGGGCCTGCTGGCGGAGGTCGAAGCCCCGTCCATGGCCGCCCGGCCGCCGGCGGTGCGGCGTACCTCGCTGCGCACGCTGCGCGGCGGGTCGGCCTCGGCGGAGGTGATCTGTCTGGTGCTGGTCCCGGGGGTGGTGGGCGGCTGCTACGAGCGGTTCGCCCGCGACCACCGGGGCCCGCAGACGGTCGTGGTGGTGGACCTGCACGATCCGCCCGGCGCGGCGCTGCCCGGCGCGGTGCCCGCCGCGCTCGCCGAACTGGCGGCCTGCGGCAGGCGGCTGGTGCTGGGCGGGTGCGGGCCCGGCGCGGGGGCGGCGTACGAGCTGGCGCGGGTTCTCGCGGACGGGACCGGATCGCCGGTGAGTGTCGTCATGACGGGCCTCGGCGGTCCCCGGAGCAGCGCGGAGGCGCTCGCCCGGGGGCTCGCGGGGGTGGCCGTACGGCGCGGCTGAACGCGCCCGCAGGGTCTAGGCGGCGTAGAGGTCGAAGGTGGAGGTGCGGCGGGGTCCGGCGAGGACGTCGAGCTGCGGGTCGACGGCGAGCATGGCCTGGTGCAGTCGCTGGAGTTGCGGCGAGGGTTCCACGCCCAGGTCCTCGATCAGGCGGCCGCGCAGCCGGCGGTACACGTCCAGGGCGGTGGCCTGCCGGCCCGAGCGGTACAGGGCCACCATGACCTGCGAGTGGAGTCCCTCGTGCTGGGGGTGACGTGCGGTCAGCTCCGTCAACTCGGCGATCAGTTCGGCGTGCCGGCCCAGCCTCAGGTCGGCGTCGATCCGCCGCTCCACGGTGACCAGGCGGCTCTCCTCGAGGCGCATCACCTCGATGTCGAGGATCGGTCCGACGCGTACGTCGACCAGGGCGGGGCCCCGCCACAGGTCCAGGGCGGCCCGGTAGCGGGCGGCGCAGACCTGGCTGTCGCCGGATTCGAAGGCCGACTGGCCCTCGCGGACGAGGCGTTCGTAGTCGTGCACGTCGACGTCGTCCTCGGGTATGTGCAGGAGGTAGCCGCCGTGCCGGGTGACGAGTACGTCCTTGGCGCCGCCGGGGGCGTCGGGGCCCATGGCGGTGCCCAGTCGTCTGCGTAATTGGAGGATGTACGTCTGCAGGGTGGTCAGCGCGCTCTGTGGCGGCGCGGTTCCCCAGATCTCCTCCATGAGGGTGGGAACCGGTATGACGCGCCCTGGATAGAGCGCGAGAAGCGACAGGAGCTGTCTTGGTTTGCCCGCGGTCGGAACGATGGATCCCCCGTTGACCTCTGCGCTCAGCGGACCCAGAACCTGAATTCTCACGGTCTCCTCCGTACTTCCTTGGCTCTTTTCCTCCGGTGGCCAAGGAGCTGCCCCCGTTCGAGGCACGCTAGCCGGGGTGGATGTGCTCCATCTCTTTCCTGTAGTGGCTTTCGAGCCTCCGCCGAGCGGTTACGGCCAGTCGATCAGGGCGGTGGCGGGTCCGGCGGCGGGGGTGCCGGCCGAGGTCGGGGGGACCGGCCAGTCGATGGGGCCGTCGGCGTGGGCGGCTGTGCCCGCGGTGAGGACGGCGGTGGCGACGAGGGTGGCGGTGGCGACGATGCGGGCGATGTTCTTCATGGTGGCTCCTCCGTGGCAACGTGGTGAATCTTCTTGGCAAGTCCTCTGCCAAGAAGATTGGCAACGTCTGCTCGGGATTTGCTCGTCAATCGCTTGAGAAAAGCTGGAGGGGAGGGCGGCCAGTGCCCGCCGGCCGCCCTTTGTGTGCATGCGCCGCCTGCCTGAATTGCCGTGACCTGCACGGACGTTGCTTTGACAGGGGGCGGGCGGGGATGTGCCAGGAATTGCCAAGGGGCCGGAACTCGAGCATTGCCGGAGCGGGCATTGCCAAGACCGCCGAGCAATAGGCAATGTATTGCCAAGCGTTCTGGCAATACGTGGAACACAGGGTCGTGGACGTGCCACGGCCCCGACTGCGGGGGGAGGCCCCTGAATGAATGCGCCGACGAATGCGCCGACGTACGACACGGAACGAACGGCCCACCTGGACACGGCGGGCACGGGCCGGATGCCGGACGGCGTGCGCGCCGTGCTCGCCGCCTGCACGGCCCGCGACGACCGCTTCGGGAGCCGCGCGCTGAAGGAGCACCTCGGCGCGGTCCTGGACACCGAGGTGCACGACCGCCTCGGCGACCTGCTGGGCGTCCCGGCCGGCGAGACGGTCCTGGCCACCGGCGCGGCCGCGGCCTTCGACGCCTTCGTCTCCGCCACGGAGCTCGGCCCCGGCGACCGGATCTGGACCACCCCGCACGAGGGCGTGGACCACCTGACCACCCTCTGTTCCCTGCGCGACCGCACCCGTTGCCGGCTGGAGGTGGTCCCGCTGCGCGCGGACGGCGACCTCGACCTGGACTGGATGCGGGACCACATCGACGAGGACGTCGCCCTCGTCTCGGTGGTCCACGTCTCCTCGGCCTGCGGAACCGTCAATCCGCTCGAGCGGGTGGGCCGGATCCTGGCCCCCCACCGGGCCCGGTACGCCGTCGACGCCTCCCACTCCGTCGGCCAGCTCCCCGTCGACGCCGCGCGCATCGGAGCGCACCTGGTCACCGCGGACGGCTGGCGGTTCCTGCGCGGCCCGGACGCGGTGGGCTTCGCCTACGCCGCGCCCGGGGTGTGGGGCGGCCGCCCGCCGGCGCCCGCCCCGGCGGCCGTGGCCGCGCTGAACGCCGCCCTCGCCCACCACGCCGCCGCCCTGCGCCTGCCGCGCGAGGACCTCCTGCCCCGGCTGCGCGCCGTCGTCGAGCGGACGCCGGGGATCGAACTGCTCGCGCCGGGCCGGGAGCAGGCCGGGATGCTGGCGTTCCGTCACGGCGAGGTCCCGGCCGCGCTCATCCGGCGCGGCCTGGCCCGGCGCGGGGTCGTCCTGCGCAAGAGCGTGGCGCAGGAGAACCCGCTCCACCCGGCCGCGCGGGACGGCGCCACGGCCGTCCGTGCGTCCGTGCACCACGACAACGGCGCACAGGACATCGACCGCTTCGAGCAGGCCCTGCGGGACGTCCTGCGGGAGGAGCGGGAGAGGCGGGAGGAGCGGGAGCGCAGCGGCGCGGTCTTCGCCGCGGCGCCGGCCGCGGTCGGCGCGGACGGCCCCGGCGGGCCGTCGCCGTACCGGGCGAAGCCGGCCGGCCGCCGCCACCTGATCCTGCACCGGGCGACCTGAGCCCTGCCGCACTCGGGCGGGCCCCCACCCCCGCCTTCAGGCCACCGCGCCCTCGGGGCGCGGGGCCCGCACGCCGGGGCGGTGCCCGGACCACGTCTCGTACGGGGTTCGAGGGGACTTCCACGGCGTCTTGAGCCCCGCGCGTGACGGTGGCCGCAATCCGGTCTTCAGATCTGGAGGATCCACATGACCATCACCGACGTGTCCACCCTGCCGGCCAGAGACCCCGCCGCGGAACTGGCCGGCATCAAGGCCCTGGCCCTGGCCGGCCCCGACGAGCGGGCCACCCAGGCGCAGCACGCCAAGGGCAAACTCACCGCCCGCGAACGCATCGCCCTGCTGCTGGACGAGGGCTCGTTCCACGAGATCGAGGCGCTTCGCCGGCACCGTGCGAGCGGTTTCGGGCTGGAGCAGAAGCGGCCCTACACCGACGGTGTGGTCACCGGCTGGGGCACGGTGGGCGGCCGTACCGTCTTCGTGTACGCGCACGACTTCCGCATCTTCGGCGGGGCGCTCGGCGAGGCCCACGCGGAGAAGATCCACAAGGTGATGGACCTGGCCGAGGCGGCCGGCGCCCCGCTGGTCTCGCTCAACGACGGTGCCGGCGCCCGGATCCAGGAGGGTGTGTCCGCCCTGGCCGGCTACGGCGGCATCTTCCAGCGCAACACCCGCTCCTCGGGGGTCATCCCGCAGATCAGCGTGATGATGGGTCCGTGTGCGGGCGGGGCCGCCTACTCCCCCGCGCTCACCGATTTCGTGTTCATGGTCCGCGGTACCTCGCAGATGTTCATCACCGGTCCCGATGTGGTGCGTGCGGTCACCGGTGAGGAGATCACCCAGAACGGTCTCGGTGGCGCCGACGTGCACGCCGCGGTCTCCGGGGTGGCCGCGTTCGCCTACGACGACGAGGAGAGCTGCCTGGAGGACGTACGGCACCTGCTCTCGCTGCTGCCGTCCAACAACCGCGAGACACCGCCGCGCGAGTACGGCGACGACCCGGCGGACCGGCGTACCGAGGCGCTCGCCGGCATCGTCCCGGCCAATCCGCAGCAGGCGTACGACATCCGCCGGGTCATCGAGGAAGTCGTCGACGACGGCGAGCACTTCGAGGTGCAGCCCGGCTGGGCGGCGAACGTGGTGTGCACGCTGGCCCGGATGGACGGGCACGTCACCGGTTTCGTCGCCAACCAGCCCGCCAGTCTCGCCGGGGTCCTCGACATCCAGGCGAGCGAGAAGGCGGCCCGCTTCGTGCAGTTCTGCGATGCCTTCAACATCCCGCTGGTCACCCTGGTCGACGTTCCCGGTTTCCTGCCCGGTGTCGGTCAGGAGCACGGCGGGATCATCCGGCACGGCGCCAAGCTGCTGTACGCGTACTGCAACGCGACCGTCCCGCGGATCTCGCTGGTGCTGCGCAAGGCGTACGGCGGTGCGTACATCGTCATGGACTCCCGTTCCATCGGCGCGGACCTGGCGCTGGCGTGGCCCACGAACGAGATCGCCGTCATGGGCGCCGAGGGCGCGGCGAACGTCATCTTCCGCCGGGAGATCGCCGCCTCCGCCGACCCCGACGCGACGCGCGCGCAGAAGATCAAGGAGTACACGACCGAGCTGATGCATCCGTACTACGCGGCCGAGCGCGGTCTGGTCGACGATGTCATCGACCCGGCCGAAACCCGCTCGGTGCTCGTCGGGGCGCTGGCGATGCTGCGTCCCAAGTACGCCGACCTGCCGTCGCGCAAGCACGGCAACCCGCCGGTATGACGGCCGGGGAGACGGCGGCCGTCGTCGGGGCGGGGGCGCAGCCGTGGAGGTTCGTGCGCGGGCGCCCCGATGCGGTGGAGACGGCGGCCGTGCTGGCGGTCCTGAGCGCCCTGCTGGGCCGGCGCGCGGCCGGGCGGCCGGATCCGCCGCGTACGGAGGCGGCCGGGTGGGACCGCGGCGGCGGGTTCCGGCGCGCGGGAACCTGGCGCGAGCGCTGATCCGTCGCGCCCCGAGTGCCCTGCGGCACGCTCTGGACGTCTGGTGAGCGACGGAGGGAACAAGGATGAGCGTGAAGACGAGAGAGATGTCTCCCGAACGGCCTGTGGCGCTGGTCACCGGGGCGACCAGCGGCATCGGGCTGGCCGTCGCCCGGGACCTGGGCGCCCGCGGCCACCGGGTGTTCGTCTGCGCGCGTACCGGGTCCTCGGTCAAGCAGACCGTCGCCGACCTGCAGGGCGAAGGGCTGAGCGTGGAGGGCGCGGCCGCCGACGTGCGCGACCGCGGCGCCGTACGGTCGCTGGTCGCCGCCGCGGTGGCGGCGTACGGGGCACCGGTCAGTGTCCTGGTCAACAACGCCGGGCGCAGCGGCGGCGGGGTCACCGCGGAGATCACCGACGAGCTGTGGCACGACGTCATCGACACCAACCTCAACAGTGTGTTCCTGCTGACGCGGGAGGTCCTCACCAGTGGTGGTCTCAGTGCGCAGCCCTGGGGCCGGATCGTCAACATCGCCTCCACCGCGGGCAAGCAGGGGGTTCTGCTCGGTGCCCCGTACTCCGCGTCCAAGCACGCCGTGGTCGGTTTCACCAAGGCGCTCGGCAAGGAACTCGCGCCGACCGGTACCACCGTCAACGCGGTCTGCCCCGGGTACGTGGAGACGTCCCTGGCGGCGCGGGTGCGCAGCGGGTACGCGCAGGCGTGGGAGACCACCGAGGAGTACGTGCAGGAGCAGTTGGAGTCCAAGATCCCGCTCGGCCGGTATTCCACGCCCGAGGAGGTGGCGGCTCTGGTGGGTTATCTGACCACTGATCTGGCCGCCTCCATCACGGCCCAGGCGCTCAACGTGTGTGGGGGGATGGGGAATTACTGAGGTCGGCTGTCGCCCGGGGGCCGGGCGGCAGGAAAGGGGGGAGGGCCGCGGGCGGTCGATCGTCCGCGGCCCTCCCCCCTTTCCTGCTGCCGGTTTCCCGGCTGTTCACAGGGTGGTCGGCGGCCCCGAAACGTCCCAGACGACGGCCTGCGGGGCGATGCGGGCGTCCCGCCAGTCGGCCAGGGCGGTGGTGTCCACCGGTTCGTCCGAGAGCAGTACGTGCCGCAGCGCGGGCAGGGTGTTGCGGCTGGTGCGGGCGGCCGCGGTCAGCCGGGTGAAGGCGGAGGGCAGTTGTGTCACCACGCTCACCTGCTGCTGGGTCAGCAGCCGGGCGAAGGCGCGGGCGTCGGAGGCGGTGTCGCGGTCGACGACGACGGTGCGGGCGCCGCTGAGCAGGGGTGCCCAGATCTCCCGCATGCCCAGGTCCAGGCTGAGGGAGTGGAAGTACGTCCACACGTCGTCCGGCCCCGACTCCAGCATCGGGATCACGGCGTCCACCCACGCCAGGACGTCCCTGTGGGTGACGGGCCGCAGGGTCAGGGCCCGGCCGGGATCGCCGCCGGCGGGCAGGGCCAGGAAGGCCGTGTGCGGGGGGATTTCGCGGCCGGTCGCCGTCTCGGGGCGCGCGGCGATGACGAATCTGCCGGCCTTGGCGAGCGGGATCTCGTCGCGCAGCAGTCCGCTGTCGGAGAGGACCATCTCGACGCCGGCGTGGCGCATCAGGTGTTCCTGGAGGCCGGTGTGGTGTCCGGGTTCCAGTGGCAGTACGGCGGCTCCGGTGCGCAGTGCGCCCACCACGGCGGCGGGGACGGTGCAGGAGCGCCGTGCGCGGACGGCGACGGCCGCGCCGGGTCCCGTGCGGCCCGACAGGCGGCGTGCGATGTCGTCGGCGAGCCAGTCCAGTTCGAGGTAGGTCGTCTGCTCGGTGGTGTCGCGGGTGCAGACTTGGGTGGGATGGCGGGCGGCGGCGGCCGCGAAGCGGATGTCGATGCGGTCCCGACGCTCGGGCCGCCCGGCGGCCGGGTCGAGCCCGATCCGTCCGTGCAGAGCGGCCAGGTCGGCGGACAACTGGTCGAGCTCCGGATGATCCGGAGTGGCGTTCATGCGGCCTCCCAGCGGCGGGTCGTGACTCCGGGGCCGATCGTGTCGCAGCGGACCGGAAAACGGCTCAAGTCCCGCCGCATAGGCGGGCTCGACGGTCGGTCGGCATCCGCCGGACGGGCGCTGGACGGCCGCTCGACGAGTGGTCGAGGGTCGCTCGGGACGCCTGGCCCGCCCGCTGGGGGCATGCCTACGATTCTGGGGCTCACGCCGAAGCCACACTCTCTCCGTCGCGCTCCGAGGTGACCACTCGTAGACGCAGGCATATGGAACTGAGCTTTGTGGCTATGGCCCGTCTCGCGAGACTGGACTTGACTGTACTCATGACTCAGAACACGCAGATCACCCTCGTCATCGGCGGTCACGGCAAGACCGGCCGGCGCGTCGCCGAGAAGCTTTCCGCCCTGGGCCGCGAGGTCCGGATCGGTTCCCGTAGCGGCCGGCCCGCCTTCGACTGGCACGAGCCCGCCACCTGGGGTCCGGCGCTGGAGGGCGTCGACCGGGTGTACGTGACCTACTACCCCGACCTCGCCTTCCCCGGCGCCGCCGAGCAGGTCCGCGAATTCTCCAAGGTGGCCGTCGCGAACGGTGCGCGCCGTCTGGTGCTGCTGTCCGGGCGCGGCGAGGAGGCCGCGGAGGTGTCGGAGGAGAACCTGAAGGCCTCCGGCGCCGACTGGACCATCGTCCGCTCCAGCTGGTTCAACCAGAACTTCAACGAGAGCTTCTTCCTGGAGCCCGTCCTGGCCGGCGAGATCGCCCTGCCGACCGGTGACGCGGTGGAGGCGTTCGTCGACGCCGACGACATCGCCGACGTCGTGGTGGCCGCGCTGACCGATGACAAGCACATCGGCAAGACGTACGAGCTGTCGGGCCCGCGCCTGCTCAGCTACAGCGATGTGGCCGCCGAGCTGACCAAGGCCACCGGGCGCGAGATCACGTACATCTCGGTCACCAACGAGCAGTACCGTGCGGTGCTGCGCGAGAACAACCTGCCCGAGGAGTTCGCGGATCTGTTCACCATGATCCTGGACGGGCGCAACGCGCACCTGGTGCACGGTGTCGAGGAGGCGTTGGGCCGCAAGCCCAAGGACTTCTCCGACTTCGCCCGCGACGCCGCGGCGTCGGGGGTCTGGAACGTCTGACGGCGCGAGCCCTCACTGCTGCATCCCTTATCGCTCCTTGACCGGGCGGCGACTCTGGTACGGCCGCCGCCCGGTACTCGGGGTTCCGGGGACGCACACCCGCACACCCGCACTCCGGTACCACCCGCACACTCGCGCCACCGCGCTCGACCGACCGGCAGGAGGCTCCCGTGCCAGCTCCCCCGTCGTATTCCAGCGAACACGGACTGGAACACCTTCCCCCGCACTTCCACGGCTTCGCCCTGATGCACATCGCGATGCGGCGCGACGCGGCCCGGCTGCGCGCCGCGGCCCCGGCGTGGAGCGGCGCGGGCACCGAGTGGTGGCAGCGGCTGCGCCAGGTCATCGAATGGCACCACACCAGCGAGGACGACGTGCTGTGGCCGGGACTGCGCCGCCGGGACGCCGACTTCGACGCGCAGGCACGCGAACTGCACGAGGACCACGAGGAACTGGACGCCGCGATGGCGGCCGTCTCGACGGCGATCGCCCACCGCGGCGACGGCCTGGTCCGGGCGGCGCAGACCTTCGAGGGCGTGCTGCGCGACCACCTGCGCGACGAGGAGCGGATCGTCTTCCCCGTCTTCGACCGGCTGGGCGAGCGGGCCTATCTGGCCGAGGAGCGCAAGGTCGTCTCCAGCGCCCCGATGCGGGTGATGACCTACCTCCAGCCGTGGATGTTCGACGGCGCGTCCCGGCAGTCGGTCGCGCACGTCTCGGCCACCATCCCGCCGCCCGTCCGGCTGATCGGCGCCACGCTGCTGAACCGGCGCTACGAGCGCACGTTGAAGGGAATCCTGAAGTGAGCAGCACGACCACGCAATCGGTGACGCTGGTGGCGGCGACGGTGGGGACCGGGCTGATGGCCGGGCTCTACTTCGCCTTCGACATCTCGGTGATGCCGGGGCTGGGCCGCGGCGACGACCAGACGTATGTGACCGCGATGCGGAACATCAACGAGGCCATCGACAACGGCCTGTTCGGGCTGCTGTTCCTGGGCGCGTTCCTGGCGACCGGGGTGGCGGCCGTGCAGCAGCAGCGCGGCGGACGCCCGGACGCGGCGCGCTGGGGCTGGCTGGCGTTCGCGCTGTACGGGCTGTCGCTGGTGGTCACGGCGATCGTGAACATCCCTCTGAACAACCAGCTGGCCCGGGCCGGCGCCGATGTGGCGGCGGCCCGTTCCCGCTTCGGCGGCCGGTGGGCGTCGGGCAACATCGTGCGTACGGTGGCCTGTACGGCGGCTCTGGCCGCGCTGGGACGGGCCCTGACGCTGCACGGCCGCGCGTCGGTGTAGTCCCCCCGGCCGCGGCGACAACGGCGGCGGTGCAGACGCTGTGGCGCTGCGCCGCTCCTCCCCCGCGAACGGCGCCCGCTCTCTTCTCCGTCCCCCGCGGGAGAGCGGGCGCTTCGCCGTGTGCGGATGCCGGTTGCGTGCCGGGGGCAGGATGTTCGAGGCGAGAGGATGTACGCATGGACACGCTGACCGGACTGCTGGAAGGGCCCAAGGCCCGGGGGGCCTTCCTCCTCAAGTCCGTTTTCAACCCGCCCTGGTCGCTGCGCGTGGAGGACCGGGCGCCGCTGTCCGTCGTCACGATGGTCCACGGCGACGCGTGGCTGGTTCCCGAGCACGGCACCCCGGTGGTGATCCGGCCGGGCGATGTGGCCGTCGTGCGGGGCCCCGATCCGTACACGGTGGCGGATTCCCGGGACACGCCGGTGCAGATCACGGTCGGCCCGGAGCAGCGGTGCAGTACCGAGGAGGGCGAGGACGTCACCGAGACGATGGCGCTCGGCGTGCGGACCTGGGGGGATGATTTCCAGGACGCCGGCTCGGCCGTGATGCTGAGCGGCACCTATCAGGCGCCGAGTGAGATCGGGCGGCGGCTGCTGAGCGCGCTGCCGACGGTTTTGGTGCGGCCGGCCGAGGCCGCGGACACGATGCTGGTCGCCCTGCTCGCCTCGGAGATCTCCAAGGACGAGCCGGGCCAGGAGATCGTTCTGGACCGGCTGCTGGACCTGCTGCTGATCGGGGTGTTGCGGACCTGGCTGGCGGCGCCGGGCAGCGGGGCGCCGTCCTGGTACCGGGCGCAGAGCGATCCGGTGGTCGGGCCGGCCCTGCGGCTGCTGCACGAGAATCCCGCGCACGGCTGGACGGTCGAGGAACTCGCCCTGAAGGTGGGGGTGTCGCGGGCTTCGATGGCGCGCCGGTTCACCGAGGTGGTGGGTGAGCCGCCGGTGGCGTATCTGACGGGGTGGCGTCTGGCCCTGGCGGCGGACCTGCTGCGGGAGCCGGACGCCACCATCGCGACGGTGGCCCGGCGGGTGGGCTACAGCTCGGCGTTCGCCCTGTCGACGGCGTTCAAGCGGGTGCGGGGCATGAGTCCGCAGGAGTTCCGTTCGGGCGCGCACCCGGTTGCCGCGCCGCAGGCCCCGCAGCGGGCGCACACGGTGGTGCTGCCCGGGCCCTGACGGGCGGTGACGCGGGCCCGGGCGCCGGGGGGGTGCGGCGCCCGGTCCCGGGCCGGGTCCGGTGTCCGTGTTCTACGTGGGGGCCGCCGAGGAGGTCAGCAGGGGCGCGGTGGCCCGCTCGGCCGGCTGCCGGCGGCTCTCGCGTGTCACCGCGGTCAGGATCAGGTCCGGGCCGGCCAGCCAGCGGCCCCGGTAGTGCGGGTCCGCGGGCGGGGGCGGCGAGGGGTGCATGGTCGCCGTGAAGGCGCCGTCGGGGGAAAGGGTGAGGGTGGCGTCGCGGAAGCCGAGCCAGATGCCGGTGGCCGGGTACCAGGCCTTGTACGCCGCCTCCTTGGCGGAGAAGAAGACGCGGTCCCAGGGGACGGTGGGGTCGGCCGAGGCGAGGTGGGCGAGGTGGGCTCGTTCCTCCTCGGAGGCGATCAGGGCGAGGACGCCCCGGGGCAGCGGTCCGGCGGGTTCCGCGTCGATGCCCACGGCGGCCATCACGGTGGCGGGGGCCGCCACGGCCGCGCGGTAGCCCGCGCAGTGGGTGATGCTGCCGACCACCCCGGACGGCCACTGGGGGGCGCCGCCTGCTCCCGGGAGCAGGGCGCCCGTGGGGTGGCCGAGGTCGGACAGGCAGCGGCGGGCGCAGGCCCGGGCGGTGGCGAACTGGGTGCGCCGGTGGGCGCGGCGGCCCTCCATGAGGGCCGCCTCGGCCGGGAAGAGAGGGGCGGGCGCCGCGTCGTCGAAGGCTTCCGATGACGTGACGCCCGGGGGAAGGAGTTCCTCGATCATCGCGCGGCGAGCTCGGTGACGGCGGCGACCGCGAGGAGCGGGCGTTCGAGTGCGAGCATGTGGCCCGCGCCGGGTACCGGTTCGAAGCGGGCGCCGGGCAGGACCTCGGCGAGGGTTTCGGCGAGCGCGATGTCGATCACCTTGTCGCCGTCGCCGTGCAGGACGACGGCGGGGGTGGTGACCGACTTCAGGGCCTCGCGGACGTCCCAGCCGCGGGTGCAGCGGAAGAAGTCCGCCCGGACGCGGGGCGTGGTGGCGGCGAACATCTGCCGGTTGACGTCGCGCACGACGGGGTCGACGTCCTTGCCCATGGTGGAGCCGAGCAGTTTGCCTCCCAGCCAGGGCCGGCGCAGGGCCCGGGAGAAGAGGGCGTTGCCCATCATCTTGACCTCGCTGTCCGGGGTGTCCTGGCCGTGTGCCGCGGTGCCCAGGAGGACCAGGCCGCGCAGCCGGCCCGCCGAGGGCGAGGTGGCGGCGTAGGTCAGGGCGGTGAAGCCGCCGCCCGAGTGGCCGACGAGGACCGCCTCGCGGGCGTCGGTCTCGCCGAGGACGGCGGCCAGGTCCGCGCTGAGGCGTTCCACCGAGACCGGGGTGCGGCCCAGGGTGGAGGCGCCGTGGCCGCGCTGGTCGTAGAGGACCACGCGGTGTCCGGCGCGGATCAGGCGGTCGGTGACGGTGCCCCAGGCGCGGCGGGTGTGTGCCCAGCCGTGCAGCAGGACCACGTCGGCGCCGCGGGGTGTGCCGCTGAGGGGGGCGAGGACGGTCACGGCCAGTTCCGCGCCGTCGTCGGTGCCCACGGTCAGTTCGCCGGCGGTCTCCGGGGCGGCGGTCACCGGGGTGCCGCCGACAGCTGCCGGTCCAGTGACGCGAAGGCGGCGAGTGTGGCCTTGGAGTGTTCGGCGCCCAGGTCGGCGACCTTGGCCAGGGCCTTGAGCCAGCCGTGCGGGCTGCCGGTGAAGTGCATCGAGACGCGGGTGCGGCCGTCGGGCAGCGGTTCGAGCAGGAAGGTGCTCGGGCCGCGGAAGACGCCGTCCACGTACTCGATGTCGAGGCGGCGGCCGGGTTCCACGGCCACCGTGCGGGAGGTGAAGCGCAGCTTCAGCCCGCCCTTGTCGACGCCTTTGGTGTGCACGACCACGCCCACCGTGCCGCCGACCTCGTCGGGGGCGCCGGAGACGGCGGTGAACGTGTTGTGCGGGACCCACCACTTCTTGGCGCCGCGGAATTCGGCGACGAGGGCGTCCCAGACGGCATCCGCCGGGGCGTCGATCACCGCCTCGTCGATCAGGTCGTACGTCGTCATCTCGCAGCCTCCACTCGATATGGGAAAGGCGGTGGGGGCGGGGTCCCTCTCCCCTGCCCCCACCGCCGGGTCTCCACGGCCGGCCGGCCTGCCGTCAGGCGAAGAAGCCCTGGCCGGGCGTGAAGATGTTGTTGGGGTCGAACTTCCGCTTGGCGTTGACGAAGCCGCTCCAGCGGTTGCCGAAGTGCTTCTGCCAGTCGGCGCCCGTCATCGGGATGGAGCCCACCAGGTAGCGCTTGGCGCCGCTGGCGACCGCGATGTCGTACAGGCGGCGGTTCTGGTCGATCATGCCCTGGATGTTGGGCTCACCCGGGTTGGGGAAGCGCAGCAGGTCGAAGAGGTAGACCACGGACTCGTTGGGCATCATCGCCAGCGGCCGCTTGATCTTCGACGTGTAGAACGGGTAGAAGAGCAGGAATCCGCCGCCGAGGGAGGTGTCGTCCAGCTCCTGCTCGACGCGCTTCATGAACGCCTTGGTCTTGGAGGCGGGAAGGAACATGCTCAGCCACGGCTTGGGCGTGTACCAGTGGCCGCCTTCCTTCAGGTACGCCTCGTAGGCGTCGAGGCGGAACATGTAGTCCCTGAAGGAGACGTCCTCGATGACCGCGTCGGCGCGGACGTCCTTCAGGTCGCAGAGCAGCTTGGCGCGGTTGGGCGGCGTCGTGTTGTAGGTGGCGCCGACCTCCAGCTTGTACCGCCAGCCGGAGTTGTCCGGGGTGCGCAGCATCTCGCCGGCGTGGACCTGGAAGCGGCCGTCGGCCAGGACCTTCTCCGAGTCGACGAGGTACTGCTCGACGGTGCTGTAGAACAGGCTGAAGATGACGGCCCGCTTGGGGGCCGGGATCAGCTTGACGGTGGCGCGGACGATGATGCCGACCTGGCCGCCGCCCGACAGGGCCGCGTTGAACAGGTCCGAGCGCTGGGTGGCGCTGGCGGTGACGAGCTTGCCGTCGCCGGTGACGATGTCGATGGACTGGACGGTGTCGCAGAGCAGGCCGTACTTCTGGACGGTGCCGCCGATGCCGCCGATGGAGATGGTGCCGCCGATGGAGATGTACAGGTAGTCGGGGAGCGCCGGCGGGGTCTTGCCCACCTTGAGGGTGGCGTCGGTCAGCTGACCCCAGGTCACTCCGGCCTCGACGACCGCGGTGTCGTTGCCGATCGAGATGATCTTCGACATGCCCTTGGCGTCGATGGAGATGCCGCCGGGGACGCGGGCCTGGCCGTAGACCGAGTGGGACTCGATGTCGTTGCCGGTGCCGCCCTGGCCGTTGACGGCGACCTTGATGTTGTGGGTGCGGGCGTAGTCGACGATCTTGACGATGTCGTTGGTGCCGCCGGGGCGCAGCACCGCCCACGGCTTGCTCGCGGCGCCGTCGAAGAGGTGCCCGAAGTCGTTGGCGAAGGCGTCGACCACGCCGGGGGTGGTCTCCAGGGTTCCGACGAGTCCCGGTACGGGGACGATGTCGGAGTTGCCGGCGGCCTCGGCGGCCGTCGCCCAGGTCTGGGAGACGGTGTTCCAGCCGACGACCGCGACGGCGGTGGTCGCGATCCCGCCCAGGACCCGGCGGCGGGACGGCTCGGCCGGGGTGCCCGCGGCAGTTCTGTGGGTGCTGCTCATCTCGTGCGTCTCCTACTGGTGAGGTACCGGCTTGGTGCTGCGCACCCGGGAAGCGAGCTGGTACTCGCTCAGGTCGAGGCGCTTGGTCCCGCGACGGAAGCGCCAGGTGTAGGTGGGGAAGACCGTGGTGTTGCGGCCGTTGGCGTCGAGGTACCAGCTCTTGCAGCCGCCCGACATCCAGACGGTGCCCTCGAGGTGCTGGTCGAGTGTGCGGTTGTAGGCGTCCTGCGCCTCCTGGCGGACCTCGATGCTGGCCAGGCCGCGCTTGTCCGCCTGCTTGAGGGAGTCGACGACGTACTGGACCTGCGCCTCGATCATCACGGTCTGCGAGGAGTGGCCCAGGGCGGTGTTGGGGCCCAGGAGCATGAAGAGGTTGGGGAAGCCGGCGATGGTGGTGCCCCGGTGGGCGGCCATGCCGTCCTTCCAGGCCTCGCGCAGCTGGACGCCGCCCTTGCCCCAGATCCGGCGGGCGACCGGGCGGTCGGTGGCCTGGAATCCGGTGCCCAGGATGATGGTGTCGACCTCGCGCTCCACACCGTCGCTGCCGACGATCGACTTGGGGCGGACCTCGGCGATCGTGTCGGTGACGATCTCGACGTTGGGCTGCTGGATCGCCGGGTACCAGGTGTTGGAGAACAGCAGGCGCTTGCACGCCACCAGGTAGTCGGGGGTGAGTCTGGCGCGCAGCGCCTCGTCCGCCACCGACTTCTTCAGGTGGTCGCTCGCCATCTTCTGGACCTTCTCGGCGAGCTTGGGGCGCTTCCAGAAGAAGGCCAGGATCTCCCGGCCCCACATGTTGAAGCCGCGCCGGAACTGCTGGTAGCCGGGGAGCGAGCGGAGCAGCTTGGTGTGGAGCTCGCTGTTGGCCTTGTCGGGCTTGGGGCCGATCCACGGGGGTGTGCGCTGGTAGAGGTCGAGCTGTCCGACCTCGGGCTGGATCTTGGGGACGAACTGGATGGCGGAGGCGCCCGTGCCGATGACGGCGACGCGGCGGCCGGCCAGGTCGTGGTCGTGGTCCCAGTTGGAGGAGTGGAAGACCTTGCCCTCGAAGTCCGCCAGTCCCTTGATGTCGGGGACGGCGGCCTCGCTGAGGTAGCCGGTGCCGGTGACCAGGAACTGGGCGGTGTAGGGGCCCTGTGAGGTCTCGATCTTCCAGTGCCGCTCGCCCTCGTCCCAGCGGGCGGCCTCCAGTTCGTGCCCGAACCGGATGTGCGGGCGTACGCCGAAGCGGTCGGCCGTGTCGCGCAGGTAGGCGTACAGCTCGTCGCGGGAGGCGAACGTCGACTTCCAGTTCGGGTTGCGGGCGAAGGAGAACGAGTAGAGGTGGGACATGACGTCGCACGCACAACCCGGATAGCTGTTGTCGCGCCAGGTGCCGCCGACCTCGTCGGCCCGCTCGAACACCAGGAAGTCGTCGATGCCCGACTGCAGCAGTCGGATGGCGGTGCCCAGGCCCGAGAAGCCGGTGCCGATGACCGCGACCCGCAGGTGCCGGGTGGGTCCGCGGCCGCCGGGGGCCGTCTCGGTGCCCGTGCGTGCTCCGCCGTCCTTGGCCGGCTCAAGAATGCTCGTCACGTCGACCTCCTCAGCGGCGCGTGATGGTGACGCGGAAGTTGTTGAAGAACTTGTCCTCGAGCGTGTAGGCGAAGATGTCGAGGTAGCGCTCGAAGCGGGAGACGACCTCTTCGCCCTCCAGGGCCACGGCCTCGTCGCGGCGCTCGGCGAGCAGGACCAGCCAGGCGCGGCAGGCCATCGCGAAGGACTCGCGCTCGTTGGCGATCTCGTCGATCTCGAAGAGGCCCTCGGCGGCGGCGGACAGCTCGCTCAGGTGGGGGATGTGGCAGCCCTCGAACTCGGAGCGCTGGAGGAACTTCAGGTCGTCGAGGAGCGCGCGGTTCATCGGCAGCGCCTCGGCGGTCATGGTGTGCAGTACGAACTTGGCGCCCGGGTTGAGGGCGTTGGCGACCTGCTGGAAGAAGTACCGGTAGCGCTTGGTGCGCTCCTTCGGCGGCAGGTTGGAGGAGACGAAGTGCTCCAGGGCGTTGATGCAGAACGCGGCGTCGTACTTCTCGCTGTCGTCGGCGACCTTGTAGTCGGCCCAGCTCTGGACCAGCGTGGTGATCTTCGGGTTGTTCAGGCCGTCGATGAAGGCTTCCTGGGTGCGGGAGAGGGTCAGGCCGACGGCCTGCTCCGCGCCGTGCACGGTGGTGAGGCGGTTGAGCATGGTGCCCCAGCCGCAGCCGATGTCCAGGACGCGCTTGGTGGTGCCGGCGCTGACGTTCGCGAGTTCGGCGAACTTGTCGAGCTTGCGCTCCTGCGCCTCGTCCAGGGTGGCGACCAGGTCCTCGCCGTCCTCCCAGTAGCCGCCCGAGTACATCATCGTGGGGCCCAGCAGGAGTCGGTAGAAATCGTTGCTGACCTCGTAGTGGTGCCTGATCGCATCGACCTCGGGGTCCACCGACTTGGGGGCGACCGTTGTCATCCTGATCCTCTTTCCTGCGTGTCCGGCGGGCCTTGTTTCCGAATTCGCGACCGAGAAAACCCGATGCCCCGCAAGGCGTGCGCAAGAGGGCCCGGATTCGGGTTCCGGTGTGGTGTTGCGCGTTCCTTGCGGGGGCGGAGCTTTTATCGCTCTCGAAAACAAGACACGCACTGCCGAGTTGCATTGCCGAGAGAGGACCGACCCCATGTCGCTGCCCACCATCGAAGAACTGGCGAGCCAGCTCGAGGCCGTCTCGGGTGCCGCGGAGGTCAGCCCCGACGCCCCGCTCCAGCACATCGCGGACGTCGACTCGCTGGACCTGATGGAGTGGCTGTACGGATTCCAGAACCAGTACCCGCACATCCCGGCCGACGAGTCCCTCTTCGCGGACCTCGACGACACGACCACGCTGCGTGACGTCTACGCGAAGATCGTCGATCTCGTCCCGGCTCAGGCGTAGCGAGGGGTGACGTGACCGGCTTCGACATCACCGGGTGGGGCATGTCCGTACCCGAACGCATCGTCACCAGTGCGGAGCTCGCCGAGCGGTTCGGCGTGGACGAGCACTGGGTCGTCAGCCGCTGCGGCATCCGCGAGCGGCGGGCGGTCAACCCGGGGCAGACCACCGCCTCCCTGGCCGTCGAGGCCGGCCGGCGTGCGCTGGAGAAGGCGGGGCTGACCGGCGCCGACATCGCCCACCTCATCGTCGCGACGGCCACGCCCGAGCAGCCGTCCCCGGCGACGTCCGCGTTCGTCCATCACGAACTGGGCGTCTCGGGGAGCGCGCACGACGTCAACTCCGAGTGCGCGGGCTTCGTCTACGGGCTGGTGTCCGCGATGGCGTTGATCGCCATCGATCCCCGCCCGATCCTGCTGATCGGGTCCGACACCCACACGCTGACGGCCAATCCGGCCGACCGTGACCTGTCCATCCTCGTCGGTGACGGTGCGGGCGCCATCGTCCTGCAGCCGGGCGCGGAGAACCGGGTCAAGGCGTGGAACCTGGGCGCCGACGGCGCCTGCACCGGCTCGCTGAAGGTCCTGGCCGGCGGCAGCCGGATGCCGACCACCCAGGAGACGCTGGACGCGGGTCTGCACTACGCGCAGATCAACGGCAACGAGATCTACCTCAACGCCGTCCGCTACACCGTCCGTACGGTGCGCGAGACGCTGGAGAACGCCAAGGTGGAGGCGGCCGACGTGGACCACGTCGTTCCGCACCAGGCCAACATCCGGATCATCAACTCGATCCTGTCGCACACCGGCCTGCGCCAGGAGGCGCTGATCACCAACCTCCAGAAGTACGGCAACACGGCTTCGGCGTCGATTCCGATCGCGCTGACCGAGGCTTTGGAGGAGGGCCGTATCAAGGCCGGTGACAAGGTCCTGCTGGCCGGTTTCGGCGCGGGCATGACCTGGGGTTCGATCCTGATGGAATGGGGCGGTGTCGCGGCATGAGCAAGAACGGTGCGGGAGAGCGGCCCGAGTCCCCGGTCGCGCTGGTGACCGGCGCCTCGGGCGGCCTCGGCCAGGCCCTGGCGCTCGAACTCGATGCGCTGGGCTGCCGGGTCGCGGTCCACTACAACAGTGCCCGTGAGGCCGCCGAGGCCGTGCGGGAGAAGCTGGTGAACCCGTCGGTGCTGGTCACCGGGGACGTCGGGTCGTGGGAGGCCACCCAGGCCCTCCACGAGCGGATATCCGCGGAGCTCGGCCCGGTGGACGTCCTCGTCAACAACGGGGCGATCCGCAAGGACAGCCTGATGGCGATGCAGAATCCCGCCGACTGGGCGCAGGTCATCCAGACCAACCTGGTCGGCTCGTTCCACACCGCCCGGGTCTCGGTGCCGCACATGCTGCGGCAGCGGTGGGGCCGGGTGATCAACATCGTGTCCCCGTCGGGCATCATCGCGACGGCCGGGCAGACGGCGTACTCGGCGTCGAAGGCGGGTCTGATCGGCTTCACCCGTACGCTCGCGGCGGAGTGCGGGCGGCGCGGGGTGACGGTGAACGCGCTGTCCCCCGGGTTCATGATCACGGGTATGACGAACACGCTCCCGGACCGGGTCATCGAGGGCATGGAGGGCAAGGCCCCCATTCCCCGGTTCGTCACGGTCGAGGAGGTCGCCGGCAGTGCCCGTCTCTTCCTGGAGCAGGACTGCATGACGGGCCAGGTCATCAGCATCGACAGTGGTGTGTCCATCACCTGACCCCCCTGGCCTCCCCTCCCCCGGCCCCGGCCTCCCACCCCCAGGGGAGGCCGGGGCCGCTCGCCGTGCCCCGACGGCCGCGGCGGCCGCGGTCGCACGGGCGGTACGCGTACGGGTACGGGTACGGGGCCTGGTTCGGGTTCGGCCTTCCCGGGGGGGGTGGGCATGGCGAAGGCCGCCGCGGAGTCCGCGGCGGCCTTCGGCGTGCGGCAGGGGGTCAGGCTGCGGGGAAGGAGGTGACGGGATGGGTGACGGGGTGGGTGACGCAGCCGTGGTCGGCCAGGGAGCAGGGGCGGGGGGCCGACGCCCGGTGGTCCATCTCGAAGACCCCCATGAGCACCGGGTCCAGGCCGGCCGCGGAGCGCGGGGCGAACGCGCGGGGTTCGGGGGTGCGCAGCAGTTCCAGGTAGGCGGCTTCCGTCTCGGGCGCGGGATCGATGCCGAGTTCCTCCGCCAGTACCTCGCGCAGCTGCTGGTAGCTGCGTAGGGCCTCGGCCCGGTTGCCGGCCCGGGTGTGGGCGGCCATCCGGCAGCGGTAGGCGCTTTCCCGGAAGGGGGCGCGGCGTACGGCCTCCTCCGCGTAGCGCAGGGCGTGGTGTTCGTCGCCGAGGGCGGAGGAGGCCAGGCTCGCGGTCTCCAGTGCCTTCAGGCGGACTTCTTCGAGCTGTTCGCGCATGGCGTTGACCCATTCGCCCTCGTGGGAGGGGAGGAACGAGCCGCGCAGGTTCGACACCGCGCCGGCGGCGAGCTGTTGCGCGACGGGGTAGGCGCCCTCCGCGTACGCCTCCGCGGCCTCGGTGACCGCGGTCTCCGCGCATTCCACGTCGACGGCCGCGTCCTGCGGTATCCGCAGGAGGTACCGGCCGCCCTGTGCGACCAGCGGGGTGACTCCCGGCTGGTCCTGTGGCGTGGTGACGAAGGTGCGGACGCGGCTCACGAGGCTGCGCAGCGCGGAGGCCCAGGTGTCCGGCAGGCCTTCGGGCCATATGGTCTCGGCCAGTTGGTCACGGTCCGTGCCGCCGGTCCGCTCGAGGATCAGGCGGGCGAAGGCCACTTGCGCCTGGGCGCTCGACAGGTGTTGAGGCGCTGCTCCGTCCGGCTCGATCGTGACAAGACCTATGAGTCTGATCAGCACTATGCACTCTCCGAAACGGTCGGCTTCCGGCCGTGTCCCCCTGGCTCGTGCGATTCCGAGGATACCGGCGGGCCGTCTCGGCATGTCAACAGCGACCGGCAAAACATTCCTTCGCGAATGAAAGCCGAGGTCCGGTGATTGTCCTCCGCTTTTCGAGTACGGCTTTGGTCTTCCTCTTGCGCCGCTATTGCGCCCCCCGAGTCTTAATGGAATTCCACTAGAGCCCCGCCGGAACAACGGCGGAGCACCGATGGAGTTCCGGGTCCGCCGGACGATCGCGACGAGGAGAAGCACGTGAACGCATCCGCCGCCTGGAGCCGACTCGAGCCGAAGCTGGCGTACTTCCGTGACCGTGTCCGGTCGCTGGAGTACGAGCCCAACCGGAAGAACAGCTTCGTCGCCTACACCGTCGAGCGGGATTCGGCGTACGCGGACCAGGACGGCCGGCGCCTGCTGATGATGTCGGGGTACAGCTACCTGGGTCTGGCCGGTGACGAGCGGGTGGTGTCGGCCGCCAAGGCCGCCGTCGACCGCTACGGGACGGGCAACCACGGGGTGCGGGCGCTGGCGGGTTCCACGCCGCTGCACGAGGAACTGGAGGCCGAGGTCGCCAAGTTCGCGGGGCGTGAGCAGGCGCTGGTGTTCGGTTCGGGGTATGCGGCGAACGTGGGCACCGTCGGTGCCATCGTCGGTCCCGGCGACACGGTCTTCATCGACAAGTACGACCACGCGAGCATCGTCGACGGCTGCAAGCTCTCCGGTGCGACCGTCACCCGTTTCCGTCACAACGACGTCGCCCACCTGGAGCGCCGGCTCGCCGCCGCCCCGGACACCGGTGTCCGTCTGGTCATCGTCGACAGCGTCTACTCGATGGACGGTGACATCGCCCCCCTCGTCGAGCTGCGCAAGGTGTGCGACGCGCACAACGCGCTGCTGATGGTCGACGAGGCCCACGCGCTCGGTGTCATCGGTGCCACCGGCAAGGGCATCGAGGAGCACTTCGACTACGAGGTGAAGGTCGACGTCAAGCTCGGCACCCTCTCCAAGGCCATTCCGTCCATGGGCGGTTGGGTCGCCGGCTCCGCCGAGCTGATCCACCACCTCAAGTACGCGGCCCGCCCGTTCCTGTTCTCCGCGGCGCTCGGCCCGGCGCAGAGCGCGGCGGCGCTGGAGTCCCTGCGGATCCTGCAGCGCGAGCCGGAGCGGGTGGAGTTCATCCAGCGCGAGTCCGAGCGGTTCCGCACCACCTTGCACGAGGCGGGCATCAGCACCGTCGACAGCGAGACCGCCGTCGTCCCGGTCATCGCCGGATCCGACACCGCCGCCTACGACTACGCCACCGTGTGCCGCAAGAACGGTGTCATCGGCCTCCCCGTGGTCACCCCGGCGGTCCCCAACGACCTGGCCCGGCTGCGCATCGCCATCACCGCGGCGCACACCAAGGCCGACCTCGACTTCGCGGCCGAGGCGTTCATCAAGTCGGCGCGCGAGTGCCGCATCATCTGACCCCCTCACGACGACCGTCCTCACGCCTTAGGGAGCAGACATGCCTGGACCGTCCAGGGGCAGTTCGGCGCTTGTGCCCGTCGCCATCACCGGCATGGGCGTGGTCACCCCCGGCGGGTGCACCCCGGACGAGCTGTGGGACACGCTGCGGGCCGGCCGGTCCACCGCCGCCGAGCTGACCCACTTCGACCTCGGCCGCCACCGGGTGCGGATCGGCTGCCGGGTCCGCGGCCTCGACGGCCTCGCCGGGCTGGTCCCGGCCAAGGAGGCCCGCCGGATGGACCCCTTCGCGCACTACGGCACGGCCGCCGCCCTCGCCGCGCACCGCGACGCGGGATCCCCCACCGCCGAAGCCGGCCGTACCGCCATCGTGGTGGGCAACGCGGTGGGCGGGCGGGCCACCAGCGACCTGGAGTCCGCCCACTACACCGAGGGCGGCCCGGCCCGGGTCAACCCGCTGATGCCGCTGATGACGATGCCCAACGCGGCCGCCGCGCACATCGCCATCCGGCTCGGCTGGACCGGGCCCGCGCTGACCGTCGCCAACACCTGCGCCAGCGGCGCCGACGCGATCGGGCACGCTTTGATGCTGCTCCAGACCGGGCGCGCCGATCTCGTCATCGCCGGCGGTGCGGAGCACACCCTCACCCCGGTCACCCTGGCCGGGTTCGGCAACCTCAACGCGGTCTCCTTGCGCAACGACGACCCGGAGCACGCCTCGCGCCCCTTCGACAAGGACCGCGACGGGTTCGTGATGGGCGAGGGCGCGGGATTCGTCGTCATGGAACGGCTTCAGGACGCGCGGGCGCGCGGGGCCCGGACGTACGGGCTGGTCGCCGGGTACGCCGCCACCGCCGACGCCCACCACCTCGCGATGCCGCTGCCCGACGGGGCGGGAGCCGCGGCCGCGATGGCCTCGGCCATCGCCGACGCCGGCCTGGATGCGTCCGACATCGTCCACGTCAACGCCCACGGCACCTCGACCCCGCACAACGACCGGTCCGAGGCGGCCGCCCTCACCAAGGTGTTCGGCAGCGCGCAGCCGCCCGTGACCGCACCCAAGTCGGTGATCGGCCACCTGATCGGCGCCGCCGGAGCCGTGGAACTCATCGCCACCGTGCAGGCCATGCGGCACTGCGAGGTACCGCCCACCGCCAACCACGAACAGCTGGAGCCAGGAATGGACATCGACGTCGTCCACGGCACACCCCGTGCCGTGCGCCCGGGACCCGCGATCACGAACTCCTTCGGGTTCGGCGGCCACAACTCCTCCGTGGTGGTGACGCCGGTATGACGCTGCTGTCCCTGCCCTCCCCCCTGCGTACGCTCACCGTCACCGAGCCCGAGATCACCGACTACCGGGGCGCGGCCCGGCGGGGGCTGCCCACCGCCCGGCCCGGTCAGGCCTCCCCCGTCCACACCTTCGTCCTCGCCCACACGGTGGCCGAGCAGACCGTCGCGGCGCTGACCGCCGCCGAGCCCGGTCCGGTCTCGGTGGTCCACCTCGGCCAGGACATCCGCACGGTGCGGCCGGTCCGGCCGGGCGAGCGGGTGAGCGTGGCCCTGGAGGTGGCCGGCATCCGCAAGGAGCCGCGCGGCGCCCGTATCGCGCTGCGGGTGCACCTCGTCGGCGAGGACGGTCCCGAGCCGTTCGCGGAACTGACCATCTCCGCCCTGCTGGTCGGTGCGACGCTGCTGGAGCCCTTCGGTGACATCGGTGTCGGCCCGGCCGCCCCGGCCCCGGCCGGGGCGGGCGAGCCGCAGAGCGCGGTGCACGCGCTGACCGCCGACTGGATCACCGCCTACGCCCACGCCTCCGGTGACCTCAACCCCATCCACCTCGACGTCGACGCGGCCCGCGGGGCCGGTTTCGAGACCGTCATCGCGCACGGCATGAGCGTGGTCGCCCTCGCCGTGGAGGAGGCCGTGGACCGCTTCGCGGGCGGCGACTCCGCCCGGGTGCGCGGCCTGGGCTGCCGCTTCTCGGCCCCGGTGCCCCCCGGCATCCCGCTGGAGATCCTCCTGCAGCCCGACGCCGAGGCCCGCGTGGTGCGCTTCACCTGCAAGACGCCGAAGGGCGCGGCCGTGAAATCGGGCTGGATCGAGCTCGCACAGCCGGCGCCGCAGGAAGGAGAGGAACAGCCATGACGACGAGCGTCCCGGCCGTCCCGGCCGTCGAACTCGGTCTCCTGGGAGGGTTCCTGACCCAGGTCCGCGACCGCCCCCACGCCACCGCGCTCCTCTTCAACGGGGAGGAGACCACCTACCGCGAGCTGTACGAGATGGCCGGCCGCGAACGCGACCGCCTCGCCCGCCTGGACCTCGCCCCCGCGGTCCCGGTCGGCATCCTCGCCGACAAGTCGCCGGCCGCCGTGGCCCTCGTACTGGGCTGTCTGCTGGCCCGCCGGCCGCTGCTGCTGCCGTCGCCGGCCCTCGCCGACACGCTGCTCGCCGATCTCTTCGCCCAGGCCGGCTGCGCCCGGGTGCTGGCTCCCGCAGGTCAGCCGGCCCGGGTCACGCCCAACCCTGAGGTTCGGGCCCAGCCGCTGCCGGCCGACGAGGCCGCGGACGTGGCGTTCATGCTGACCACCTCCGGCTCCACCAGCCTGCCGAAGATCGTCCCGCTGAGCCTGGACGCCGTGGACCGCTTCACCCGCTGGGCCGCGAACGCGTTCGGGATCGGCCCCGACCGCACCGTCCTGAACTACGCCCCCCTCAACTTCGACCTCTGTCTCCTGGACGTGTGGACCACGTTGGCCCGCGGCGGGCGCGTCGTCCTCGTCGACCCGGCGCTGGCCGCCCACGGACGCCACCTGCGCGACCTGGTCCTGCGCCACGACGTCCACGTCGTGCAGGCCGTCCCGATGGCCTTCGGACTGCTCCAGGACGCGGCCGACAAGACCGGTGACACCTTCCCCGGCGTCGAGCACGTCATGTTCACCGGCGACGCCATCCCCGACCGCACCCTCGGCGCGCTGCCCGCCCTCTTCCCCAAGGCCCGCATCCACAACATCTACGGCTGCACGGAGACCAACGACAGCTTCGTCCACGAGGTCGAGACCGACGACGCCTCCGGTGCCGTGCCGTCGCCCGTCCCCATCGGCCGCCCGCTGCCGGGCGTACGGGCCCTGGTCCTGGACCCCGACACCGGGGAGCTCGTGGACGGGCCGGGCAGCGGAGAGCTGTACGTCTCCACGCCCTTCCAGACCCGCGGCTACCTCGACCGGACCCGGCACGCCGACAAGTTCACCGCCCATCCGCTGGGCCTGGACGAGCGGCGCTGGTTCCGCACCGGCGACCTCGTACGGCGGGACGCGGCCGGCACCCTGCACCTGAGCGGGCGCACCGACTTCCAGGTCAAGGTCCGCGGGGTCGCCGTCAACACGGCGGAGATCGAGCGGGTCCTGCAGGACCACCCCGACGTGCTGGAGGCGGGCGTGGCGGCGCTGCCCGACCCGATCGCCGGCAAGCGGCTCGTCGCCGCCGTCCGGCGTGCCCCCGGCGCCGCCCTGACCTCTCTGCAGCTGCGTACGCACTGCGCCCGGCACCTGCCCCGGGCAGCGGTCCCCCACCAGCTCACGCTGACCGACGCCCCGCTGCCGAAGACCGCCACCGGAAAGGTCGACCGCAAGGCGCTCGACCGGCTCGACCGGACCGCCTCCCCCACAGCCACACCTGCCACGGCATCCGCCACGACATCCGTCGCCACTTCTCTCGCCGAAGGAATCCCGTCATGAGCAACATCGACACCATCAAGAACTTCGTCATCACCGAGTTCCTCCCGGGCACCCCGGCCGCCGAACTCGCCGCCGATCACGACCTGCTCAACGACGGGGTCATCGACAGCCTGGGCGTCCTGAAGCTGATCGCCTGGGTCGAGGACCGTTTCGAGCTCGCCATCGGCGACGCCGACCTGGACCCCAACAACTTCCGCAGCGTCGAGGCGATCGACACCTTCATCGCGGAGGCCCGCCGCACGGCGGCCGCGTAGAACCACCCACCACCACCCCGAACCGGACGAGACGGAGACCGACCGTGCACGATGCACTCATCGGCCTGCTGGAGCAGCGGGCCCCGGTCGGCCGGGAGACCTGGCGGTCCTGGTGGGACCAGCTCGGCGACGGCCAGCTCGACAAGCCCGAGGTCGTCGCCCTGCTGGCCTCCCTGGCCAGCCGGCTCCCGGACCACCAGACCCTGCGCCACCTGCTGGACTCGCTCGCCGAGCGCCGGCCGGCGGCGACGGTGACCACCTCCTGGGAGGGCACCGTGAACGTGGTGGGCACCGGCGGCGGGCCCAAGACCTTCAACATCTCCACCGCTTCGGCGTTCGTCGCCGCGGCCGCGGGGGTCAAGGTCGTCAAGACCGGGTCGCGGGCCTACACCGGCTCGCTGGGCTCCGTCGACCTGCTGGAACGGCTCGGTGTCCGTCTCACCTCCTCCTACGCCCAGACCGAGGACACCCTCGCCGCCCACGGGATCGCCTTCGCCGGGCCGTTCGTCTACCCGGCGCAGCTGACCCGACTGGCGCGGACGGTGGCCCCGTACTCGATGAAGCCCTTCGGCCGCTTCCTGAACGCGCTGGGGCCCTTCCTCGCCGACCTGCCGGTGACCGCCCAGGTCACCGGGGTGTCGGCGGCGGCCCCCCTGGACACGCTGCGCCGGCTCGCCGCGACCACGACGACCCGCCGGATCTGGCTGACGTCGAACGACACCGGCGCGGACGAACTGCTGCCCTTCGCCACCAACACCGTCCACGGGGAACACTCCCTGACCCGGATCATCCGGCCGGGCGAACTCACCCCGGGCGACGGCTCCTTCGGGGACCTGCGACCGGTTTCCGAGCCCGCCGGGGCGGTCGAGCACTTCCTGGCCGTCCTGGCCGGCACGGCGGGCCGGGTGGCCACCCACACGGTCTGCCTGGGCGCGGCCGCCCTGGTGGTGGCCTCCGGTGTCCGCCGGGACTGGCCCTCGGCGGTCGCCCTCGCCGAGGGCGCGGTCCGCTCCGGCGCGGCCCACGACCTCGCACGGCGCCTGGCGGCCGCGCCCGCGGCCCGCACACCGGCGGTGGCCCATGCCTAGGCCCGCGGCGCCGGCCGCCCAGCGGGCGGGGACCACAACGGCCCCGACCCCGGCAGGGAGTCCCGCACCCTTCTTCCCGACCCGGCGGCCCGGCGGTACGCCCGGCGTGGCGCTGTTCCTCAACGCGGGCGACCCGCCGCTGCCGGTCCTGCGGGACCTGGTCCTGATGCTCGACGAGGAGGGCGTGGACTGCCTGGAGCTGGCCGTCCCGTTCCCCGACTCGGTCACCGACGGCCCCGTCGTGCGGCGCTCCGCCCGCCGGGCCCTGGAGGGCGGCGGCGCCGGCCTGGACGACGTGCTCGCCTTCATCTCCGGCGTACGGCCGCACCTTTCGCACCTGCGGATCGCACTCCTCGCGGACTGGAGCCACTCCCTCAAGGACCGCGACCTCGCGGCCGCCACCCGCGAGATCGCCGCGGCGGGCGCGGACGGACTCCTCGTCCACGCGCTGCCCCCGCGGCTGCGCGAGGCGCACCTGGAATCGGCCCGGGCGGTCGGGCTGCCGGTGGTCACCACCTGCTACGCCAGCAGCCCGGCCGAGGTCCGGGCGCAGGCTGCCGCGCAGGCCGGCGCCTACCTGTATCTCGTCGCCCACTACGGACGCAGCGGGACCGCACCGGCCGCCGGCCATGCCGCGCTGGCGCAGACCGTCACGGATCTACGGGCGCACACGACGTCCCCGATAGCCGTCGGCTTCGGGGTCAGCACACGGCAGGACGTTTTGGCCGTCGGCGCATCCGGCGCCGACGCCGCGATCATCGGCTCCGCCGCGGTGGCCGCCGTGGAGCGGGCGCAGGAGGACGGCCTCGATGTGACCGCCGCCTTCCGCACGTTCGTCCGCTCGGTCCTGCCCGACGTGCCGCACTGACCTTCCCTACCAGCGGAAGCAGGCTCCACCCCTCAACAGCACCATCCGTGCACCACCTCACACCGGGAGATTGCCATGATCGTTCGCGACATCGAGTCCGTGAAGACCGTCGAGTGGGGCAACGGCCTCAGCCGCCGCTTCCTCCTCGCCGAGGACGGCCTGGGCTACTCGCTCACCGACACCACGGTGCTCGCCGGCACCAAGTCGCGTCTGGAGTACGTCAACCACCTGGAGGCCTGCTACTGCATCGAGGGCTCCGGGGAGGTGATCGAGCTCGACGGCACCTCGCACGAGATCGTCCCGGGCCGGATGTACGCCCTCGACCAGCACGACGCCCACTTCCTCGTCGCCAGCCCGCACGAGGACCTGCGCCTGGTCTGCGTGTTCTCGCCGGCGCTGCGCGGCGACGAGGTCCACAGCCTCGACGCCCACAGCTCCTCCGCCTACTGAGCCGCGCGCCCCGGCGCGTCACGCCCGTCAAAACCGTCAGCCGAATCAAAGGGGTCCCTCGTGATCCGTTGGAACGCCGACCAGGCAGATCTGCGCGAAGGCCTGGAGCGGTGGGGAGACGCACTCAGCGCAGACCACATCGAACTCGACGAGCAGTCCGCCTTCTCGGCGGACAAGTGGAAGCTCGTGCAGAAGACCGGGATCCTGTCACTGCCCTTCGACGAGGACCACGGAGGCCTCGGACAGTCCCTCCTCACCACCATGTACGTGCTGGAAGGCCTCGGCGAGTACAACCGTGACTCGGGCCTGAGCTTCTCGGTCACCACGTCCATCTGCTCCACCGGAATCCCGATCCGGCAGTTCGGCACCGTGGAGCAGAAGGAGCGCTACCTGCCCGGGATCTGCTCGGGCGAGACGATCGGCGCCCACGCCATCACCGAGGCCGAGGGCGGTTCGGACGCCATGGCGATGGCCACCAGGGCCGTGCGGGACGGGGACGACTTCGTCATCAACGGCAGCAAGGTCTTCGTCAGCAACGGGCCGATCGCGGACGTGATCGTGGTCTACGCCCGGACCCATCCGGACGGCGGCCCGCTGGGAACGACGGCGTTCCTGGTGGACCGGAACACCCCCGGGGTGAGCGCCGGCAAGCCCATCAAGAAGATGGGGCTGCGGACCTCTCCGCTGAGCGAACTGTTCTTCGACGACGTACGGGTGCCCAGGACCGCGGTGCTGGGCAGGGTCGGGGGCGGGTTCCTCGTCCTGGACCACGTGATGAAACGGGAGATCCTCTTCTCCTTCATCGTCAACGTGGGCGAGATGCAGCACCGGCTGCAGCGGTGTGTCGACTACGCGAAGACGCGCAAGTCCTTCGGAAAGGCGATCGGTTCGTACCAGACGATCGCCAACAAGATCGTCGACACGAAGATCCAGCTGGAGACCGCCCGCAAGTGGCTCTACGACACCGGGGAGAAACTGGAGGCGGGCGAGAACGTCACCGTGGACCTGGCCATCGCCAAGCTCGTCACGAGCGAGTCCAACCTGGCCACCAGCATCACCGCCGTGCAGATCTTCGGCGGCCACGGCTACATGTCGGAGTTCGGCCTCGAGCAGGACGTGCGCAACGCCCTGGGCGGCACGATCTACTCGGGGACGAACGAAATCCAGTACAACCGCATCGCCTCGATGCTGGGACTGGGCAAGTGAGCACCACCCGCCCGCTGTCCCGGACGCTGCTGAAGGTCTGCGGGGCCACCGGCCCCGCGGACATCGAGGCGGCGGCGGCCGCCGGGGCGGACTGCGTCGGCCTCTGGCACGGCGTACCCGGCGGCCCGTCGGAACTGGACCCGGACGGGCTCGCCGCCCTTGTGGCGGCGGCCCGTCCGGCCGGGCTCCTGCCGGTCCTGGTGACGTTCCTGGCCGACCCCCGCGCACTGGCCCGGGTCGTGCGGCGCACCGGCGTCGCCTGGGTCCAGCTCCACGCCTACCAGCCGCCGGCCGTCGTACGGGCGCTGCGCGAGGCACTGCCCGCGGAGGTCGGCCTGGTCAAGGTGCTCCACGTCGACGAGGCGGGCGGCTGTGTGGAGCGGCCGCTGATCGGTGCGTACGAGCGGGCCGGCACCGACCTGTTCCTCCTGGACACCGCCACCGGGGACGGCCGGATCGGCAGTACCGGCGCCGCCCTGGACCCCTCCCGTCTGACCACCCTGCTGCCCCGACTCACCCGGCCCTTCCTCCTGGCCGGCGGTCTGACCGCGGCCAACCGGCCCGCCTACGAGGACGTCGTACGCCACAGCGGTTTCCGCGGCATCGACGTGGACACGGCGGCACGCGACCAGGCGACCGGGGGCTTCGGCGTCCCGGAGATCGCCGCCCTGGCCCGCGCCTGGCGCACGGGCACCCCCGTCCCCGACCCTCCCCTGCTGGAGCTTTCGCGATGACGAAGCAGAACCGGAACGGCTTCCCTTTTCTCGAGGCCCTCCTGGCCTCGCCGACCCCCGTGGTGATGGAGGTGAAACGGCGCGACGCGCACGGCTACGACATGCTCGGCGGCCGCACCCCGGCCGCGATCGTCCAGGCGTACGAGACGGCGGGCGCCCCGTGCATCTCGGTGGTGACGGGCCGCTGGTTCGGCGGCTCGCCCGCGCTGCTGCGGGACGTGGCCGCGCTCAGTGGCCTTCCGCTCCTGCAGAAGGACTTCATCACCCGCAAGGACCAGATCCGCACGGCGAAGGAGCTCGGCGCCTCGGCGGTGCTGCTGACGGCGGCGCTGCTCCCGGCGTCGAGCATGCGGACCCTGGTCACGGAGTGCCTGCTGGCCGGGCTGACGCCCTTCGTCGAGATCACGACGGAGGCCGAACTCGAAGCCGTCCACCACCCCGAGGAGTGTGTGATCGCGGTCAACAACAAGGACATCAGGACCCGCGAGAAAGGCGCCGGCGACCTGGGCCGCTCCCTGGACCTGCTGCCGGCGGTCCGCGCCGCCGGGGCGGCCTGCCCGGTGAGCGCGAGCGGCATCGACGGCCCGGCGACCGCCGCCCACCTCCTGGACGCCGGGTTCGGGGGGCTGCTGGTGGGCACCTCGCTGCTGCGCACCGGCTCCCCCGTGGAGTGGGTGGACGCGATGGCGGGCGCACGGAAGGGGCTGGCGCTGCGATGAGCACCGCGACGGGCGGCGCACGCCCCCACACCCTGAACGCCGCGGGCATCCCCCTGTCGGGGCTCCTGGCCCTCCCCGAGGGCCGGGAGGTCCGCTCCACGATCCTGGCCGTCCACGGCCGCGGCATGCGGGCCGCGTACTGGAATGCCCTCATCCCCCTCGCCACCGGCCTGGGCCACGCGGTCCTGGCGCTCGACCGGCCGGGCTACGGCGACTCGGCAGGCCTGCTGCCCGAGGGCCAGAGCCTGGCCGGGCAGGCGGAAACCCTCCACGCGGCCCTCAAGGAGCACGCGGCCGGGCACGCGATCGGCGCCGGCGTGTTCCTCCTGGGCCACTCCGACGGCGGCAAGGTGGCCCTGCACACGGCGGCCACCGACGGCGCGGTGCCCCTGCTGGGCCTGGACGCCTCGGGCGTCGGCCACCACTACAACCCGCAGGCCCTGCACTTCCCGTCCACCCTGGGCGGCGGTGCCTCCACACTCAACTGGGGCCCCCTGAACCTCTACCCGCGCGGCACCTTCCAGGCCAGCCGCGCCCTGCTGTCCCCGACCCCGCCGCGCGAGTCCGCGGAAACCGTGTGGTGGCCGGGCCAGTACGAGGAACTGGCCCCCCGCGTCCGTGTCCCCGTCCGCCTGACCTTCGCCGAGCACGAGGCGTGGTGGCACCTGGACGATGCGGCGCCGGCAGCGATGGCGGCCCTGCTGACCGCGGCCCCCCACGTCACCGTGGAACACCTTCCGGCGGCGGGCCACAACATCAGCCTCGGCCACGCGGCCACCGCCTACCACCTGCGCGTCCTGGCCTTCCTGGAGGACTGCCTGCGCCTCTAGCCCCCTTCCCCGCAACACCAATCGGCCGCGCCCCCACCAGGGGGCGCGGCCGATCGTCGTTCACCAGGAGGGGCGGGGTGCTCAGGCGGCCACCACCCGGCTCACCAACTGGTCGCGGATCCGGGCCGGGAGCGCCGGCGCGAACCGCTGGAGGTAGTGGTCCATGTGGGAGTCGTCGCCCACCAGGAACGGCAGGTCGAAGACCAGGAGCTTGCGGACCGCGAGCAGCGGCAGCGGGGCGCGCAGCGGGCGGAAGGACTCGTTGTACAGGCCCGGTTCCTCGCAGACCGGGTGGAACTGGCCGATCATCAGCCCCTCGGCGACGAACTCGTCCTTCGCCTTGCGCTGGAGTTCGTCCAGCTCCACGGAGTCCGTGGGGTCGAAGCCCGGCAGGACCAGCAGGATGGTGAGGAGTTCGCGGTCCTCGGGCGAGAGCGGCCGGGAGAGGACCGCGTGGCGGGTGCGCAGCGAGTCGACGGCCATGGCCAGGTCCTCGCAGCCGGCGGTCGGCAGGGCCAGGTGGAAGAGGTCCTTGCGCAGCGAGGGCTGGGTGTAGGGGCACACGGGTCCGGTGCGGCCCAGTTCGGGGTGGCTGGAGACCAGGAAGTCCCGGCTCCACATGAGGACTTGCAGCAGTGGGCCGATGGCTTCGGGCGGTGCCTCGCCGCGGGCGACCTGGCTGCTGGTCCACGACTGGATCAGGTCGTCTCCCCTCATCGGGGGTTCCTCCACATCGGTCGCAGGACGGGTCCGCCGTCGGGCAGGGTGATGTCCGTGCCCAGGCGTTCGAAGCCGGCGCGCCGGGTGACGGCTTCGCCGCCCGGTGAGCTGGCCTCCGTGTAGGCGCCGACGCCGTCGGCGTCGGCGCGGGCGGTGATCTCGGCGAGGAGGCCGGACATCAGGCCGCTCTGCTGGTGGCCGGGGCGGACGGCGCCGAAGGAGGCGTAGTAGTGCGGGGTGTGTGGGTGGCGCTGGGCCTGGAGGCGGGCGATGGTGCGCAGTGCGTCCGTGTGCTTGCCGAGGGCGTGGGCGAAGGCGGCGTCCAGGGCGTCCTCGTCCGGTTCGGCGCCGGGTGGCAGGAACAGGAGCACCGCGTCGCCGTCGGGGGTGGTGAGGATCGCGTCGTGGGCGGCGGAGAGTTCGACGAAGACCCGGAAGAAGCCGGGGAGCAGCTCGGCTCGCAGCCGCTCGTCGGGGATCATCCAGCGGGTCAGGGCGTCGTCGTGGAAGGCGGCGGACATCAGGGCGGACAGGTGGTCGAGGGACGGCCTGTCGGGCCGGGGTAAGGCGGTGGGGCCGGACGGGTTCGGGGACAAGGCGTGGACCTCCGGTGGGAAGGGCGGGGGCGGGAAGGGGGCTTTGTCGGTCGGGTGTTGGCGTCGGGGTGGTGGCGGTCGGGGTGGTGGCCGTCAGGGCGTGGTGCGGCCGCGCGCGGCCAGGTCCTCGACGCGGGCGTGCAGGGTCGGCAGGTAGTGCTCGGACTCCGGCTTGATCAGGACGCTGCGGATCACGCGGGCGGCGTCGGCGTCGCGTGCCACGTGCGGGTGGCGGCGTACGAAGGCGTCCGCGTCGGCGCGCAGCACGCTCAGGAACACGGGGTCGGCCTCCGCCGTCATGCCGTCGCGCAGCAGGCGGTCGGAGGCCGCGTCGATCGAGGAGAGGGTCGGGTGGGCGGAGGTGGGGAAGTAGGTGACGATGTCGAGGTCCGGGCGCTGGTAGAGCTCGAGTTCGTCGGAGGCGGTCAGCAGATCGGCCCAGTGCAGTGCGGCCCGGCGGTTCGCGGCGATGATCCTTCCGAAGCCGTCCGGTGTGAGCGGCAGCAGTTGCAGGGTCAGCCACAGGGCGGCGGCGGCCGCTCCCGCGCGTGAGCACTCCAGGCTGATCTCGCCCAGGTGCAGGTCCGCGTCGGTGAAGTAGGTGTACGGCGAGTCGTGGGCGAAGTGCCGGCCGGCGCGCGGGTCGGGGAAGAGGACGGCGCCGCAGCCGTAGGGCTGCAGGCCCTGCTTGTGCGGGTCCACGACCACCGAGTCGCAGGCGGCGATCGCCCGCCAGGGGGCCGGGTCGATGCCACCGGTACCGGCCCGGCCCAGGATCGCGTAGAAGCCGCCGTAGGCGGCGTCGACGTGGACCCGTGCCCCGTACCGGCGTGCCAGCGGCAGGACTTCGTGGACGGGGTCGACCGCTCCGAGTCCGGTCGTTCCGGTGGTGACGACGACGGTGCCGATGCGGCCGCCGCGCAGCGCGCTCTCCAGCGCCTGGAGGTCGATGCGGCCGCTGGTGTCGGTGGGGATGCGGTGGCCCTCCATGCCCAGGACGTGGCACATCCGCTCGTGGGTGTAGTGGCATTCGCCGCTGTAGGCGACGCCGCGGTCGGGGTGGAGCTGGCGGGCGACGTAGAGGGCTTCCAGGTTGGCCATGGTGCCGCTGGTGGTGAGGTGGCCGACGTGGGCGTCGAGTCCGAACATGGCGGCGAGGTCGGCGACGGCCTCGCGTTCCATCTCGGTGGTGGCGGGTCCGCCTTCGGCGGCGTGGTTGTTGGGGTTGAAGAGCATGGCGGTGAGGTAGCCGGTGACGGCCGCCGGGTGCGGCGGTTTGACCATCTGTCCGGCGTAGCGCGGGTGGAAGAACGGGTAGTTGTGGTCCATCCGCTTGGCGAGGCGGTCGAAGGCCTCGTCGAAGGCGTCGGGCCGCACCCGGTGCGCGTCGTGGGTCTCGTACGGGCCGAACTGCCCTCCCCACCGCTCCGCCACCGCGAGTGCGCGCGGCAGCCAGTCGCGTAAGTCGTGCAGGTCGTGCAGGTCCACGGGAGCCTCCCCCAGCGGCCGCCCGGTTCGGCGGCACGAGTCGGGCGTACGCGGTCGTACGTACGCATGAGGAGGGTTACGAAGGCCCCGCAAGGCCCGCGCAACGGCTGACGCCCGCACACCATCTGGGCTCGAGTGATGCGCTAGGCGCGTCTGGTCCACTCGCGGCGCGACAGCCGTGCGGGGCATTGCCTCGCCGGCTGCCCGCAGGCACCGGCACCGGCCGCCGGCGTGCACCGGCGGCCGGCCGTTTTCGGCGGGCCCTGTGCCGCTCCCGGCGTCCGCCCGCACCCACCCTTCCCAGGAGGTAATCCCATGGTCACCAGACGCAGCCTGCTCGGCGGTGCCGTCGCCGCGACCGGCGCCGGCCTGCTCACCACCGGGGGTCTGACGCCGCTGCTCAGCGCCCGCACCGCCCAAGCCACCGGCACCGGCTCCGGCGGGGGCAAACCGGTGACGGTGCCGGCGCCGTTCACCGTGCGGATGCCGACCCTGCCGGTGCTCCAGCCGGTCTCCACGCTGGGCGGCCAGGACACCTATGCCGTCACCATCAAGGAGGTGGGCCGGGAGATCATCCCCGGTGTGCAGACGAAGGTGCTGACCTACGACGGGCAGTTCCCGGGGCCGGTGCTGCGGGCCCGCAGCGGGCGGAAGGTGGTGATCCGGCACCGCAACACCCTCACCATGCCGGTCTCGGTCCACCTGCACGGCGGCAGTGTCTCGCCGGAGAACGACGGCGGCCCGATGGACACCTTCGCGCCGAACACCTCGCGCACCTACACCTACCCCAACCAGCAGCCGGGCGCCGGCCTGTGGTTCCACGACCACGCGCACCACATGGAGTCGGAGCACGTCTTTCGGGGGCTGTCGGCCACCTATCTGCTCTCGGACGACACGGAGCGGTCGCTGCCGCTTCCGTCCGGCCAGTACGAGGTGCCGATCGCGCTGCGCGATGCCCGCTTCGACGAGGCCGGGCAGCTGGTCTACGTGATGGACGACGTGTTCGGGCGGACCACCATCCTGGCCAACGGCCGCCCGAGCCCGTACTTCGAGGTGGCGGCCCGCAAGTACCGCTTCCGGCTGCTCAACTCCTCCAACATGCGCTTCTTCCAGCTGCGCCTGTCGGACGGCGGCCAGATGATCCAGATCGGTACGGACGGCGGCCTGCTGGAGCACCCCTTCACGACGGACTCCATCGGGCTGTCGCCGGCGGAGCGGGCGGATGTGGTCATCGACTTCTCCCGCTACCGGGTGGGGACGAAGATCGTCCTGGAGAACGTGCTGGGGCCCGGCACGCCCGACCAGGTGGGCAAGGTGCTGCGCTTCGACGTCGTACGGACGGCGCCGGACGCGAGCCGGATACCGCAGACGCTGCGCACCCTGGCGCCGATGGCGAACGCCACGGTCGAGCGCACCATCGTCCTCGCCATGGACGAGGACGGCCGCGAGGAGCCGCGGGGGCTCATCGACGGCCAGGTCTGGGACTACCGGCGCATCGACCAGACCATCGCCCACGGCAGTTCGGAGATCTGGACGGTCACCAACGCCAACAAGATCGTTCCGCACAACTTCCACATGCACCTGGTCCAGTTCCGGCTGCTGGAACGCAACGGGGCCCCGGTGGCGCCGGGCGAGGCCGGGCTGAAGGACACGGTCCGGCTGTTCCCCGGCGAGACGGTCAAGCTGCACGCCACCTTCGACACGTACCGGGGGACGTACGTCTACCACTGCCATCTGCTGGACCACTCGGCGATGGGCATGATGGCCAACTTCCGCATCCGGTAACGGGGGGGCCCGCCGGAGAGGGGGCCGTGTCGAGCGGGGGTGGGGGAACCGGCCAGCTCCGCTCGACGCGCTCTCAAGGACGGGCCGAGGACCGGGCGGCAGGATCCTCGGCAACAGACCATGTCCGGCCGTGTCCCCCACGTCCGACCCTGCCCGATCCGACCACCCGTCCCCACACCACCTGGAGTGAGATGTCCCGCCGTCTGTTCACCTCGGAGTCCGTGACCGAGGGACACCCCGACAAGATCGCCGACCAGATCAGCGACACGATCCTCGACGCGCTCCTCTCCGAGGACCCCGCCTCCCGGGTGGCGGTGGAGACCCTCATCACCACCGGTCTCGTGCACATAGCCGGCGAGGTGACGACGAAGGCCTACGCGCCGATCGCTCAGCTCGTCCGGGAGAAGATCCTCGAGATCGGCTACGACTCCTCGAAGAAGGGCTTCGACGGCGCCTCCTGCGGCGTGTCGGTGTCCATCGGCGCCCAGTCCCCCGACATCGCCCAGGGTGTCGACACCGCCTACGAGAGCCGTGTGGAGGGCGAGGAGGACGAGCTCGACAAGCAGGGCGCCGGCGACCAGGGCCTGATGTTCGGCTACGCCTGCGACGAGACCCCCGAGCTGATGCCGCTCCCGATCCACCTCGCGCACCGGCTCTCGCGCCGGCTGTCCGAGGTCCGCAAGAACGGGACCATCCCCTACCTGCGCCCCGACGGCAAGACCCAGGTCACCATCGAGTACGACGGCGACCAGGCCGTGCGGCTGGACACCGTCGTCGTCTCGACCCAGCACGCCTCCGACATCGACCTGGAGGCCCTGCTGGCCCCGGACATCCGGGAGAGCGTGGTCGAGTACGTGCTGCGCGGGCTCGCCGAGGACGGCATCAAGCTGGAGACCAAGGGCTACCGGCTGCTGGTCAACCCGACCGGCCGGTTCGAGATCGGCGGCCCGATGGGCGACGCCGGCCTGACCGGCCGCAAGATCATCATCGACACCTACGGCGGCATGGCCCGCCACGGCGGCGGCGCGTTCTCCGGCAAGGACCCGTCCAAGGTCGACCGCTCCGCCGCCTACGCCATGCGCTGGGTCGCCAAGAACGTGGTCGCCGCCGGCCTCGCCTCGCGCTGCGAGGTCCAGGTCGCGTACGCCATCGGCAAGGCCGAGCCCGTCGGTCTCTTCGTGGAGACCTTCGGCACCCACACCGTGCCCACCGACCGCATCGAGCGGGCCATCACCGAGGTCTTCGACCTGCGTCCGGCCGCCATCATCCGCGACCTCGACCTGCTGCGCCCCATCTACGCGCAGACCGCCGCCTACGGCCACTTCGGCCGTGAGCTGCCCGACTTCACCTGGGAGCGCACCGACCGCGCCGAACGCCTGAAGGCCGCCGCCGCCTGAGCACCCCGGCGCGCACCGCCCGCGCGCCACCGGACATCCCCACCCCCCACACCCCGCCCTGCCCTGCCCTGCCACATCCCGCCCCGCCGGCATCAGACCAGTTCACAGGAGTCCACGTGCGTATCGCGGTGACCGGATCCATCGCCACAGATCACCTCATGGCCTTCCCGGGCCGGTTCGTCGACCAGCTCCTCCCCGACCAGCTGGAACACGTCTCGTTGTCGTTCCTCGTCGACACCCTCCAGGTGCGGCGGGGCGGAGTGGCGGCCAACATCTCCTTCGGCCTCGGCGGCCTCCTCCTCGAACCCCTCCTCGTGGGCGCCGTGGGCCCGGACTTCGGCGAGTACGAGGTCTGGCTCAAGGAACACGGCGTCGACACCGGCTCGGTGTACGTCTCCTCCGAGCACCAGACCGCCCGCTTCATGTGCATGACCGACCAGGATTCCAACCAGATCGCCGCGTTCTACGCGGGCGCCATGGCCGAGGCCGGGCGCATCGACCTGCGCGGCGTCCATGACCGCACCCCCCTCGACCTGGTGCTCGTCTCCCCCAACGACCCCGGCGCGATGGTCCGGCACACCGAACAGGCCCGACAGCTGGGCATTCCCTTCGCCGCCGACCCCTCGCAGCAGCTCGCCCGCCTCACCGGCGCCGAGGTACACAGCCTGGTCACCGGGGCCCGCTGGCTGTTCACCAACGAGTACGAGTCCGCGCTGCTGCGCGAACGCGCCGGGTGGAGCCATGCGGAGGTCCTCGACCGCGTCGGCACCTGGGTCACCACCCTGGGCGCCCAGGGTGTCCGTATCGACCGCAAGGGCGAGCCGGCCCTGACCGTCCCCGCCGTCCCCGACGTCCACGCCGAGGACCCCACCGGCGTCGGCGACGCCTTCCGCTCCGGCTTCCTGGCCGCCGTCAGCTGGGGGCTGGGGCTTGAGACCGCCGCACAGCTCGGCTGTGCGATGTCCGCGCTGGTCCTGGCGACCGTCGGCTCCCAGGCGTACGAGATCCGGCCCGAGCGCCTGCTCGCCACCGTCCGCGCGGTGTACGGGGAGCAGGCGGCCGGGCTGCTGGCACCGAAGCTGGAGCGGCCGGCATGACGACGAATTCACAGACCCGGGCCGATGCCCTGCGGGAGGCGCTCGCGACCCGCGTGGTCGTCGCCGACGGGGCCATGGGAACCATGCTCCAGGCGCAGGACCCCACGATGGAGGACTTCCAGCAGCTGGAAGGCTGCAACGAGGTCCTGAACATCACCCGCCCCGACATCGTGCGCTCCGTGCACGAGGAGTACTTCGCGGTGGGTGTGGACTGCGTCGAGACGAACACCTTCGGTACGAACTACGCCGCGCTGGCCGAGTACGACATCGCCGAACGCAACTTCGAGCTGTCGGAGGCCGGTGCCCGGATCGCCCGCGAGGTCGCCGACGAGTTCACCGCGAACACCGGGCAGCAGCGGTGGGTGCTCGGCTCCATGGGCCCCGGCACGAAGCTCCCCACCCTGGGGCACATCACCTACGGCCAGATCCGTGACGCCTACCAGATCAACGCCGAGGGCCTGATCACCGGCGGCGCCGACGCGCTGCTGGTGGAGACGACGCAGGACCTCCTCCAGACGAAGTCCTCGATCATCGGTGCCCGGCGGGCGATGGAGGCCCTGGGGGTCACCGTCCCGCTCATCTGCTCCGTCACCGTCGAGACCACCGGCACGATGCTGCTCGGTTCGGAGATCGGTGCGGCGCTGACGGCGCTGGAGCCGCTGGGCATCGACATGATCGGGCTGAACTGCGCCACCGGCCCGGCCGAGATGAGCGAGCACCTGCGCTACCTCGCGCGCAATGCCCGTATCCCGCTGTCCTGCATGCCCAACGCCGGCCTGCCCGTCCTGACCAAGCAGGGTGCCCACTACCCGCTGTCCGCGGCCGAGCTGGCCGACGCCCAGGAGACCTTCGTCCGCGAGTACGGCCTCTCCCTCGTCGGCGGCTGCTGCGGCACCACCCCGGAGCACCTGCGGCAGGTCGTGGAGCGGGTCCGCGGGACCGCGATCACCGAGCGCACCCCCCAGCCCGAGCCGGGCGCCGCCTCCCTCTACCAGACGGTTCCGTTCCGTCAGGACACCTCGTACATGGCGATCGGTGAGCGGACGAACGCGAACGGGTCGAAGAAGTTCCGTGAGGCGATGCTGGAGGCCCGCTGGGACGACTGTGTGGAGATGGCCCGGGATCAGATCCGTGAGGGCGCGCACATGCTCGACCTGTGCATCGACTACGTGGGCCGTGACGGTGTCGCGGACATGGAGGAGCTGGCGGGTCGTTTCGCGACGGCTTCCACGCTGCCGATCGTTTTGGACTCGACCGAGGTTCCGGTGATCCGGGCGGGTCTGGAGAAGCTGGGCGGCCGTGCGGTCATCAACTCGGTCAACTATGAGGACGGTGACGGTCCGGAGTCGCGGTTCGCTCTGGTCACCCGGTTGGCGCAGGAGCACGGTGCGGCGTTGATCGCGTTGACGATCGA
>NZ_JBIAVU010000018.1:0-179299 GCF_042894695.1 Streptomyces sp. NPDC001513
ACAGACCAGGAAACGGAGAACGGGGAACAGGGAACAGGGAACAGGGAACAGGGAACGGGCCAGACTCCCCTCGACAACCACCCACCACACCCCCGCAAACACAGCACAAGGCACGGGCCCGGCAAGACCAGCCCGTTCCGCGGTGCCACGGGCCCGCGTGCACACAGAAAACCCAGTGCCCGTCTGGTCACCCAGCTCACGCGCCGCAGTGGCAACACCAGACAGCAGAGATGCAGTGCATCACCAACACACCCGGCACCGACACCTACACCCACCACCACCGGGGCGCGTGAACACCGGCACGCGCCTGGTTGAGCGCACTCGGGGAACGGACGGTGCAGCAGGGGGGTTTCGGGGGGTGTACCACTGTGGTGGGAGTGGGGCGCCACCCGTGGGGGTAGGGAGGAATCACCTCCTGGTGGGACGACAGGGCGGCGGGCGGCGGCTACGTTGTCGCCCGTTGCGCAACGCCCATACGGAGGTTCGCCGCATGCAGACCCGTTTGGCTGATGGCTCCCGCAAGCCAGTTGTGTGGGGGATCTCCCTCGTCCTGATCACGGTCGCCGCGCTCCTGGGGGTCTCGCCCGGGGCCGCCACGGCGACGGGGCCCGCGGCCGCGCCCGTGCCCGTTCTGTCCTGGGGGCCCTGTGCCGGCCCGGCGGACGGCTTCGAGTGCGCGACCGCCCAAGTGCCGCTGGACCACCGCCGGCCCACCGGTCCCACGATCCCTCTCGCAGTCACCCGGCGGGTCGCGGCCGCGCCGGCCCACCGCTCCGGCGTCCTGGTGCTGCACCCGGGCGGGCCGGGGAACTCCGGTGTGGACTTCGCCCGTAACAGCTACGCCGCGCTCCCCGCGTCCCTGCGTGACGCCTTCGACGTCGTCGGGTACGACATGCGCGGTGTGGCGCGCAGCGGTCAGGTGGAGTGCTGGGACGACAAGGAGTACGCGGCCGCCGTCGACGCCGCGCGCGGCGTACCCGGGCCGCGGGCCCTGCAAACAGCGATCCGGCAAGGCGCCGACTTCGCCAACGCGTGCCGGCAACGCTCCGGTGACCTCGTGCCGTTCATCGGCACCGCCTCGAACGCCAAGGACCTCGACCTGCTGCGCCAGGCCCTCGGCGAGGAGAAGCTCTCCTTCTACGGCCGGTCCTTCGGCAGTTACGTCGGCACCGTCTACGCCGCGCAGTTTCCCCGGCGAGTGCGCGCCATGGTCCTTGACGGGGCCTACGATCCGCGGCGTTACGCGGACGTGCCGTACGCCTACGACGCCGCGCAGTTCGTCGCCCTGGACGCGGCGGTGGGCCGGTTCCTGGACTGGTGCGCGCACAACCCCGCCGCCTGCGGGTTCGGCGAGGGGCGGCCGCGGCAGGCTTTCGAGGAGCTGAAGCGGTCGCTGGACGCGGATCCGGTCATCAGCGCGAGCGGGCGTCCGGCCACGGGGTACACGCTCGCGTACCGCCTGATGTTCAACATCAACGCGGGCAAGGAGATCTGGCCCGAGCTGGGGCAGGCCCTGCGGGCGGCCCAGGCGCGCCAGGGTTCGTTCCTGCTGAACCCGCCCTCCCCCGCGTCGTTCGACTTCCTCAACGTGAACACGGCCGTCGAGTGCGCCGACCGCGTCTACCCGGCCGGCCGACTGCTCCTGGGCGCGCTGGTCAGTGCCCATGTGGCGTCGGCGCCGTTGCTGGGTCCCCCGATCGGGCTCGGGCCGCCCACCTACGACCACAACCACGCGCCGACCTGCGCCCAGTGGCCGGCCGAGCGCCCGAGCCGCTACGAGGGCTCCTACCGGGCGCGGGGTTCCGCCCCGATTCTGGTCCTCGGCACGACAGGGGACCCGGACACCCCCTACCAGGACGCGGTGGCCCTGGCCGGGACGCTGGAGGCCGGGCGGCTGCTGACGTTCGACGCCGAGGGACACACCGCCTACAACCGCAGTGCGTGCGTCAGCGCCCTGGTCACGGACTACCTCGCCACCCTGGCGCTGCCCGCACGCGGGACCGTCTGTGCGGACGAGACGCCGGCGGGGGCGCCGGGCCGCCGCATCACGGGTATCGAGGTCGACGAGACCCGCGATGTGATCCCCACGCTGCGCTGACCGCACGGGCATCAGGTCGGGGTGGGGCGGGTCGGGTGGGGTGGCTTAGGATGCCGGGCGGACGGAGCCGTAGCGCAGAGGTCGACGCGCGCGGTCTCCAAAACCGCGAGGACGCCGGTTCGAATCCGGTCGGCTCCGTCCGAACCGACCACCGGGTCATGCGTAGCTGAGGATGACCAGCAGCCCGGTGCATTCCGCGAGGAGCTGGGCGGCGAGGGCCGCCCGTCGCAGCCGCCCGGCGGGAGCGGCCAGGGCGGCGGCGAACGCGACGGCGCCGAGGCTGGCGCTCCACAGGAACAGCGAACCGGGAAGCCCGGAAGTGCACTGCTCCCCGTACGTCACACAGCGCGAGGCTCCTGGGGAGGACAGGGCCAGGACGCCGGCGGCGAGGGCCGCCGGTATGAAGAGGGCGGCGGCGAGGGCGGACCAGAGACGGGTGCGGTCCCTTCTCGCGTTCACGTTCACGTTCGCGTTCACGGGTGCCGGGGGCGGCGTAGAGGGAGCGGTTGCGTTCATGCCCCACATCCAACCCGTGCGGCGGGCCCGGCACAGCCGTGCGGGTACTCAGCTCGCGGGTGCGCGCCGTACTCAGACCGACTGCAGCGCACGCGGGCCGGGTTCCCCGGGGCGCGTCGGCCGGCTCGTGGCGGCCGTTGCGCAGGCACACTGGGGCGATGAACGTGAACGGCGATCTTCTGGCCCGGGCGCGCGTGGCGACCCGGCTTCCCGCCCAGGATCTGGAACGGGCACGGCGTTTCTACGCGGAGCGGCTTGGCCTGGAGCCGGTCGACGAACGGCCCGGCGGCCTTCTGTACCGGTGCGGGGGTGCGGAGTTCGTGCTGTTCCGGTCCACGGGGGCCTCGCCCGGTACGTTCACGCAGATGGCGTTCGAGGTCGACGACCTCACGGCCGTGGTCGCGGAGCTCAAGCGGCGGGGCGTGGTGTTCGAGGACGTCGACGTGCCCGGGTTCACGACGAGGGACTCGATCGCCGAGATCGAGGGGAACTACCCGAGCAAGGGCGCCCGGGGCGAGCGCGGCGCCTGGTTCCGTGACAGCGAGGGCAACCTGCTGGGCATTGGCGAACCGGTCATCTGAGCAGTGAACCGGCAAGGGGACCACAGCGGACTCCGGCCGAGGCAAACAGGTCGCCTGCACCTGGGCCTGTCGACGGCGCGCACGCTCCTCGGCCTCGGTTCGCACGTGGCGGGAAAGAGATCGTCGCCGCCCTGACGAGGCGCAAGATCCCTATGCTGACGGCATGCTCGATATACCTCTTTCAGCGCTGGAAGTCGCCATGGTCCAGACGGGCACCCGGGCCGTGGAGACCCTGCGGGACACCGCGGCCTTCGCGCAGGGGGTGGAACGGCTGGGCTACCGCAGGCTCTGGTACGCGGAGCACCACCACTCCCCCGCGATCGGCGCGTTCCCGCCCGTCGTCCTGACCGCGCACGCCGCCGCTTCGACCTCGCGCATCCGCCTCGGGTCGGGCGGGGTGCTCGCCCCCAACCACGCGCCCATCACGGTGGCCGAGCAGTACGGGACGCTGGCCGCCCTGCACCCCGACCGTATCGATCTGGGCATCGGCCGCGGTCCCGGCACCTTCGACGAGGCCACCGCGCGGGCGCTTCGCCGCGGTGCCGGGCCGGCCACCGACGAGGAGTACCAGGAGGACGTCGCCGCGATCCTGTCGTTCCTGGTCGACGAGGTCGCGCTCGGCCCGCTGCCGGAGCCGTGGCTGCTGGCCTCCAGCCCCCAAGGGGCCGTTCTCGCCGCGGCCCTCGGCCTGCCCGTCGCGATCGCCCACCACATCCGGCCGGACAACACCCAGGCCGTACTGGACTGTTACCGGGCGAAGTTCACCCCCTCGCGTTGGTGCGAGCAGCCCCGGGTGCTGCTGTGTGTGGAGACGGTGTGCGCCGAGACGGACGAGGAAGCCGCGTGGCGGGCGAGGCCTATGGAGGTCGTCAAGGCCGGGCTCCTCAAGGGACTGAGCCAGATGCCCTTCCCCACCCCCGCACAGGCGGCCACCCACCCCTTCACCGCCGAGGAACGTCAGGCGCTGGCGGGTTTCCGTGCGCAGCAGGCCGTCGGGGCGCCCGGCACGGTCATCGACCGGCTCGCGCGACTGGCCGCCGAGACCGGGGCGGACGAGCTGATGCTGACCACCCCCGTCCACGACCTCCGTGACCGCCTCGGCTCCTACGAACTCATCAGGAAGCACTCCGGCGCCGCGGCCACGACGACCGTGCCCTAGCGACGGAGCCCGGAACATCACACCCATGGCGGGGCAGGGGCGGGGGCGGGGGCGGGGGCAGGGGTCGCGCAGGTCAGAGCATCCGTACCTCGGCCTCGGGGAGTTTGTCCCACCAGTGGTGGTAGCGGCGGTAGACCTCCGTCTCGCGCTCGCCCAGCAGGGCGGTCAAGGAGTGGGCCTCCGCGGCGAGTCCGTGCCAAGTGGCGGCTGACAGCGGGTGGAAGGCGGTGGCCTCGATGCCGCCCGGCAGCGGGCGCCACACGCCGGCGACGTGGCCGTCCACCAACAGGGTGGGCAGTACGTCGCCGTTGCGGCGGATCACCAGAGGACGGTAGGCGGGCGGTATCACGCGGCTGCGGTCGACGTAGGCCAGTAGGACGCTGTCCCACATGGCCATGAGGCGCGGCGGGGCCGGGGTTTCGGCCGGCGGCCGCAAGGCGCCCGGCAGGTCGAACAGCGTGGTGCCGTCCGGGCCCTGGAGCTGTTCGACCGCTCCGTCCAGCGCGCGTAGTGCCGTACGGACGGAGGCGCGGCGCACCAGGGCGAACTGCGCGACGTCCGCGGCCGAGGCGGGCCCGAACCCCGCCAGGTAGCGCAGGATCAGGGCCTGGAGTGCTTCGGACTCCCCCGTCCACCCGGCGGGAACCGGTCCGGGTGTGGCAGCAATGAAGGACGGGCGGTGGCCGAACGACCAGAGCGCATCCGTCGGGGCGTGGTGCAGGGGCGCGTACGCCTTCAGCCCCCACCACGCGCCGTCCCTCTTCTCGGCGCCGAGCCGCTCCTCGGTCCACGCCTGCATCTGGGCCGAGGTCCGCGGCAGGCGGGCGAAGGCCAACAGTTCCGGGAGCAGTTCGTCGGCGTCGGCGGGGCTCAGTCCGGCGGCGGCGAAGCGGGCACCGAGCCGGGAGGCGTACAGCGTGGGCTGCATCGCCGTGCGCAGGAGCGGGTAGTCCTCGGCGTGCACGGCGTGCAGGGTGATCCGCATCAGGGTGGCCTTGACCACCGACCGCCCGGTGAAGGCGGCGTCGAATTCGGCCGGGGCGAAAGCGGTGAGCCGGTTCCACAGGGCGAGGTAGGGCGAGGCCGGATGCTGTGCCTGGAGGGCGACCACGCGCCGTACCCCCTCGGGTACGGTCAGCGGCTCGCGGTGGAGCAGCAACTGGCGGGCCAGGGTTGCCCGGTTGAGTTCGCGCGCGGTGATCGTCACAATCCGCGATTGTGCCCTGTGCTGCTCCCCCGGCCGAGACCCGGGCCCGTCATCACCCTCAGGCCGGGCGGTCACAGCGGTGGCGGGTCGTGGCCTCGGCCAGGAGGCCCGCTGGAGTGGTGCGGCCGGGTTGCCGGCCAGGTGGGGCCCCGCCGGCCACGGCTGCGGTAGCTGCGGCCCCGGCCCTTGCCCCCGGTGCGGCTCCGGCTGCGCTGTGGCTCTGGTTGTGCTGGTGGGTGGCCGGACTGCGGGCTGTGGCGGGCCGCTCCACAATGGGACGAGGGGCATGCGTGCGGCCGTGGGCGGTGTGCCGGCGGCATCGGCTGAGAGGAACGCCCACATGCGCGCTGGGTCTTCGGCGGCCGCGCGGAGGACTGGGGCCTTCGTTGCGGTGGCCGTCGCGCTGTTCTGCATCCAGCTCGACTTCTTCGCCCTCAACCTCGCCCTTCCCGGTATCGCGGCGGAGCTCGACGTCACGGTTTCGGCCGCGCAGTGGACCCTGTCCGCCTACATGCTCGCCATCGGCTGTTTCTTCATCATCGGCGGCCGGGTGGGGGACGTCTTCGGGCGGCGCGGCACCTTGCTGGCCGGGACCGCCCTGTTCACGGCCGGTTCGGTGGGCTGCGCGCTGGCTCCCGGGCTGGGCTGGCTGGTCGCGGCCCGGATCGCGCAGGGGGTGGGCGCGGCGTTCGTCTTCCCGGTGTCGGTGTCCGTGATCACGAACACCTTTCCCGAGGAGTCCCGCCCCCGGGCACTGGGCGCCGTGTTCGGCGTCGCGAACATCGGGACCGCGCTCGGTCCCTTCGTGGGCGGCGGGTTCACCGAGGGGCCCGGCTGGCGGTGGATCTTCTGGCTGATGGTGCCGCTGAGCCTGCTCTCGCTGCTCACCGCTCTCGTGTACGTGCCGGACTCGCGCGATACGTCGGCGCCGCGCGAGCTGGATCTCGCCGGCTGCGCGCTGATCGTGTGTGCGCTGGCCGCGCTCACCCTGGCCGTGGAGCGGGGGGACGCCTGGGGGTGGGCAAGCGCCCGTACCCTCGGCCTCTTCACGCTGGCGGTGGTGGCCGGCGCCCTGTTCGTGGTGCGGGAGCGGCTGGCCCGGCACCCGCTGATCGATCTGCGGCTGTTCCGCAACGTCCCCTACGTCCTGGTGACCGGGATGGGTTCGCTCTCGAACATGGGCTACGGCGTGACCGTCTTCCTCGCCACCCTCTACCTGCAGGATGTACGCGGGCTCTCGCCGCTCCTGGCCGGCACGGTGTTCCTGGCCCCGGCCCTGCTGGTGGCCCTCAGCGGGCCGCTCGGGGCGCGGCTGGCCCGCCACATGCGGCCGACCGCGGTGATGGCGCTGGCCGGGGCGGTCGCGGGCACGGGGATGTACGCGCTGGCGCAGGTCAGCGCCTGGTGGCTGTACGTGCCGGTGTTCGCGTGGTGCGGGCTGGGGCTGGGGCTGGGCTGGACCTTCTCCAGCGTGGCGACACAGCAGGTCGTAGCGCCGGAGCGGGCGGGTGAGGCCTCGGGGGTGCTGCTGACGTTCCTGGTCACGCTGGGTGCGATCGCGCTGGCCGGGGCGGCGGCGGCGATCTCGGCGATGACGCCGCAGCGGTCGCCCGAGGAGGCCTACGACGCGATCCTGCAGCTGGGCGGGGTGGTCATCGCCGTGACGGCGGTGGCCGTGATGGCCGTACGCCACCGGCTGGTGGTGCTCGGCAGGATCGCACCGCTGTCGATGCGGGCCCACGGTGACGCCGGGCCGGAACCGGGCCGCCGGCAGCCCTGACCCCCGTCAGGCCCGGGCCCGGGAAGGTCCAGGCGCGCCGGTAGCGGGCGTAGGCGGCGTCCCAGTCGTCCGTGGAAGCGGAGGCGAAGCCACCTTCCCAGTCGAGCAGGGAGTGGGCCCGCGTCCCGGCGTACAGGGGGAACAGGTCACTCAGGATGACCGCGGTCAGCAGCAGCACCACCACGGCGGCCAGGAGGAGGCGTGGCGTCTGCGGTGTCTACCGCGTATCCGCAGGTCGCAGGGGTAGCGCCGGTCCGCCGCCCCGGCCGCGAGGGGCGGCGGACCGGACGGTGGCGGATGTGGCGGGCGCGTCGGGACGCGGCGGGGCTCGGGGTGCGGGGTGCGGGGCGGGGTGTCAAGTCACGAATGTTCGAGACATGACGTGCGGAGGTTCGGTCGCGCCTACTGAGAGCTCCTGCCTCACCCGGAGTGTGTGAGGCCCGCCTGAGCGCGTGAGGAGTCGATGGGTGATGAATTCCGAATGCCGTGGACACCAGTGTGCCGATCGCCCTCGCGTCGGTCCGTGCGCGTTGACGTTCGAGGAAGTGGAGCGGTGGGCGGCCGCCGGGCAGGTCGACGGTGATCTGGACGGGATTCACCTGGCCCGGGTGATCACGGAGGAGGTGAGGCGGGCTGGGAAGCACTTTCTGCCGCAGCCGTTCCTGCTTCAGCTGAGTGAGATCCGCCGCCGGCACACCACCGACCGCCGGCCTTTCCTGCGGGCCTTTCTCGACTGCCTGCTCGACAAGCACGAGGAGCGCTACTGGAACCGGACGTACCTTTCCCTGCCGCTGCTGGAGCTGATCTCGGACGAGCCGGGGCACGGGCCGGGGCCGAGCCGGCTGGCGACCTGGCTCATCTCCGACGTGGTGCGTTTCGAGGCGCGGAGTGCGGCCGCACCACAGGAACCGGCAGGCGCGGACGCCGACACGGACGAGGACCGGGGCCCGGACACGGATCCGGACCGGGACCGGCCCGGGGCGGTGACCTTGCGCAAGCGTCTGCGGCACGCCCTGCGGTTCGTGGCGCACGACCACGACGGGCTGGACGTCGAGGATCTCAGCCTGCGGGCCGCCGAGTTGCTCCCGGGGCCTGCCGCGACGGATGCGGGGCGCTGGTTCGAGATGACGGTGCAGCCCGTGTACGTGCTGCACGACGAGTACTTCTTCATGCGTGCGCTGCAGGCCCACGAGATGGTGTTCACGGCGATCGCGCAGGACATGACGGCGGCGATCGCGGCATTGCGCGACGGCTGTCTGGAGCCGGCGGCCGCGTGCGTGGACCGGGCGGCCGCCTCGTTCGAGCGGGCTTCGGCGCTGTTCAGGCTGGTCGCGACGATGCGGCCGGAGCATTTCCACGGGTTCCGGGAGTTTACTCAGGGCGCGAGTGCCATTCAGTCCGAGCAGTACAAGCGGTTCGAGATCCTGTGCGGCCTCCCGCACGCCGAGCGTCTGGGATCCGAGGCGTTCACGAGTGTTCCGGCCGTACGGGCCCAGGCGCAGGACGCGGGCCATGACACGGTCACGCACGCGTACCTCGACCTCCGCCGCAGGGCTCGGTTCAGCTGGACGGACTGGAACCGATTCCACACCGCCCTGGGCGGGCTGGAGGAGCGGCACCAGCGGTGGAAGTCCACGCACCGCAGTCTCGCGACGCGGATGCTCGGCAGTGCGCGCGGCTCGGGTGACACCGAGGGAGTGCCGTATCTGACGCAGTGTCTGGACAACCGGCTCTTCGGCCGGCTGAGCGGTCAACGCGTGCCCCAATGCGGCCGGGCCGCGGCCCCGTGACGGCTACGGCGTGGGCGGGGCGCCGGGTGAGGGGGGTGGGGTGGCGTCGAGGGCGCGGGCCCGGGCGGCGACCGAGGGGGTGAGCCGGCGGGCCAGCAGGTCGAGGGCCTCGGCGACCTCTCGGACGGTGTCGGGCTGCGCGGCGGCGCCGTCCGGGCCGGCCAGCGCGGCGGCCAGGGCGTCGTCGATGGTCGTGGCGCGGACCTTGGTGAGGCGGGCGGAGGGCTTCGCGGCGGGCCGGATGAGGCGGCGCCGACGGTCGGCCGGGTCGGGCTCCGTGTCGATGGCGCCCGCCTGCTCCAGGCGGGCGACAGCGGTGGAGACCTGACTCTGCGGCAGGCCGGTCCGGCCGGCGATCTCACCGACGGTCGTCGCGGGGTTGGCGACCAGGTCGCCCAGGACGACGGCGACCGCACGGTGCGAGCCGGGCGTGCCCGGTTCCGCCTGCGGCATGGCCTGTTCGCCGATCTTCATGAGGGTGCGTCCCAGGAGGAACAGTTCGACTCCGTTCACGCCCCCACAGTACATCCCAATCGATGCATCTATCTTGATGCATCGATTGGGATGGGTTACGGTCGGGGTGCCGCTCACCGACACAGGCGATAACCGGCAACAACCGGCACACACAGGGGGATTCACCATGATCACGACCACGACCACGACGGCCACAGCCACAGCCACAGCCACGAGCACGCCGGCCACGGCCGCCACCACTGTCCGTACGCTCCCCGTCCCGGGCGCCACCCTCCACTTCCAGACCCAGGGCAGCGGCCCCGTCCTGCTCCTGTCCCAGAGCGGCGAGGGCGACGCGGACCGCACCGCCGACCTCGTCCCGCACCTGGCCGACGCCTTCACCGTCGTCACCTACGACCGTCGCGGCCTCTCGCGCAGCACCCGCGACTCCCCCACCCGGCCCCTCGCCATGGCCGACCACGCCGACGACGTCGCCCGCCTGCTCGCCGAGGTCACCGACGGGCCGGCCCTGATGGCCGGGTTCAGCATGGGCGCGGCGATCGGCCTGCAGGCCACGGTCCGCCATCCGGGCCTGCTGAGCACGCTGATCGCACACGAGCCGGTGATGCCTGGCCTGCTGCCCGCGGCGGAGTGCGCCGAGCACACCGGCGAGCTGACGGCCATCCAAGTCGCCTACGCGGCCGGGGGCTTGACAGCTGCCCTCCCCGCGATCACGGCGCACCTCGGCATCGACGCGGCGCACGACGAGACCGAGGAGAACCTCACCCCCCAGCCGCTGACACCCCGCCGGCAGGCCAACTTCCGCTTCTTCATCGAGACGGAGTTCACGGCTCTGACCACCGACCCGATCGGTGCGGCGGAGCCGGTGCGGGCCGCGGCCCTGGCCGGCGCACGGATCATCGCGGCCACCGGCCGCACGACCCGCCCCACCGTCCACACCCACCGCTGCGCTCGGGCACTGGCCGCCCGACTGGGCACCGAGCCCGTCGAGTTCCCCGGCGGCCACAACGGGAACACCGCCTTCCCCCGGGCAACCGCACAACTCCTGAAGGAACTCCTGCTCGCCCGCTGACCCCCGGCACACGGGAGGGCAAGCATGACGTCCGGCACCCCCGGGCGAGGCGCCGCCTGCGGCGTCTCCCCCGACGGCAGGGCCCCCGCTCACCTCCGGCAGCCGGAGAGAGGCGGCGGGGGCGGGCCGCGCCGAAACCGGCCGCCGGTCAGCCCAGGGCCGCTACGGACGGCACCACCACGCCGTACAGGTCCTCGACCGTGGCGAGCGCCGCGTGGTGGAGCTGGATGGCCGACACCTCGACACCGGCGGCCCGCAGCGGGCGGGTGGCCGAGGCGTCCGCGACCACGGTGGGCCGGTTGCCTCGCAGGAACGCACCGGCCGCCGTGTACTGCACGCACATGTGGGTCATGAACCCGGCGAGGACCAGGTCGGTGTTCCCGGCACGGTCGACGACCTCGCCCAGGTTCGTCTCGTGGAAGGCGTCAGGGGTGGTCTTCACGACGACCTGCTCACCCTCGGCCGGTGCCACGGCCGGGTGGATCTGGCCGATCTCGGCCCGGATGTCGTACGGGGTGCCCTCACCGCCGTCGTTGACGACGTGGACCACGGTTGCGCCCGCCTCCCGGGCCCGGGCCAGCAGCTCGACGGCGGCGTCCAGCGCCTCCTTCCAGCCCTCCAGCTCCATCACACCACGGGTGTAGGTGTTCTGGTAATCGATCAGGACCACGGTCGCCGCGGCCAGGGAGGCCGGGCTCTGGTCGAAGCCGTTCAGTTCACGCAGGGTCGTCGAAGACATGCCGCACCGTTTCGGTTCGCGTATCGGAAGAGAGTAGGAATGGCGCCACACGCGGTGGCGCACCAACCACGCTACGAACCCCACCCGCATGGCGGCAATGTCACGTAACTTGCAGATACCGACACCACTGTGATGTCGTGCGACCACCCCACCCACACCTTCGCTCTCGCCCTCGCCCCTGCCCAGGCCTGTGCCTTCGGCTTCGGCTTCGGCTTTGGCCCTGACTGGACGGACATCCCTGTGAGCACCCTGAACCGGCTCTTCGTCGTACTCCTCTTCGACGGCGTCGACCTGCTCGACGTCACCGGCCCCCCGGAAGTGTTCGCCCTGCTGCGGCGAGAGACCGGCAGCGCGCAGGGTTACCACGTGGTGCTGGCCGCCGAGACCATGGAGGCGGTCACCACGTCCGCCGGGGTGCGGATCCTGCCCGATCTCACCTTCGAGGAGGCCGCGGCGCGCAGTATCGACACCCTCATGGTTCCCGGCTCGGTCGAGGTCGACGGCCAGTCGCGCGTCCATGCCGTCACCGATGCGGCCGTGGTGCACTGGGTGAAGGAACTGGCGGGCAGGTCCCGGCGTATCGCGTCAGTGTGCGTGGGGGCGCACCTGCTGGCGGCCGCCGGGCTCCTGGACGGCAGACGTGCCACCACCCACTGGTCGACCGCGCAGCAGCTCGCCGCCGACCACCCGGCCGTCGAGGTCGACGCCGACCCCATCTTCATCCGCGACCAGAACGTGTGGACCGGAGCCGGAATCACCGCCTGTCTGGACCTGTCGCTGGCGCTGGTCGCCGAGGACTTCGGCGAGGCGGTCGCGCTGCGCGTCGCCCGGCAGCTGGTCATGTACCTCAAGCGCCCCAGCGGGCAGAGTCAGTTCAGCGTCCCGATCGAGCCGCTCTCCACGACCCGGCGCATGGACGACATACGCCACTACATCACCGGCAACATCGCCGGCCGGCTCACGGTCACCGACCTCGCCGAGCAGGCCCACGTCAGCGAACGGCAACTCACCCGCATCTTCAAGACCGAACTGGGCACGACACCGGCCGCCTACATCGAGGCAGCCCGCGTCGAGGTGGCCCGCAACCACCTCGAATCCACCGACGACACCCTGGAACGCGTCGCGTCAGCCTGCGGCTTCAACACCCCCGATACCCTCATCCGCGCGTTCCGCCGCAAACTGAACACCACCCCCACCGAGTACCGCAGCCGCTTCCGCCACACCCCATGACCACCACACCCACTCTCACCGGGGTGAAGAACGCCACCGCCCAGGGCGAGCTGTACATGTCCTGTTCCGATCCGGTCCGATCCGATCCGGTTCCCAGGGGCTGGGCCGTCTCGTGCGGATCTTGGGTCCGCACGGGGACAGGCTGCGGAAAACTGCTTTGGGCGGCCATGCCTCCGCACGCGAGAATCCGTTGTCATGGGAGCGGAAATACACGGGTTCATCGAGTGTCGGGGCACGTACGGCAACCTTGACGAGGAGGATTCGAGCTGGCATGCCGCCATCGACCTGGATCTGCTGTACGGCGGACGGAGCTACGACGCCTTCGGCTGTCTGTTCGGTGTACGCAACCATGCCGGCTTCCGGCCTCTCGCCGAAGGGCGTGGGCTGCCGCCCGACGTGACCGCCGAGGTCCGGAGCCAGTACGAGGACGCACCCGACCTCTTTCACAGCGCGTCCTGGATCGGGTGGGCGGAACTGACCGCCGTCGACTGGGACGAGCCCGCGCTCACCCTCGACGCGCGCGTGCGCGAGTACCGGTACAGCGTCGAGCACGGCTGGTACGAGTCGGGGAAGACGTTCCAGAACCTCGCCGGCCGCTCCGAAGGCGACGAGTGGATACAGGAGGGCAAGATCATGCGGGTGAGCCGCATGACGCGCCGGGAAGCGGTGCGCGAGGACGGCGAGTGGACCCCGGTCTGGGCGACCATGAAGGCCCTCGCCGACGTACACGGTCCCCAGTACGTGCGGCTCGTCGTCTGGTTCGACAACTAGGCCGTGCCACCCCGGCCATCGGAGCCGGACCCCACCTCGCTGCCACCTCATCCGGACAGCGAGGTGATCCGAAGGAACGTGACTAGGGGTGCAGGACGCCGGGGCGGTCGGCGGTGCGCAGCGCGTCCAGCCGCTGCTCGGCCAAACGCAGATGGCGAGGATCCGGCAGCGGCAGGACCCGCAGGAGGGCAACCAGGTCAGGCCCGAACTCCAATACGAGAGCACGGTCCCTCAACTGCGCCCAGCAGTACAGGGCGCCGGCCGCCGCGGCATGCACCTCCAGCCCACCGGCACCCTCACGCGTCAGACGGGTCTGGCCCACACCCATCCACAACCGGGTCGCCAGAGGGAAATCACCCGCCATCCGCGCCAGATCCGCACGGATCTCCGCCCACCCGATGGCCTCCGAGGATCCCTGCCCGCACGTCTGCAGCGCATGCTCCTCCCACACCCGGGCAAGCCCGGCCGCCTCCCCATGACGACCGGCCACAGCCAAAGCATGGATGGACGGCCGTGGATCCTCACCCCCACCCCAATCCATCCCGGACTCCGAAACCGACACCGACACCGAGCCCCGCGCAGGAGGAGCCGGCGCGGGTTGCTGCGGCTGTTCGGGATGCGGGGACTGCTGAAGGTGTGGTGACGGGTTGGTGTGTGGTGGCTGTTGGGGGTGGTGTGCCTGTGGGGGATGCTGGGGTTCGTGCTGCGGGCCGGAGCGCATGCCGAGCTCACGCGCGGTCGGCAGGACCAGCGTTCCCGGAGGCAACGCCGCCGCCGAAACCGCGAGCGCATGCACCTGCACATTGGCCGGCCGGCCCGGCCCGCGACGCAGCTGCTCAATCCAATGCCGGGTGTAGCCGCTCACCGCAGCGCCCACCGCAGCCGGGGCGAAAGCCGGCGGACAGACCACCCCGTACACCTCCGCCGACCCGGAATCCGGCAAACCACCGCTCTCCTGAAGCAACGGCCACGCACTCTTGTCCGCAACAAGATCGACAACCACCGTGGTCAGCCCCGCCGGACGCCCCCGCAGCTCAACACCCAACCATTCCCACGGCAACGCGCTGTAACGGACCGTTCCCGCCGTCGCCCCGGCCAGCGCGAAACACAACCCACCGCCACGGCGATCGACCGTCAGCCGCCCCGAGAGATAGACCAGCAACGGCCCACGCGTCGCAGCAGCCGCCCGCAACCGCGTCAGCACCGTATTCGGGTCACGCGCCCCGTCCAAACACACCGTGTCACACGGTACGTCGCTCCCCAGCAACACCGAACCCGGCACCATCGCAAGAGCCGCGACATTGGCACTCGGCGCCACCTGCACCACACGGCGACGCACGGCCACATCACCCGCCACCACAAGGACGTGCCCCCGCCCCTGCCCCTGCTCGTGCCCCGCTCCACTCAAGTACATGAACAGACCGTACTCACACCACACGCCGCCCCATCACCCGCACACCAAAAACCCCACACCCCCCGGACGCCCGCCCGGGTACCCGTCCGGACACCCGCCGGCTGGTCTACCCTCGGACAGGTGATCGAGCATGTGAATCAACTCTGCGGCCAGCCACCACACATCGGACCGGCCCCCACCGACAGCACTCCCATCGTCTGGGCCTGGAGTACCAGTACCGAGACCCTCGGCGGGCACCCGGTCAACACCGCGGCAGCCATCCTCGACACAAACGAACGCACCCGCGCCGAGCGAATGATCAAGCCCGCCGACCGCCACCGCTATCTCGCCTCCCACCTCGGCCTACGCATCATCCTCGGCGCCTACATCAACCTCCCCCCACAGCACATCCGCCTCACCCGCGAAGACTGCCCCACCTGTGGCGGACCCCACGGCCGCCCCACCACGCCCGACTCCCCCCTCCACTTCAATCTCTCCCACAGCGGCGACCTCGCCTACCTCGCCCTCGCCACACGACCCACCGGCATCGACGTCGAACTGACCCCCACCCCTCAGACCGTGACCGACATCCTCCACACCCTCCACCCCACAGAAACCGACGAACTCACCAGCCTCCCCGAAGACCAACGCCCCCAAGCGCTGGCCCGCATCTGGACGCGCAAAGAGGCCATCCTCAAAGCCACCGGCCACGGCCTCGCCGAAGGCCTCACCCACCCCTACGTCGGCTCCCACCCCACCCCCGCCGCCATCCCCGGCTACACCCTCACCGACCTCCATGCCCCCGACCACTACACCGCCGCCCTCGCCACCGCCAACCCCACCGAATAGCCCCGGCAAGGCGCTCCCTTCCGGCGTGTTCACCGCCCTCGCGCCATTCCGCCAGGTCCGCCGCCGCCGGCCCGAGCCCCGTCGGCTGGAGCCCGGTCACGCCTCGTCATCGACCAGCTCGGGGAACCAGCGCATCATCAGCGCTCACTCGGCTCCTCGCCATGGACAACGCGTCTCCTGTGTCTCGTGGCGACCTCACAAATGGCCTCCGCCGAGCTCGATATCCCGTAGGCGTAACCCAACGGCCGGTCTGTCGTTGAACCGGACGGTCAAGCGAAGTGCACAACGAGGCCCCGGGACACTCGTCCCGGGGCCTTGTGCGTGCCACCCGGAGACGTCCCGCCCCCGGACCACTGGCGTCCGCAACGCGCTGGTACGGTGCCGGTGTCCGGTTGATCCCGGACCTGCCCCGCAGACAGGGACGCACCCCCGCGAGGGCGGTCCTCCCGTCCTCCCATTCGCTCGCCCACAGGCTCCCCGCCGACCGCCTCCCGCGCGCCCGTGCACGAGCCCGGCCGCGCAGGCCCGCCCCCCACCCCATCGCCGAAGGAAGCGCGCATGACCGACCAGACTCCCCCCGCCGCCCAGGACGCCGCCGCGGACCCGCTGCGCAACGTCTATCTGCGGCTGGCCGCCGCCGAGTCCATACCGCCGGAGGCCGCCCAGCAGTTCGGCTACCTGCGGCCCGTCGCGACCGACCTTCTCGAAGGCATCGCGTACGACACTCCGGACAGCGTCCGCCTGCTGGACGACCAGGATGTCGCCCGGGTGGACCGCGACGTGCTCTACGCGGCCGCGCGCGCCAACCTGCTTGCCGAGCCGGTGGGTTACGACACGATCGAGCGGCCCGGTGGCGCCGTGCTCCACATCATCGGCGGCGATTCCGTCTACGCCGCCAGCAAGGCGCTCGTCTTCGAAGAGGCGGTACGCGCTGCGGGCGGGCCCGAACTTCCCGCCGAGGGCGTCCTGCTGACGGTCCCGAACCGCCACAACCTCGTCTTCTACCCGCTCGCCGACCGCCATGTGGGCGAAGCCGTCAACGACCTCGCCCAGTTCGGTCTCGGCGCCTACGAGGACGGTCCCGGACGCCTCTCGCCGCGCGTGTTCTGGTGGCGGGCGGGCAGCCTGACCACGATCACCGTCTTCGACGAGGAGACCAGGACGATGAGCATCGCCCCGCCGCCCGAGCTCATGGACACGATGCGCCGCCTCGCCGGCAGCGGGGGCTGACCTTACGGTTACGTCCGCACGCGCGGCCGGAGCCGCTCCCGCGGCCGGGGCGGACCGGCACCGCGGTGGGGTGGGGACGTTTGTGCTGCCAGGCCTCGGGCCGGTAGCGGTTGGTGCGCTCGTGCCAGGCGTAGTCTCCGGCAAGCCCAGTCCTTGAGGCCCTGGAGACAGCGTGCCGTGTCGCGGCCGTCGGAGGCCTGTGGGGAGGCCGTGTCGGCGAACGCCTCGTGCAGCCGCTCCAGGGCCGGCTGTTCGCGCACAACCGGCGGCAGGTCGAGACCGAGGGCGCGTTCGACGAGCTGTGCGGCCCAGAGGGCGCCGCCGGCTCGGCGCCGCATGCCGATGTAGTCCACCGGATCGGGGATCCGGCCGGAGGCCAGGTTGTCGACCTCCCACAAGGCGTCATCGAACATGTTCGGCAGCCGCGCCCTCAGCCGCTGCCGCCACACCGTGTCCCCGGACCACCATCACCCCCAGGAGCGACAACAGCGGAAAATGTTTTCCACTGGTGCCTATCGAAAGGCCGTTCGCTGGGCATGATGCGTGTAATCTCCCGCCACTGCTCGACGCCCTCCCATGGCGTCGCCCGGGCGGGCCTTCCGTTCTGAGCCCTCGGGAGGTACCACGCCATGCAGTCGATCCCCACACCGCCGTCGGCCCCCAGCCGGCGCGATCTGCTCACCGGCCTCGGTCTGGCCGCCGCCGCCCCGCTCGTCCTCGGCGTCACGGCGGGTCCCGCTCTCCTCGGCCGCCCCGCCCACCAGCCCGTCGGGCACGTCCAGCCCGTCGAGGTCGGCCAAGGAAGCCAGGGAGACCGGGCGGTCCTGCTCCGCGGGGCCTCGCTGGTGCTCACCATGGACCCCGCCGTCGGCAACGGCCCCCTCGGCGCCGTAGCGAACGCCGACGTCCTGATGCAGAACGGCACCATCACCGCCGTGGGCACGGCCCTCCGGGCACCGCGCGGCGCCTGGGTGGTGGACGCCACGGGCAAGCTGGCCATGCCGGGATTCGTCGACACCCACACCCACCTCTGGCAGGCGGTGATCCGCGGTGGGTGTACCGACCGCGACCTGTTCGGCTGGTTCGAGGGGTGTACCGACCCCCAGCGCGGCCGGCTGACGCCCGCCGCCGTCCACAGCTTCGTCCGACTCGCCGCCCTCGACGCCGTCCAGTCGGGCGTGACCACGCTGGTGGACTGGGTGGACATCTTCTCGTACGACCTCATCGAGAGCTACGTACGGGCCCTGGCCGGCACCGGGGTGCGGTTCACCTACGCGATGTTCCCGCCCAAGCCCGACGGGGTGCTGGTCAGGAAGGTGAAGAAGGAACTCGTCGACCCGGTTCCGCTCGGCTCCTTCCAAGTGGCCACGCATGCGGCCCGGGCCGTCCAGGACCTCAACCGCGCGCACTGGGAACTCGCCCAGGACATGGGCGTCATGCTCAACTCCCATGTCCTGGAGCGCCCCGAGCAGCGCGCCGACGACCCCATCGGGGTCCTCACCGACATCGGCGCGCTGGGTCCGCGGCTCCTGGTCAACCATGCGATCCACCTGACCGACGCCGAGATCGCCGCCGTCGCCGAGCACGACGTGCGGGCGGCCCACTGCCCGCTGAGCAACATGCGGTTGGCCTCCGGCATCATGCGGCTCTCCGAGTTCAGCCGGCGGGGCGTCAAGGTCGGGCTCGGCCTGGACGGCGGGACCAACGACAGCTCGGACTTCCACGCGCTGATGAAGACGGCCATCGGCCTGCAACGCGCCCGCGCCACGGACGCCGGCGTCTTCCCGCAGGTGCACGACGTCCTGCGGATGGCCACACTGGGCGGCGCCGAGGCCCTCGGCATCGCCGACCAGGTGGGCTCCCTGACCCCCGGCAAGCGGGCCGACCTCGTCGTCGTGGACCCGGCGGCCCTGAACTTCGCGCCGCGCTTCGACTGGATCGGCCAGGTCGTCTTCAACGGGCGCCCCGAGAACGTCGACGCCGTGTTCGTGGACGGACGGGCGCTGAAGCTCGGCGGCCGTCTGGTCGAGGTCGACACCGACCGCGTCGTACGGGAGGCCGAAGCGGCCGCCACCCGGCTCCGTGCCGCCGGCCAGGCCGGATAATGGCAGCGACCGGGGCCACCACCGTGCGCGTACGAGGGCGCGGCCCGACCGACCGGAGAGATGAAGGATCCATGACGCTCGAACAAGGCCAGCGGGTCACGCTGGCAGCAGACCTCAGGCTGGCCGGGTCGGTCGTTCTGGCCGAGGACCCCGCGGCGGACACCGAGGACCTCCCGGCGGACACGGGTACCGTCGCCGGCTCGCTTTCCCTGGCATCGGGCATCGAGGGCACCGTCGAGCGGGTGAACGATCCCGAGCAGGAGGAACAGAGCCGGGAGGTCCGCGAGTACGTACGGCTCAAGTCGCTCCTCGACGACTTCGGCCACCAGATGCCCACGGGTACCAGGAAACAGCTCGAAGAGCAGGTCAGGTCGCTGGAAGCCGAGTGGATCGCCTACCAGGAGCAGACGCTCCGCGTGACGGTCCGCGTCCGGTTCGACAACGGGTTCGTCCTCGACGACGCGCACGAAGGGGTCTTCGCCTCCGTCTGACCCCGCATCACGGTCTTGAGGTGTACCGGTGGGTGCCGGTGGGTGCCGGTGGGGCAGGGAGCCCTCGGAGGACGCACCCTCCCGGGTGAGGCGATCACGTGCCCGGCGCGTGCGACGGACCATGGAACGTCCGCCGCCGCGCGGCCCGGGGGAAGGCCCGCCTTCGTGGACGCCCGGCAGCGCGGCTCGTGGCACTCTCGCCGTGTCCTGCCGCGCGAGCGCGCGTTACTCGCGTCCGGCAGACGACACTGGACCCATGAGCGAGCACCGCTTCACCCTCGAACACGTCAGCGACGGCATCGCCCCGGCCGCTGCCCGCACACGCCACTACCCACACAACCTCCGATACGAGAGGCCTGCGGGGACCACCCGGACCGGCCCCGAGGGCCACACCCTGCGCGCTCTGTCCGACCTCACGGTGGTGACCTGTGCCTGCGGCCTCACGACCCCGGCGCTCCCGAACGACGACGCGCGGCTCGTCTACGAGGAGCACCGCAACGTGATCCGCGACGAGATGGCCTGAGGGCCGGCTCGACGGCAGCGGCTCAGGCAGACGGGCAGGGAGGGGGCGGGAGCTTCCCGCTCCCCCGCCCACCGCGGCGGGACCGCACCGCGGCGGTGTGGACGAGCCATCCGGCTGCCGCGCCCACCGAGTACCACAAGAGGTCCGGCGGGTTGAAGGTGGAACCCAGCACGAGGCGGGCGACCGTGCTGCGTCGGGAGAGGTCCGCCGGCACCGAGCTGAGCTGGAGGAACTCGACCATGCAACTGACCGCGAGCGCGCTTCCGGCGGCCCTCAGGGGCGATACTCGTGGCGCCACCAGCACGACGAGACTCAGGAGGAGCACGGTGTAGAGCGCGTCTCCGCCGTACTTGGCCACGCTCCCCGTCGTCACGGCCCTGAGACCCAGTCCCGCACCGACGACCACCAACGCCGCGGCCGCAGCCGCCAGACGGGTCCGTACCCGGTCGGCGGCGGCACGGTCGCGGTTTTCGGTTGTGCGGGCCACGGGGTCATACTGCCAGCCGCACCGGCTCCGCCCGCCCGCCCTCTCGGGAGTCTGAGCACGCGGCCGCCCCGATCTGAGTACGCGCACTCATCCGTTCCCCGCGGTCGGCCCCCAGAATGATCACATCACCGCAGATCAGCGCCCGGGAGTCCGCCATGTGCACGGCGCCCATGAAGCAGAGCCCGGGCGCATCCCGACACACTTCCGCCCGCGGATGGTGTCGGCACGCACGAGCAATCCTGGAGAACCGTTCACCATGGCAACACCGCAGCACCAGGCGTCCGACCAGAGCCCCGTACCGGGCAACCCGTACGGTGCCGCCGGAGAGTACGGCCAGACCCAGGCACCCTGGAACCAGGGGCCCGTGCCCGGCGGTTGGGGAGCCCCGGCGGCCGCGAGCCACGCGCCGCGCCATTGCCGCGCGTGCGGCGGGCAGTACGCCGAGGACTTCAAGGTCCGGTCCCACATGGGCATTCTCATCATGATGAAGTTCGAGCACCTGAACGGACCGTTCTGCCGGGACTGTGGCATAGCAGTCGTCCGGCAGATGACCACCAGGGCGCTGGTCCTGGGATGGTGGGGGCCGCTCTCCCTCGTGATCTTCAACCCGTTCACGCTCATATGGAACCTGCTGGGCTACCGGAAGTTCAGCAAGCTTCCCCCGTCGACGCCCGCGCCGGGACGCACCCACCTCGACACGGGCCCGGCGGTGCTCCGTCGGCCGCAGGCCTACGTGACGCTCATCCCCATCGCATGGGCCGTCTGGATCATCTCGCAGGCCCTGACACACTCCTCCTAGGCGAGCGCCGACTTCGGCGGCCGCGCGGCACGAGTCCGACCTCAGCACGCACCACCCATCAGAGCGAAAGAAGAACACCAGCGCATGGCGCACCACTCGCGGCCGCACCCCGCCGAAGGCCGCGGCCCCATACCGCCACGGCGGAGCGGCACCCGTCTGCGGGACCGCGGCCGCCGGATCCTCGCCGCCACCGCCACCACCGCTCTCCTCCTCACCGGCGCGACAGCCTGCGGCGGCACCGCCGAGAGCCCGGCGCCCCAGAGCAGCCCGGCGCCGAAGGAACCGTTCGTCCCGGCGCAGCTCGCCCAGGCCTGGAAGACGGCCCCCGCCGAAGGGCACACGCTGCGCACGCCGTTGATGGCCACCTGGCGCACGAAGACCGCCTACTACGTGGGCCGCGGGACCGGCGTCGAGATCCTCGACCCGGCGACCGGAAAGCCGCTGGGCACCCTCGCACCGCCCGAACCCGACATGCACCCCTGCGGTATGACCGAGGGTCTGACCGCCGAGGGCCTCGGCGCGATCGCGTGGATCAAGGGCGACCCGCTCGACACCAAGGCCAGCTGCGACCGCGTCTCACTGATCGACACCCGCAACGGCAACTCGATCGCCTGGACCAAGCAGGTGTCCGGCGCGCCCATGGACGGCAAACCGCTGACCGACGACACCACCCGGCTGGCCTTCATCGCCGGCGGGGTCCTCGCGGTCATGACCCCCAACACCGTCGTCGGCATGCGTCCCGACGGCACCGAGGCGTGGACCTGGCGCAACGCCGGTGTGCCCCTCAACGAGTACGTGCTGAACTGGACCATGAGCACCCACCACGACCGGATCATGGTCGTGCTCGCCGTGCAGCGCACCGGATGGCGGAACTGGGTGGTCACTCTCGACGCCACGGGCAAGGAGTTGTCCCCCGAGCCCGTGTCCATCCCGAAGGAATCGCGCGTCGGTGTGATCGACGGCGGCCCCATGGCCGTGATCCTCACGCCCTCGGCCCTCGGGGAGGCCAAGAATCCGGAGCTCATGACCTTCACCCGTGAGGGCCGCGTGGCCCGGGTCATCCCGCTCGCTTCCGACGCCGGCCCGGTCCAGCTGAACCGGAGCAGCCGCCTCGGCCGCTCCGCTCGCTATGACATCGCCTTCAGCGGATCCACGGCCTACGTCGTCGCGGGCGATTCCCTGAGCAGCAGCTCAGTACTCGCTCAGATCGTCGCCTTCGACCTGGAGACGGGCGCCACGCGGTGGACCCAGCCTGTCGACACGCTCACCATTCCTCGATTCCTCGGATCCGACAAAGACATGGTGTACGTCCTCGGAGGGAAGGCAACCAAGGACATGGCCGTCTACGCCTACGCGGCGAACGACGGCACCAGGACCCAGATCAGCACCGTGAAGGCACCCGACACCACCTTGTCCTTGGGCGGCGTGGCCGTCGACTACGGCGCGGGCAGCCTCGCCCTGACCGATCCCGGCCGCTACACGTACGGAACCGTCATGTTCCGGTCCCCCACCCCTTGACGGGCCGGCAGGCGGCAGGGCCGAGCCGCAAGCGGAGGGCCGCCACCACCACGCGGCCCGGTGAGTCCCGGGCCGCACGCCTGATCACCGATGGGCTCGATCCCAAGACCTGGATCATCGCCGACACCCTCCTCATCGGCTGGCACACCGGCCGGCTCGCCGGGATCGGATGGGGTCTCGTCGGCTGTCTGTTCGCCGCGGGCATTCCGCTGGCCTTCATCAAGTACGGCATCCGCCGCGGCCGCTGGGCCGACCGGCACGTCGGCCAGCGGCGGCAGCGGATCATCGTGATGGCCTTCATCATCGCGTCGGTCGCCACCGGCACCGCATTGCTGTGGGCCTTCGGTGCCCCCAGGACGATGATCGCGCTGATCGCGGCCATGCTGAGCACCCTGGCCGCGCTGCTCGCCGTGACCCCCGCCTGGAAGATCAGCGTGCACGCCGCCGTCTCCTCCGGAAGCGTGGCCATGCTCGCCTTGACCTACGGGCCGTGGGCGCTCCTTGCCTACCCCGTGGTGGCCGTCGTCGGCTGGTCACGGGTGGAGCTGAAGGACCACACCCTCGGCCAGGTGCTGGTGGGCGCCGCGGTGGGCGGGGCCGTCGCGGCCGGTACCTTCGCGCTGGTCCGGTAGCCATGGGTGCGCCGGGGTGGCCCGGTATGCTCCAGAGCATGATCGACTTACACACGAACCTTGATGATGCCGGGGTCGCGATAGCCGCGGCACGTGCCGGTGCGGACGTGGTGGGCCGCATGTACGGCCGGCCGCTCTCGCGGATCGACAAGGGCGCCGGGGACTTCGCCACCGCTGCCGACGTGGAGGCCGAGAAGGCGATCCTCGGTGTCATCCGTGCCGCTCGGCCCGACGACGCGGTGCTGGGCGAGGAGGGCGGGCAGCAAGGTGCGGCCGCCGCCGTCCGCCAGTGGTTGGTCGATCCCCTGTGCGGCACGCTGAACTACGCCGTCGGCAACATGCTGGTGGCCGTCAATGTGGCGTTGCGCGACGGGGCGGCGGCGGTGGCCGACCCGTTCAGCGGCGAGGTCTTCTTCACCGACGGTGAGACCGCCCGCGTGCGGAACGCAGGGGTCGACACACGGCTGGCACCCACGCCCGCCACCCGGCTGGTGGACGTCAACCTGGATCCGCCGTTCCCGAGTGCGCCCGGATTCCGGGCCGTGGACCTGCTGGCCGACGCCGGGTTCGTCGAGCGGTTCCGGCCGCGGGTCGTGTCCACGACGTTGGCGTTGGCCTGGGTCGCGGCAGGCAAGCGGGCGGCGTACGTCACCGATGGCGGTGACCTGTCCGGAAGCGTGCACTTCGCCGCCGGTATCGCCGTGTGCCGGGCCGCCGGCTGTGTGGTCACGGGGCTGGACGGCGGCCCGCTCGGCCCGGCGGGCCGCGGGCTCGTGGCGGCCGCCGACGCCGAGACCCATGCACTGTTGCTGTCGATGATCTCCGGTCCCCGCCCGGACAGGGCTTAGAGCCGGGCTCCCGTCCGGGGTGACGGAAGGACGAGGCGGACCTCGAAGCCACCGAGGGGGCGGGGGCCGGCGGTGACCGTGCCGCCGTAGATCTTCGCGCGTTCGCTCATCCCGATCAATCCGTGACCTGGTGTGATCACCGTGTCCGGGCGGGAGTTGTCGCTTCCCTCGTCGGTGACCGACACCACGATGGCGCGGCTCTCGTAGCGGATGGTGACGTCCGCGCTGGTCGGCCCGGCGTGCTTGAGCACATTGGTCAGTGCCTCCTGGATCACGCGGAAGACACACAGCGCCATGCCTTGCGGAAGGGGTGTGGGGGAACCGACGATTTCCATGGTGGCCCGGACCCCCGCGCCCCGTACCCGCTCGAGCAGCCGGTCCAGGAGGTCCAGCCCGGGGGCCGGCGCGTACGCACCGCCGTCCTCCGGCTCGGCGGCGTAGGCGGCGTCGGCATCGGCCGGATGCGCCCGCCCTTCCGGTGGCCCTTCCCGGCCGACGCGGAGCACGACGAGCATGCGGCGCATCTCCTCCAGCGCCTCCCTGCTGGTACGGGCGATGGTGTCCAGGGCCTGCCGGCTCACCGCCGGATTCGTGGGAAACACGTACGAGGCCATGCCCGCCTGGAGCGAGATCACGGACATGTGGTGGGCGACCACGTCGTGCAGTTCCCGGGCGATGCGCACCCGCTCCTCCGTGAGTGCCTGGCGGGCGTTCTCCTCCTGCTGTCTGCGCAGTTGGCAGGTCAGTTCGGCGAACTGCCTGTTCCGCTCGGCAAGTCGTCCCGAGCCGCGCCCCACGACGAACACCACGGCCGGGAACAGGACCGCCTGGGCGAAGACGGTCGGCATGGAGCTGTTGTCGGCGTTGCCCAGTCCCGCGTACACCCACGTGCAGGACACAACCACCGCACAGACGAGGGAAGTACGCAGGTGGCGGGTCGCCGCCACCGTGTACAGACCGAGGAGCGGGGGCATCGAGTTGATCACCGGCCAGTACCCGCAGGCGATGAACAGGATCCACAGCGCGCTGCTGGTGGCGAACACCCCGACGGGCGCGATGCGGCGGGCGAGCAGCACCAGACCCACGAGTACGGTGAGGACCGCCCCCAGCCCGTCCATGGGCTGCCATCCGACGGGCGGCTGCTCCCGCCCCAGGAGCAGGCCCGCGCCGGCGTAGCCCAGTGCGAGCAGCGAGTCGACGACGAGCGCCCGGTACCTTCCCGTGAGCTTGTCGAGGAACCCGGATCCGGCGCGCATCGCCGCAGCCTACGGGCCGCGGCCGGGGCAGGTGCCCGGAATCGCGTCTCAGGCCGGCTGTGCCCGTACTCTGCCGGCCGGAACGGGCGCGGGGTGTCCGGCTGAAGATCGATGCGCGGCCTCCTCGTCCGCCTCTCGCGCCGGCTGTTCGGTGACACTGCTCACACGCGGCGGGACGCCGTGCGCCGTGCGACTCCCGCAGACCGGGTGCGGACGCTGGCCAGGGCCTGCCTCGCTCCCCCGGCGGGGCCGTCGAAGGGGCCGTTCGGACGAGGAAGGGGCCCGGACGCATGACCTAGCCTGGATCGGCAACGCGAGATCCGGGGGCCGAGCGCAAAGGAAGAGCGCGTCCATGGGCATCACCACCAGTTCCGCACGTCGTCTGCGTGCGGGATCCGCCGCGGCGGCGGCCGTCCTCGGCCTTCTGGCGGCAGCCGGCACCCCCGCCCTCGCCGCGACGGACGACTCCGCGGGCCGGTCCCCGGTCACGGCCCCCGGCCGCCACTCCGAGGCCTCCGGAGGCTCGGGATCCGTCCAGGGCGCCGCCGGGGTCCCGCTGGGGATATCCAGGCTGGCGCAGGGCGCGGGCCGCGACGTCGCGATCACCATCGACGACGGCCCGGATCCCCGCTGGACGCCCCAGGTCCTCAAGGTGCTGCGGGAGAACCACGTCAAGGCCACCTTCTGCATGATCGGGACGAAGGCGCAGAAGTACCCGGACCTGGCGCGCGCCGTTGCCGCCGACGGGCACCGGCTGTGCAACCACTCCGTCGACCACGACGTGACCATGGACCACAAGCCCGTCGCCTACCAGCAGCAGCAGATCCTCGACGCCAAGGCCATGATCGAGAAGGCCGTACCGGGTGTCCCCGTCGGGTACTACCGCGCGCCTGGCGGAGCCTTCACCCCCGACAGCCGGGCGATAGCCGCGGCCAGCGGGATGCGGCCGCTGGGCTGGAGCGTGGACCCCAAGGACTGGAGCCAACCGGGCCTGCCCGCGATCATCTCCGCCCTTGAGGAGAAGCTCCCGCAGCAGCCGACCGTCCTCTTCCACGACGGGGGCGGCGACCGCAGCGAGACCGTCGCGGCGCTGAAGGAGTACCTGCCGTGGCTCAGGGCACACGGCTACACCTTCTCCTTCCCGGCCCGCACCACCCCGTAGTCCTGCCTGCCGCGACCCGGCCCGTCCTTCGTCGCTGTCAGTGGTGATCAGTACCGTTGGCCACCAGTGAGCGGACGGGCGCGTGTGGGGCGGCAGTGAAGGATTCTTCGGGGAAGTTCGCGCGCGAACGCGGGCGCGCCGCGCACCGGGCTGTGCTGGATCACCTGCTCGGCCTCGTCGCCGGGTCGCCGTTGGGTGACGACCTGGTGCTGCGCGGGAGCATGGTGATGGCGGCATGGGTGGGGGCCGACGCGCGGGAGCCTGCGGACCTGGACTGGATCGTTCCCCCGCCTCTGCTGGTCCCGATCGATGCCGGGCACCCGTATCCGTACGTGGAGGGGGTGGAGGTCGTCCAACAGTGGCCCGAGGCGGCCGACGGCGCGGAGCGGTACGAGATCTGGAAGTTCGAGGAGTTCGACACCAGGAGCCTTCGGCCTGCGGTACCGCCCGAAGGGCTGCGCTGGGTCCTCGAAGCGGAGCCGGAGGGCTGCCCACCGCACGAGACGCTGCTCGATCTGGTGCGTGAGCGTCCGGTGGCCGCGCCGGGCGTGGTCCTCGACGCGGACGCCGCCCGGGACGACGGCACCTGGACCTACTCGGAGTACGACACCCCGGGCATCCGGCTGAGCATCCCCTGGGAGGCGGAGGGGCTCCCGCCGGGCGTGGTGCGGCTGGACTTTGCCCGCGACGAGTGGCTCCCGGAGCCGCCCGTTCCGACGGCGATACCCCGTGGTGACGGGACCGGCCCCACCGTCGTGCGCACCGCGAGCCGTGAACTGTCGCTCGCCTGGAAGTTGCTGTGGCTGCACGCCGACTGCGCCGCGGAGGGCCGGGCGCAGGCGAAGGACCTCTACGACGCCGTACTTCTCGCGGAGGCGGAAGCCACGCGACTGTCCCCGCGGCTGCTGCGCACGGTGTTCCGCCACGAGCCGGGCCGTACGGCTGCCGCGGACGCCCTGCGCCTGGACGTCGTCGCGCTGTGGTCGGTGGACTGGGAGGCCTTCCGCGCGAACCACCCGCGGGTACGGGGCACGGCGCAGGAGTGGCTGGAGCGCCTGGGCCGGGCGCTGGAGCCGGTGTGGGGACGGTAGGCAGAGCGGTGACGTTTCGGGCGGGGGTGAGGCCCCTCGTGGGTGTCCGGGGCTGCTCAGGGCCGCTGTGTGGGGACGGGCCCAAGGGTGGGCCAGCGGGCGAGCATGCGGTGACGCATGGCGGTGCTGAGGCTGCTCAGGCCGGTGAGGGAGGCGTCGTCGGCCGCCATCCGGCCGACGACGTCGAGCCGGTGCACGAGCCGTTGGCGGGCGGTCGCGGTGCCCCACGTCCAGTCTTGGTGGGGAGTCCGGGCGAGGTGGTCCGTGCCGTCGCGGTGTGCCCGCTGGACCAGTGCGTCGCCTCGGATCAGCCAGCCGGCGCACGCGTCGGCGAGCCCACCGTGGGCTTCTGAGCCCGTCGCGGTGCGCCACGCCTCGCGGTAGGCGTTCTCCGCCCGCTCCAGCAGCGGCTCCGACGCCGAAGTGACGCACCAGCAGGTCGGAAAGCCGATGCGCAGGTAGGCGAGCTCCATCACGCCGCTGCCCAAGGAGGCTTGTTCGAAGTCGATGAATCTGATCCCCGATGCCGTGTGGAGATCGTTGCCGGGGCAGGGATCCCCGTGGAGGAGGGCGTGCCCGGGTGCCTGGTCGAGCCTGTCGACGAGGGCGTCGAGTTCGCCGGACACGCCTGACGTGACCGGGACCTCCAGCGCACCGGCCAGGCGCAGGAAGGACTCGACGTCGCCCTGGTTCGGTCCCTGCCATCGGGGAAGCGCCCCGACGTCATCGGGGCGGGCCGTGGCGTGCAGCCGTGCCAACGCGGTCGCGTACCCGACGATCCAGTCGCCGGCCGGGCGTTGATGTTCGAGATGCTCCAACACCAGGACCCGCTCGGCGGGATCGGTGGCCAGCAGCGCCGGCACCACGGGGACACCGGCTCGGGCCGCGAGCCGCAGGGCGGCCACTTCACGGGCGTACCGTTCGTCGGCATCGGGACCGCCGACGAGTTGCTTCACCACCGCTGTCGACGTCGGCAACTCGACGCGCCACACCCGCGAGCGGGGGCTGCTGCTCAGTCTGAGAGGGCGCTCGGGCACTCCCAGCGCGGCGCGTAACGTGTCTCCGAAAGGCAGTCGTGTCCCCATCAACTCATCCTCCCACGCGCACGAACCGGCGGAGCGTTGCCTGCCACGTCTCGCACCACAGCACGCCCTGTACGACGCCGAGCGCGTGCGATCGGCAGGCTTCGTCCGTCGGCTGCGGCAGGGCCGCCTCGATCCCGGGCAGCAGGTCCTGCGCGAACTCCGATCCCACGTCGAAGGCGAGGTACCGGCTTCTGCGGGTGGCCGGTTCCACGGCGAACCCCTGCGCATGGCGCTGCCGTGTGGCCGTGTCCGTCGACTCCAGCAGTTTCCGCGCGTGGTCGACGGTCACCTCCCGCAGTCCGCAGGTGTCCGGCCGGCCGCTGTCGTGCCCGTGGCCGACGCAGTGCGCGCGCAGGGTGTCCGCCAGCAGTGCCGCCGGATCGGCGGCCAGTGCCTCCTGTACGTACGCGTCGAAGTGCTTCGCCGCCCCGGCGACGACGAAGGGCTCGACATGGAGCAGCAGGTCCTGGAGGGCGAACAGCCCGCCCGTGCCGCCCGCCCGTACGCGCCGTGCACGTTCGTCGAGGATCCCGGTCATCAGCTCCCGCAGTGGTTCCAGCGCTGCCACCCGCTTCGTGACCTTCGGGAACGGCGTCAGGCTGTGCCGTGTGACGGTGTAGCCGTAGCTCCCCCGCACCGTGCCGGTGAGTTCGGTGCGGATCGGCTCGCGGAACGCGGGATCGCCCAGTACGGATTCGACACCGTCGGTCCCCCGGCGCTGTATCCACTGCAGGGCGAAGACGCGCTGACCGTCCTTGGGGTCGGCGAGGGGCATTCCCGCGCGCCGCATGAGGACGAGCAGTTCGAGGTCGATGCCGACGCCCCAGAAGTCACCCCCGAGCGATCTGCTCTCCAGCCCGAGCAGTGGGTCGCGGGTCTCGCCCGCCGCGCGCATCCGTGCCGCGATCGACGCCACCACCGGTTCCAGACCGGCGACGGGCTGGCGCAGGCCCGCGTACCGCCGGAGGAACAGCGTCAGCCAGGCGTTCGCCGCCTGCGTCGATGCGACGGAGGCGGGCTCCGCCCCTCCGGTGAGCCGTTCCAGCAGGCCGAGGCGTGCCATCAGGGCGAGCCAGGCCTCGGCGGCCGCGGTCTTCGCCACGGCCGAGGAGCCCCGGGGCTCCGGCAGGTGGGTCCGCAGGTGTCCGGCCGTGTCGGGGTGTTCCGCGAGATCCCGCTCCAGCGGCGCCGCCCAGGCCTCCCATACGGGCGCCGTGGCCGTTGACAGTGCGCCGCCTCGCAGCAGCCGGTGGAAGATCTCGGTGTTGGTGTCGTCGGCGGCCAACGGGCCGCCGCCGGTTCCCTCCGCCAGCTCCACGGCGAAGGACGCGGGGATCCCGTTCTCCCTGCGGCACGATGCGAGGACGAGCCGGCGGTAGCGCTCGTACGCCTCGCCCGCCGTCGTGCGCGCGGCGATGTCGTCGCGGTACTGCCTGAGCAGCTTCTCGTCGACGACGCCGAGCGCACGGAACTCGGAGACGAGCTCCCACAGGGCGCTCTCGTCGATGCGGCCCAGCCGCTTCTCGGCGGTGCGTGCCTCGGTGTAGAGCGGCCTGGCCATCGCCACGCTGCCCGCCGCGGCCACGATCCGCGCCCCCTCGTCCAGGGCGAAGGGCAGGAGCTCGGGGTGAGGTGCCGTCAGTTTCCTCATGCCGGCCGCAAGCTGGGTCGCTGCCCGGCCCGGTTTCGTATCGGCCGTCTTGGCGCAGGTGCGCAGCGGAGCGAGCAGTCCCATCGCCTGCCGTGCGAGCTCCGGGTGCACCCGGCAGACCCGGGAGAGGAAGTCCAGGGGGCGTACCGGTGTCCGGCCGACCGGCGTGGCCTCGCCCGTGTCGGGCTCCAGGCCCAGCGACCGCGCCACCGCGTCCTGGGCCCCGACGGCCCGGGCCACGACCAGCCGTACGAAATGCCCGCCGTCCTCCAGCAGCGGCGATCCGTAGCGGCGCGCGGTCAGCGGTTCCTCGTCCGGGCCGGCCGGGTCGCCCGCGAGCACCGCGCCCGCGTCGAGGAGCCGGCGTGCGTCGGCGGGCTGCCATGGCTCCGGAGGGCCGGCCTCCGGTGCGCCTGTCGCGGCGTACTCCGCGCACGCGACGAGAAAGGACTGGTACCCGGAGGCCCCGTCGGCGGGCATGGTCCTGAGGGAGCGCCCCTCAGCGGCTTCCCGCTCGTCGTAGAGGGCCGTGATCGCTCTGATCCCCTCGGACCAGACGGTCCTCGGCACCACGTCGTACGTCCCGGATCCCTGCCACCCCCGGACGTCGGTGAACCGGAAGTCGTTCAGGCTCACCGGAGCCAGCGGTCCCTGGTAGCGCAGGTCGGCCACCATGCCGTGCCAGCGCCCCTGGTGGCCGAACGTGAATCCGGCGTGCTCCCCGCTGATGCGTCCGCCGAACCGCGCCACCGAGCGCTCGAAGCGGGCACCGGACTCGTACGAGGCGCCGTGGAAGACCCTGATCCCCTCGCGTGTGCTCCGCGTTCCCGCGGCGGGCGCGGGCGAGCAGTCCGGCCGTACGTACACCGCGCGGTGCAGCTGCTCGATCCCCTGCTCCCCGCCCAGCGGATCCAGCAGCTTCCGCCAGCGTTCGAGCAGGCCGGTGCCGCGCGGGTCGAGGAGCACCGGATGCGGGATCACGACCAGGGCGTCGTCCAGCTCGTGTTCCCCGTCGAGCCCCGTCACCACCAGCACAGGACCGCCCGGGCGCGCCGCGACGCCCGTGAGTACCCCGGCGCGCCGCACGTCCGGCTCTTCCGCCGTCCCGTCGCCCGCCCCGCCGTAGGGCGCGATCACCGCGTACCGCAGAGCGCGCTGCCAGTACGGGTCGGGCCACACCTGCCGTATCAACGTGGCGGGCACCGGCAGGCATTGCGTCATCCACCGCTCGACGCTCGTCTGCGCCTGGACGGCGTGGTCGCCGATCCATTCCGCCAGCGCGGTCAACTCCTGCACCAGCGGCTCGGTCTTGAGTGCAGGGGGCACCTTCTTCAGCTCGCGGCCCGCCGCGGTGCGGCAGCGGAGCACCGGCTTCGGCCCTGCCCAGGGATCGAGTGTCAGCTCGTGGTCCCCGGCAGCCCTCCATGCAGTGGTCGAACTCATCGCGTGTACCCCCGTGGTGCATCGGTGCCCGCGCTCGTACGAGCAGCCGATCACAACCTACCGGCCCCCACTGACAGCCGACCGCCTGAGCCTCACCGGCCTGCCGTCCCGAGATGCCGACCGACGGGTGGGTGACTAGTATCTTCCGTAGGTAACTGTGGCAATTGCGGGAAACACACCCTTTGCCTGCAGTGATGCGCCAGCACGCGTGGCGTGCGAATTTCGCACCAGCCCCGAAGGTCCGTGGCCCAACGAGGCCGCGTTGACGGCGGGCGCGCACTCTACACATCACATGTGCAAGGAAATTTATGGACACAGGTGCGGCGCGTGCACACATCTCATGCGTGAGGAGGAAAAGAAGTCTTCGTGCTCAAAGCAATGATGAAGGGTTCTGAAACCATGCGAGCAATGAGAGTGAAGCGGCTCTTCGCGGTCTCCGCCATCGGTGTTCTGATGGCCGGCGGCGCCGCCATCGGAGCCGCAGGTACGGCTTCGGCTGCAACCCCGACCCACTCCGCCACTTATGTGACCGGCGGCGGCTGGGACCACGACCGGGGCGGCCACGGCTGGTACGACGACGATGACGACGACTGGGGCGGCTACGGAGGGTACAACGACGACTGCTGACCGGCCAGAAAGGCGCTGTGCGGCCCCAACGCGGGCTGCACAGCGTCGCCTTTCGGTTTTCAGTGCGCGAGCCGTCCATGTGAGGTGTCCGGATCCACCGCGCCTTCACCTTCCCCGGGGCGCCAGGTGAGGGTGACCGAGATCGCGGCCTTGGCCTCGCCGTCCGCCAGCAGGGCGACGGCCTTGCCGGGCTTGGCCATCAGCTCGATGCCGAAGGTGACACTGACCTCGTCGGGGCCGGCGGCCAACGCGGAGTCGAGTACGGCGGAGCCGATGCCGCTGACCAGTTCGTTCAGCTGGTCCACCCGGGCGGTGAGCTGGTCCAGCGCGCCCACGTCCTCGTAGGCGGGTTCGTCCGATCCGCGGGGAACGTCCTCGGGCCGCATCACGCTGACGCGTGCCAGTACGGTCTCCCCGCCCGGTAGTTCGATCTGCTGGATCCGCCGTTCCATCGGCTCTCCCCCCGCCACGGACAACCGGCGTTCGCCCATGCCGCGTTGACCTCGCCGAAGGACATTGTGCCCGCCGTGTCCGGCTCGCGTGAGGGCGATGGCCCGATCCGTGCGCGCACCGCGGCCGGACCCACCGGGTGCCGGCGGTGCGTCCATGGCCCAGCCCGGCTCCGCCGACGGCTGCCGCCCCCGGCGGAGTCGTCGCGCACCGGCCGGATATCGTCGTACCGGACGTCCCCGGCCCACCCTCGCCCCGGGCCGCCCCTGCCCCGGCAACCCGCCCGGGCGCCCTCCCGCCCCGCCCCGGCCCGTCGGCCGCCTATCCCGGACGTTCCCCACCTTCATGAGCACCCACACCGTCCTGCGCCCCGAGCCCACGCCTGCCCCGGCACCGCCCCCTTCCGCGAAGGGAGCCGGGCGGGCTCCGGCCAGGCCCACTCCGGCGGCGGCCCTCCACAGCATCTGCGCGGCGACCGCCGTCCTGCTGGGCCTCGTGGCGATCGGCGCGATGATCCACGAACCGGTGCTGATACCCCCGCTGGCCGCCAGCGCCGCGCTGGTCCACAGCGCCCCGGCCCTGCCGCTCGCGCAGCCTCGCAGCGTCGTCATCGGCCACCTCGTCGGCTGCGCCGTGGGCTATTGCGTACTCGCCGTGGCGGGCAGCAGCGCCTGGGCGGCGGCCGTGGCGGCCGGGATCACGCTCGCCCTGAACATGGCCGCCCGCACACCCCACTCGCCGGCCGTGGCCACCGCCGTGATCATCCTGCTCCAGACGCCGGACCCCCGCCGGTTCGTCCCGCTGCTGTTCGGTTCGGCGGTCCTGCTGGTACTGACCGGATACGCCGCTTCCCGGGTTCGCCGCAACGCTCCGAGGTACCCCGCCTACTGGTGGTGATCCGGTCACCGGCCGACAGGTGGCTCGGCCTGGTGGCTTGACCCGATGGTTTGACCCGGTGGTGTGCCGCTCGCTTTGATTGCGCCCGCCGACTGAGGTTGTTTGTAGGAGATAGCTCAAGGGCGAGAGGGCGAGGGCGCGCTGATCATGGTGGCTGGGCGCGCGCTGGGGCGGCGGTTCGGGTGGCTCTGGGCGGCGTACGCGGTCAGCACGCTCGGCACGTGGCTCGCGTTCGACGCGTTCACCTTGATCGCCATCCTCGTCCTGCACGCCGGGGCGACCGAGGTGTCGGTGCTGGCGGCCGCGGGGCTGGCGATCGGCTCGGTCGTGGCGTTGCCGCTCGGCCCGTGGGTGGAGTTCCGCCGCAAGCGGCCGGTGATGATCGCGATGGACCTCGTCCGGTTCGCGGCGTTGATGAGCGTGCCCGTGGCGTTCGCGCTCGGCCGGCTCGGCTTCGCCCAGCTGCTCGTCGTGTCGGTCGTCGTCGGCGCAGCCGACATCGCCTTCACGGCGGCCAGTGGCGCGTACCTGAAGGCACTCGTCCGCCCGGAGGACCTGCTCGTCGCGAACGGCCGGTTCGAGTCCACGACCTGGACCGCCACCATGCTCGGCCCCCCGCTCGGCGGTGCCGCGATCGTCCTGATCGGCCCGGTGATGACCGTGGTGGCCAACGCGGTCAGCTTTCTGCTCTCGGCAGTGGGGATCCGCGCGATCGGCGGGCAGGAGGCGCACCCGGCGCCCGCCGAAACGCGGCCGCGGCTGCGCGTCCGCGACCTGGCCGAAGGATGGCGGTACATCCTGACCGACTCCGCGCTGCGCCCCTTGTTCGCCAATACGGTCCTGGTCAACGGCCTGATCATGGCGGCCTCGCCGCTGCTCGCCGTCCTCATGGTCCGCGACCTCGCCTTCACACCCTGGCAGTACGGCCTCGCCTTCGCCGTGCCCTGCGTCGGCGGCCTGATCGGCGCACGGCTGGCTCCCCGCCTCGTCGCGCGGTTCGGCCGGCACAGGGTCATGGTCACGACCGGGGCGCTGCGGGCGTGCTGGCTGCTGGGGCTGGCCTTCGTCGGCCCCGGGGCCGCCGGGCTCGTGCTCGTCATGGCCGTGGAGCTCGGGCTGATCACCTGCATGGGCGTGTTCAACCCGGTGTTCGCCACCTACCGGCTCGACCGGACCCCGACGGACCGGGTCGCCCGGATCCTGTCCGCGTGGTCGGTCACCAGCAAGGCGACCATCGCCGCGCTGACCGCCCTGTGGGGCCTGCTGGCCGGCATCACCGGCCCCCGCACCGCGATCGCGCTCGCCGGTCTCCTCGTCATGGCGACCCCGTTCCTCCTCCCCCGGCGCGACGGCACGCCACGGCCCGAGCGGGAGCCGGCCCACGACCGCACCTGACACCCCGCGGCCCAAGGCAGGGAGCCCGGGCCATGGCCGGGCCCCGGCGCGGGCGGTCAACGGCCCCCGTCCGTACGGTACGTTGGGCATGCCTCGCGGTGACCTGCACGGACGGACCGGATCACGACGAGGCCACCTGGCCGAACCGACACACTGCCTCCCGGGCGTGCCCGGACGGTCCACGCCGTCGGGGCCCGCCCCGGACCGCCCTACTCCAGGAGTCACCCGTGGCGCGCTCGCTCGACGGCCTCGTCTTCGTCCCGGTGGCCGATCAGGCACCCGGCCAGGTCGGCCGGCAGACCCGGTTCGAGTACCACGAGCAGGACGACCGGGTCTGGGCCGAGTACGGCGGCGGGGACGTGCTCAGGGGCTATCTCGTCGGCACCCGGGCGGACGACACCGTCGACTTCCGCTACGTTCAGCTCCGCCTCGACGGCACGACCGCGTCGGGGCACTGCACCTCGCTCGTCACGGAGCTCGCCGACGGCCGCCTCCGCCTGGAGGAGACGTGGACGTGGGAGTCCCAGGAGGGGCACGGCACCAGCACGGTCGATCAGCCGCTCGGCTGAGGCCCTGCCGCCGACGCCGGAGCCGCCGCGCCGAAGCTCGCCCCACGGCCGGCCCGCTCGATCACCGAGCCGGCGGCTCCGGACGCCGCTGCGACCACGGCCGGACCGTCTCCAGCTGCGCCGCCACCCTGAGTACGGTCACCTCGTCGTCGCGGCGGCCCACCAGTTGCACGGCGAGCGGCAGCCCGTCCGGCCCGAGGCCCGCCGGGACGGACGCGGCCGGGTGTCCGGTCACGTTCCACAGCGCGGTGTAGGCGACCATCGGGCGCGAGCGTGCCAGCGCCGTCAGCAGCCCGGCGCCGTCCAGCGCGCCCACCGGGCGCGGGCGCTCGGCGATCACCGGGGTCAGCAGCAGGTCCATGGTGGTGAACATCCGGTCCGCGCGTACCGCCAGCCGCTCCCCCGCCCGGATCCCGCGCTCCACGGCGGATTCGGGGACGAGCCGGGCGAGCGCGAGGGTGCTGCGGGTGCGTCGCTCCAGCAGGTCGGGGCGCTCGACCGCGGCGGCCTCCGCCCGTACGCCACCGCAGAACTGCGCGGCGAACGGGGCCGTCGCGTCCGGGTAGCGGGGGTTGACCTCGCGCACGTCGTGACCCAGTTCGCGCAGTGCCCGTACGGTCTCCAGCATGGCCTCGACGTGCACGGGATGCGGGCGTACGCCGGGCACGGCCGGCTTGGCGGAGTAGCCGATCCGGAGCCGGCCGGGCTGGGTCTCCAGGGCCCGTACCCAGGCGGTGGTCGCGGGGCGGGCGCTCCAGCGGTCGGTCGGGGTGGTGCCGGCGAGGACGTCGTAGAGCAGGGCGGTATCGCGGACAGTGCGGGTCAGCGGCCCCACGGTGCCGAGGGCGTACCAGAGGTGGGCGTTCGGGGCGGTGGAGACCCGGCCGCGCTGGGGTTTGAGGCCGAAGAGTCCGCAGCAGGCCGCCGGGATGCGGATCGAGCCGCCGCCGTCGCCGCCGAGGGCCGCCCCGACCAGTCCGGCCGCGACGGCGGCGGCGCTGCCGCCGCTGGAGCCGCCGGGGGTGCGGGTGGTGTCCCAGGGGTTGCGGGTGTGGCCGTGGGCCACGGATTCGGTGAAGGGCCACTGGCCGAACTCGGGCATCGTCGTCTTGCCGATGACGACGGCACCGGCGGCGCGCAGGCGGCGTACGGCCTCGGAGTCGCCGGTCACGGGGGTCTGGTTGGCGGCGCCGCCGAAGGTGGTGACCTGACCGGCGACGTCCAGCTCGTCCTTGACCGCGATGGGGACGCCGTGGAGCGGGCCGTCCGCTCCTTCCGCGTCCCGGGCATCGGCCTCGGCGAGGGCCTGCTCGGCGAGGACGACGCGGAAGGCTCCGAGGGCGGGGTCGACCCGGGCGATGCGGCGCAGCGCGGCCTCGACGAGGGCGCGGGAGGTGGTCTTGCCGGTGCGTACCAGCTCGGCCTGCCGCTCGACGGACTGGTACATCAACTCCGCATCGTCCCGGTCCTGTTCCCCGCTCCGCTCCCGGCCCTGTTCCCTGCTCTGTTCCTTGCCGTGTGCGCCGTCCGTGTCCATGGCCACCCCTCCCGCTTACCTGTCGGTAACTCCGGGCAAGGCTGTCGTCCCGCCGCGTGCACGTCAAGCAGTCGATGTCGGCCCGGTGTGCGGCGACATGCCCTGTCACACGCCTGTGACAGTCGGCTGACACAGCCATGAAGTCACACGACCAATCTCTTTATCAGGGACAAACACCGCATTACGGAAAGCGTCCCCTGCTTCCGAGGTCGTGAGCAGAGATGACCGAGACGAAACGAAACGTCGGAGGAAATCCCATGAGCCTCACCCTCACCGCACCGACCGCAGAAGCCACCCTCCTCGCCCCCCGCGAACAAGAAGCCCTGCGCCACATCGCCGCCGGACACACCTACCTCCAAACCGCCCGCCAGATGGGACTCTCCAAACACACCGTCGACGCCTACCTCCGCCGCATCCGCGCCAAGCTCAACATCAACAGCACCGCCGAAATGACCCGCATGGCCATCACCCTCGGACTCTGACAGCGGTCTACGAGGCGCTGGGAACGGGACCCGGCCGAGCCGCGGCCCGGTACGTGCCCGGGCGGTCGTACGTGCACACGCGGGTGAACGCGGCCACGCCCGGCAGCACCGCCGGGACCTTCGGCACGGGCGGGGTGATGTCGGTCAGCGACCACGGCTCCGGTGTGCCCGGCCCCCGGTGTGCCCGCCACCAGTAGGACGACGGCGACCGCAGGGGCCGTCACCCCGCCCGGGTGAGCCGCGTCTCACCTGGCTGCCGCCGCTTGTCTGTGCAACAAGTTGCATAGCAAGATCGCGGCATGGCGCTCGAACACGCGATCCTCGTCTCCCTGCTGGAGAAGCCGGGCTCCGGCTATGAGCTGGCCCGCCGGTTCGACCGGTCCATCGGCTACTTCTGGACCGCCACCCACCAGCAGATCTACCGCGTCCTCAAGCGCATGGAGAGCGACGGCCTGCTCACCGTCCGCACCGTCCCACAGCAGGGCCGGCCGGACAAGAACGAGTATTCAGCCGCCGGCCCGGGCCGCGCCGCCCTCGCCCAGTGGCTGCACGAGCCGATCGAACCCGAGAGCCTGCGGCACGACCTCGCCGTGAAGATCCGTGGCGCGGCCTTCGACGACCCCGCCTCCCTGATCCGCGAGGTCGAGCGGCACCAGCGGGCGCACAGGGACCGCCTGGCGCGCTATCTCGCCGGGGAGCTGCGCGACTTCACCGGGCCCGACGCCCCCGCACCCCTGGACGCCGGCCAGGAACTCCAGCACGTCGTCCTGCGGGGCGGAATCGCGCAGGAGCGGATGACGATCGCCTGGCTCGACGACGTCCTGGCGACCCTCCACCGGCTCGCCCGGCCCACGCAGACCGTTCAGGGCGGGCAGGCCGCGCCCAGCACGCTCACCCCGCCCACCACTGCCGCCTGAAGCGCACGGCAGACACCCCCACCAGCACCGCCTCCTCCCTCCGCGCGTCCGCGCGACCTACGGTTCCAACCCCTCGGAAGGTGAATCGCCATGTCCGACCCTCTGCTGTTCCACCCGCACACCTACGACCCCGCGCACTTCGACCCGGAGACCCGCAGGCTCCTGCGCGCCACCATCGACTGGTTCGAGGCCCGCGGCAAGCGCCGGCTCATCGAGGACTACCGCTCCCGCGCCTGGCTGGCCGATTTCCTCGCGTTCTCCGCCAAGGAAGGGCTCTTCGCGACCTTCCTGACCCCGGCCCCCGCCGCCGGCGAGGGCGAGGGCGAGGGCGAGGGCGAGTCGGACAAGCGCTGGGACACCGCGCGCATCGCGGCCCTCAACGAGATCTTCGGCTTCTACGGCCTCGACTACTGGTACGCGTGGCAGGTCACCATCCTCGGCCTCGGCCCGGTCTGGCAGAGCGACAACGCGGCCGCCCGCGCCCGCGCCGCGCAACTCCTCTCCGAGGGCGAGGTGTTCGCCTTCGGCCTGTCCGAGAAGACCCACGGCGCCGACATCTACTCCACGGACATGCTGCTGGAGCCCGACGGCGACGGCGGCTTCCGCGCGAGCGGCTCCAAGTACTACATCGGCAACGGCAACGCCGCCGGCCTCGTCTCCGTCTTCGGCCGCCGCACCGACGTCGAAGGCCCCGACGGCTACGTCTTCTTCGCCGCCGACAGCCGCCACCCGGCCTACCGGCTCGTGAAGAACGTCGTCGACTCCTCCAAGTACGTCAGCGAGTTCCGCCTCGACGACTACCCGGTGGCCGCCGACGACGTCCTGCACACCGGCCGCGCCGCCTTCGACGCCGCCCTGAACACCGTCAACGTAGGCAAGTTCAACCTCTGCACCGCCTCCATCGGCATCTGCGAGCACGCGATGTACGAGGCCGTCACGCACGCGCACAACCGGATCCTCTACGGCCGCCCCGTCACCGCCTTCCCGCACGTGCGCCGCGAGCTGGCCGACGCCTACGTCCGCCTCGTCGGGATGAAGCTGTTCAGCGACCGCGCCGTCGACTACTTCCGCTCCGCCGGACCCGACGACCGCCGTTACCTGCTCTTCAACCCGATGACCAAGATGAAGGTCACCACGGAGGGCGAGAAGGTCATCGACCTGATGTGGGACGTCATCGCCGCCAAGGGCTTCGAGAAGGACAACTACTTCGCCCAGGCGGCCATCGAGATCCGCGGGCTGCCGAAGCTCGAGGGCACCGTCCACGTCAACCTCGCGCTGATCCTCAAGTTCATGCGCAACCACCTGCTGGACCCGGCCGAGTACGCACCCGTACCGACCCGCCTCGACGCCGCCGACGACGACTTCCTGTTCCGGCAGGGACCGGCCCGCGGCCTGGGCTCCGTACGCTTCCACGACTGGCGTCCCGCGTACGGCGCCTACGCGGCCGTGCCCAATGTCGCGCGCTTCCGTGAGCAGGCGGACGCCCTGTGCGAGTTCGCGGCCACCATCGCCCCCGACGAGAAGCAGAGCCGGGACCTCGACTTCCTGCTCTCCGTGGGCCAGCTGTTCGCCCTGGTCGTCCACGGACAGCTCATCCTGGAGCAGGCTCGCCTGACGGACCTGGACGAGTCCGTACTCGACGAACTGTTCTCCGTCCTCGTACGCGACTTCTCCCAGCACGCCATCGAGCTCCACGGCAAGGACTCCACCACCGTCGAGCAGCAGGCCTGGGCACTCGGCGCGATCCGGCGCCCGGTGGTCGACGAGGCTCGCGCGGCCCGTGTCTGGGCGCGCGTCGAGGCGCTCTCGGGCGCCTACGCAATGACTCCGTAGGCGCCGCGGCCCCCTCGGCGGCGTGCAGGCCGCCGAGGGGGGGACCCCTCCGGGGGCGTGCGGCGACATGCCCTGTCACACGCCTGTGACAGTCGGCTGACACAGCCATGAAGTCACACGACCAATCTCTTTATCAGGGACAAACACCGCATTACGGAAAGCGTCCCCTGCTTCCGAGGTCGTGAGCAGAGATGACCGAGACGAAACGAAACGTCGGAGGAAATCCCATGAGCCTCACCCTCACCGCACCGACCGCAGAAGCCACCCTCCTCGCCCCCCGCGAACAAGAAGCCCTGCGCCACATCGCCGCCGGACACACCTACCTCCAAACCGCCCGCCACATGGGACTCTCCAAACACACCGTCGACGCCTACCTCCGCCGCATCCGCGCCAAGCTCAACATCAACAGCACCGCCGAAATGACCCGCATGGCCATCACCCTCGGACTCTGACACCCCGGTGTCAGCGGGGGCTGAGAACATCGGTTCATGACCGACCGTGCCGCCTTGATTACCGCGTACTGGGATGCCGCCGCAGCGACCTTCGACGACGAGCCCGACCACGGGCTGAGGGCCGAGAGCACGCGCACCGCGTGGATCCGGCTCCTGCACGCGCTGCTGCCGACTGAACCGGCCGACGTCCTCGACATCGGCTGTGGCACCGGGTCGGTGTCGGTGCTACTGGCCGAGGCCGGGCACCGGCCGACGGGTGTCGACCTGGCGCCGCGCATGGTGGAGCGGGCGCGCGCGAAGTTCGAGGCCGCCGGCCTCGCGGGCCGTTTCATGGTCGGTGACGCCATGCTGCCGCCGACGGGGAAGCAGCGGTTCGATGTCGTGCTGTCCCGTCATCTCGTGTGGACGCTGCCCGATCCGGAAGCCGCCTTGCGCGCGTGGGTGACGCGCCTGCGCCCGGGAGGCAGGCTGGTGCTGGTCGAGGGGCGCTGGCGCGAGGCGGGCCAGACGGGTGCCCCGTACGTCTCCGGGGCCGAATCGCTCCCGTGGAACGGCGGAATCACCGCCGAAGACCTCGCGGCGGCCGTCCGCCCGCTGGCTGCCGCCGTACGCATCGAACCACTCAGCAGCAACACCGACCTCTGGGGTGGCCCGGTAACCGACGAACGGTTCGCCCTGATCGCCGACGTGTGAGCCACCGAGGAGGCGTGCACCCGCACCTGCATCGGCTAGACGACCGGTGGGCGGCCCAGTCGGGGCATGCGGAGCACGGTCGACCACCGCATGGGCCGCCTCTCGCCACCGCTGCTGCGCACGCCTTCGCCGAATCCCGCCAGCCAGGCCCGCAGGCCTGGCGTCGAGCGGGTACGGGCGACGGTCAGCACCGTCCAGACACCCAGGTAGACGGGGATCAGGAGGGCGGGCAGGTGCCGCTTGGCCAGCCATACCCGGTTGCGGGCGGTCATCCGGTAGTACACGGCGTGCCGCGCCGGGGACGTCTTCGGGTGCGCGGCGCATCGGGTCTTTGGCCCGCAGCCGGGGGATGTGCCGGCGTTGCGTCTCGCCCGTCTCGTCCGCGATCCGGAAGCTGACGATGCCCAGGCGGCCGTCGGTCTCGTAGAGGTCGGCGATCCTGCGGATCACGTCGGAGTCGACGAGGAGGCCGTCGTCGTCCAGGTCCACGAGCACGTCGATGTCGCCGAGCTCGCGCAGCGTGCGCCAGGCGACGTTCCGGCCGCCGGACACCCCCAGATTCTCCGCGAGCTCCACCCCGCTCACCCCGGACGGCAGGTCCGCCAGGGCGCAGCCACCGAGCGGGCTAGCCGACGGGGGTGAAGGTGACCGGGAGGGTCTGGGGGCCGCGGAGGCCGCCGGGGCGCCAGCGGATCTCGTCTGGGGCTACGGCGAGGGCGAGGCCGGGGAGTCGGCGCAGGGCCGTGCCGATGGCGATCTGGCCCTCCAGACGGGCCAGCGGCGCGCCCAGGCAGTAGTGGATGCCGTGCCCGAAGGCGAGGTGGGGGTTGTCCTGACGGGTGATGTCCAGGTGGTCGGGGGCGGGGAACCGGGCCGGGTCGCGGTCGGCGATGGCCGAGGCGATCAGTACGGTCGCGCCGCGCGGGATGGACGTGCCCGCGATCTCGACGTCCTCGCGCGCGAAGCGGGCGATGCCCGGGCTGACGGGGCCGTCGTAGCGGAGGAACTCCTCGATCGCGCCCGGCAGCAGTTCGGCGTCGGAGCGCAGCAGGTCGAGCTGGTCGGGGTGGGCGAGCAGCATGGCGATGCCGCCGCCGATCAGGTTGACCGTGGTGATGTAGCCGGCAACCAGCAGCAGGAACACCATGGCGATGAGTTCGTCCTCGCTCAGCTGCTGTTCCGCGTCGCGGGCGGTGATGAGGCCGCTGAGCAGGTCGTCGCCCGGGGCTGCCCGTTTGGCGCGGATGAGCTCGGTGACGTACGCGCGCATGTGCTGCCACGCCTCGTTCACCACGGCGGGGTCCGGCGGCTCCGCGCCCCGCATGATCATGCGGTCGGTCCAGCCCTGGAAGTCGTGACGGTCGTCGACCGGGACTCCGAGCAGTTCGCTGATCACCGTGACCGGGAGCGGCAGCGCGAAGTCCGCGATGAGGTCGGCGCGGCCGTGCGCCGCGACCGCGTCCAGCAGCCCGTCGGCGATGGACTGGATCCGGGGCCGCATCCCGGCCACCCTGCGGGCGGTGAACGCCTTGGAGACCAGGCGGCGCAGGCGGGTGTGGTCGGGCGGGTCGCTGCGGAGCATGTTGCTCAGCATCGACTCGCGCTCCGTTTCCGGCAGCTGTTGCAGGAGGCGGGTGTCCGAGGCGTCGCGTACGTCGCTGCTGAGGCGGGGTTCGGAGAGGGCCGCGAGTCCGTCTTCGTAGCGGGTGACGAGCCAGGCCTCCAGGCCGCCCGCGATGACGACGCGCCGGACGGGGCCGTCCTCGCGCAGCTGCCGGTACAGGGGGAAGGGGTCCGCGACGAAGGCCGGATCGGCGTAGGGGAGAAGGACCGGCCGCTCGCTCATCATGCCTCCAGAAGTACGTCGCCTTCTCTGTGGAGCGTGATGATATATGCCTAGCTCTCCCCTAATGTCGGTTTCCGGCCGCGCCCGTCGCTGCCCGCCCTAGGGCCTGTCTTTTGGATCAGGCCGGATCAGCCCGCGGCGTCTGGTGCCGTGCATCGCAAGGCCGAGGAGGGAGTCCATGCGGAGCATCGACGACCGACGAGAACGCAGCGAGGTGCGGTGCCAGGCGTCGCGGGCCCGGCATGATCCGAAAGACAGGCCCTAGGGGAGGACCGGGTCACTTCAGGCCGATCTCCTCGCATGTGGCCTTGAGCTTGTCGGTGCAGATCTCCTCGATGGTGAAGACACCGTCGAGGACCACGGTGCTGCCGATGTTGTTCCTGGTCACGGAGGTGCCGGGAATGAGCACGGACGGCACGCGCTTGGTGGTCGGGCTGCTGACCACCTGGTTGATGATCCCGTCGATCTTCTCGCCTTCGGCGAGGGTGACGGCGAGCTCCGCGGCGGCCTCGGCCTCACGGGGGTACGGCTTGTAGACGCTCATGTACTGTTCGCCGGCCACGATGCGCTGCACGCCGGCGAGTTCGGCGTCCTGACCGGTGACCGGGGGCAGCGGGTTGACGCCCGCGGCCTTGAGGGCCGCGATGATGCCGCCGGCCATGCCGTCGTTGGCGGAGTAGACGGCGACGATCTTGTCCTTGCCGAGAGCGGAGATCGCGGCCGCCATGTTGCTGTTGGCGTTCTCCGGCTTCCACTCGACGGTGTCGTACTCCTTGCCGACGTTCACCTTGCCGTCGAGGACGGAGCGGGCACCGGATCTGAACTGGGCGGCGTTCGGGTCGGTGACCGCGCCGTTCATCATGACGATCTTCCCGTTCCTGGCCTTGTCGCCCAGGGCCTCCAGCAGCGCCTTGCCCTGCACGCGACCGACGTCCTCGTTGTCGAAGGAGGTGTACGCGTCGATCGGGCCCTCGGCCAGGCGGTCGTAGGCGACGACCGCGATGCCCGCGGCCTTGGCCTTGGCCACCGCGCCGGCGATCGTCTTGGCGTCCACCGCGTCGATGATCAGGGCATCGACCTTGTTGCCGATCATCGTGTCGACCTGGGCGTTCTGCTTCGCCGCGTCCCCCATGGCGTTGGCGTAGAGCACCTTGCCCTTGCCGAGCGTCAGGAGGGCGACCTTCTTCTCGATCAGGGGCTTGTCGAACTTCTCGTAGCGCGCGGTCTCGTTCTCGGGGAGCAGGAGGCCGATCTTGACCGCGCCCTTGCTCCCGCCGGCCGCGTCCTCCGCGCCACCGCAAGCGGCGAGCGTGACGGTGAGGGCCGAAACGGCGAGTCCAACGGCGGCACGACCCACATACACGTTCACGAAGTGAACCTCCCTGACGGGGCCGTGTCCGAACGGCCGAGGTGGGGGCAGTCAACGTGGCCGCTCCACTGCCGTCAAGAAGTGAAGTGTTAACGACCTGGCAACGTTGTCTTGATCTCGCCGCAAATCCCCCATGCCGGTGTTTTATCCCCTACTTGCACCCCTGCTTCCTGACATTGCGTCAACTTCTGAACGAATGGTCCAGGCCAGGCCGGGCCGCCGAAACCCGCCGGCGGCCGGCCCTCGGTGTGTCGGTACCGACCGCCGAAGGCGCCGTCCGGCACGGTGGGCGCATGGCCGAGAACGACACCAACCGGACCAGCCGTCGTGCTGTTCTACGAGCCGCCGGTACGGCCGGGGCCGCCGCGCTGGCCGCGGCCTGCGCCGGTCCCGCCGGGACACGGGGTGCGGCAGGACAGCCGTCGGCCTCGACCCCCCGGCCGTCGGCCGGCAGCGGCAGCCCGTCCTGCGTCCTCGCCGTCGAGGCGGGCGCAGGCCCGTACTACCTGGACCTGGACCGGGTGCGTTCGGACATCACCGAAGGCATGGGCGGAGTGCCGTTCCGGCTGGACCTGACGGTGGTCCGGGCGTCGGCGGGCTGCCGGCCGCTCGCGGCCGCCACCGTGGACGTCTGGCACGCCGACCCCGCAGGCGCGTACTCCACCGGCAAGTCCACCTTCCTGCGCGGCACACAGGTCACCGACAACGCCGGCCGATGCGTGTTCCGGACGATCGTGCCCGGCTGGTACGCGGGGCTGGCACCCCACATCCACTTCAAAGTGCACCCCGACAGCCGCACCGAGACGACCTCCCAGCTCTTCTTCCCCGAGGACCTCCTGCTGAAGGTGTACGCGCGCCAGCCCTACGCACGCCGCCCCGCACCGAAGCACCCCAACCAGCGGGACAGCCGCTACCGGGCCGCCGGCGCCACCATGACGCTGGCCGTCTCACCCGACGGCGACGGCTTCCGTGGCGCGTACACGGTGGGAATCGCCTAGACGGCCTAGACGGCCTGGCCGGGCGGCCGCGCGCCGCTTGCGGGGCTCCGGCGCATCGCCTGGCTAAAGTAGGGCGTAGTGCCCCAGCCCCTCGGATCAGCAGGAGGATCGTGGCATGCCCGCGGCAGACACCGAGGTGGACGTACTGATCGTCGGCGGTGGGCCGGTCGGGCTCACCGCACGCGCGCTGCTCCAACGCTGGGGCGTACGGACCGTGCTGGTCGAGAAGCACTCCGAGCTGTCGCCGTTCCCCCGCTCCCGGCTGGTCAACGCGCGCTCGATGGAGATCTTCCGGCAGCTGGGCGTCGCTGCCGAGATCACGACCAACGCGTTCCCACGGGAATTCGGCCGCATCCGCTTCCGCGACACGCTGTACGACGGCGACTTCGCCACTGCGGCGATGGTCGGGGTCAACGCGCCGATCCCCGAAAGCCCCGTGATCGGCGTGGCGACCTCGCAGGACCGGCTGGAACCCACCCTGCTCGCCGCGGCGGACGCACCGGTGTGGTTCGGGGTCGAGCTCGTCGGCCTGGCCGAAGAACCCGACAGCGTCGCCGCCGAACTCGTCGACCGCCGAAGCGGTGGCGGGATGCGCGTCCGCGCCCGCTACGTGCTCGCCGCCGACGGCGCGAACTCCACCGTCCGGCAACGGCTGGGGATCGACACCACCGGACCGGGAGCGATGGCGGCCGTCACCACCGTCGTGTTCGACGCCGACCTCACCGGCTGGTGCGCCGACCAGCCCGCCGGGGTCTACTTCACCGCCCACGGATCCTTCCTCCCGCTCTACCCGGAAGGGGGCTGGGCCTGGCTGGCCCCCACGCCCGAGGACCCGGATCGCGCCGACTGGGCCGACCTCGTCTCGCGCGCCCTCGGCTCGGGCCCCGGCAGCGGCCCCGGCGTGCGGGCCGACGTGGTGCGGGTCCAGCACTGGGTGATGAACGCGTTCGTCGCGGAACGCTTCCACCACGACCGGATCCTGCTGGCGGGCGACGCCGCGCACGCGATGCCCGTCATCGGCGGCCTGGGCATGAACACCGGCCTCTCCGACGTGCACAACCTGTGCTGGAAACTGGCGGGCGTACTCCACGGCTGGGCCGGATCAAGCCTGTTGGAGACGTACGCAACGGAACGTGAACCCGTCGCCCACCTGACCCTCCGCCAAGCGGTGGCCAACACCCGCCTCATGTTCCAGGCGCAAAGTTTGCGCCAAGAGCAGCTCAGCTCCGGCGAATCAGCACCGGCACACGTCGAACTGCCCTGGTCGGACCGGTACTTCGCTCAGCTCGGCCTCGTGCTCGGCGTCACCTACCGCTCCGCGGCCGTCCTCGTCGACGGCAGTCCCCCGCCGCCCGAACCACCCGAGCCGTCCGACCTGTCCGAGCCGTCCGACGTGGGCACGGACTACGTCCCCACCGCGGAACCGGGCCACCGCATGCCCCACTTCTGGCGCGCGCCCGACCGCTCGACGCTCGATGCCTTCGGCGAGTGGTTCACCCTGCTCACCCCGGACCCCACCCGCTGGGAACGACAGACCCCCGCTCCGTGGCCGCTGCGCGTCGAGACCCTTGCCGCGGAGCACGCGGAGCTCTGCGGTCTGTCCGCGGACGGTGCACTGCTCGTCCGGCCCGACGGCCACATCGGCGCCCGCTGGCCCGGCCGTCCGCCGGACGACTCCGCCCTCGTCCGAGCCCTCGCGGCCGTCACCGGCTCGACGGCGCCCGCATAGCCCGTACGAGGACGGCCCCGTCGGTGGTTCACCGACGGGGCCGAACGCTGCGTCAGAGGGCGCTCTTGGTCGCGCTGTCGACGGAGCACTTCTTGTACTCGCTGCCGTCGCCCTTCCCGGTGTACGGGGTCTTGGCCTCGGCCTGCGCGGACGCACCCGCCTTGACGGTGAGCGCGCTCACCCTGGCCTGGGCGGGGGTAGCGGTCGAGGTGGTGTCCCCGCTGAACTTCATGGTGATGTTGTAGGTGTAGTCCACCGAACCGCTGTTGGTGACGGTGAGCCGGGCGACCAGGTTCTTGCCCGAGTCGTCCAGCTTGCAGCTGTCGATCCTGATGTCGCGCTCGGCCTTGTTCTTGCTGCTGGAACCGCCGGTGACGGACGTGCCGCCGGAAGTGCTGCTGCTGCTGTCGCTGCCACCACCGGTGGTGCCCCCGCTGGAGCTGCTGGAGCTCGAGCTGTGGCTGCTGCCGCCGCAGCTGGCGCCGTGGGAGCCACGGGCTCCGGTGAGTGCGACGATCGCGATGCCGAAGACGGCGATCGCACGGACATGGCGAAGCTTCACGTTCAACCCCGTTGAAATATCAGTGACCAAAAACCACCCGTCTTGACGGGCACACGTCACCCTAACAGCGGACGTCGGAGGCCTTGTCCGAGCCCACGCCGGCGGCACGGCGGCGCAGTGGCACTCGGGCGTCTCAACGTGCCGCCTCCAGGCGGTTCACGCATCATGAGTGCTGTGCATGACCCACACAGGGGACCGGTCTCTCTGTCGATCGTGGTCCCCATCTTCAACGAGGAGGAGGCCCTGCCTGTTCTGGCGGCGCGGCTCCGGCCGGTCCTGGACGGGTGCGACGAACCGTACGAGGTCCTCGCCGTCGACGACGGCTCGACCGACAAGACCTCCCATCTGCTGGAGGACCTGCGCAACGTCTGGCCCCAGCTGCGCGTCGTGGCCCTGCGGCGCAACAGCGGCCACCAGGCGGCCCTCACGGCCGGACTGCACCGCGCCCGTGGCGCGTACGTGATCAGCATGGACGCGGACCTGCAGGACCCGCCGGAAGTCATTCCCGGCATGCTGGCCCTCGCCCGGGCGGACGGTCTCGACGTCGTCTACGGCGTCCGTTTGGACCGCTCCGCCGACACCGGCTTCAAACGCCGGACCGCCGGCGCCTACTACTGGCTCATGCGCCGCCTGGCCGGCTCCCACGTCCCCGCCCAGGCCGGCGACTTCCGCCTGCTGACCCGCCCCGTGGTGGAGACCCTGAGAACCCTCCCCGAGCAGCAGCAGATCTACCGCCTGCTCATCCCCTGGCTCGGGTTCCCCAGCGGTCAGGTCACCTACCAGCGCGCGGAGCGGGTGGCGGGCACCACCAAATACCCCCTGCACAAAATGGTCCTCCTGGCCTTGGACAGCATCACCAGCTTCTCGGCGGCCCCCCTGCGCCTGGCCACGGCACTCGGCGCCTTCAGTCTCGTCGTCTGCCTCGGGTTCCTCACCTGGACCCTCGTCGTCTACGCCACGGGAAGCACCCTGCCCGGCTGGACCTCCTTGATCATCACGATCCTGTTCTTCGGCGCCGTTCAGCTTTTCTGCGTGGGAATGCTCGGCGAGTACGTGGCCCGCATCTACACGGCCGTCCAGGCCCGGCCCACGTATTACGTCGCCCGCGACACGGACGAAGAACAGCACTAGAGGCCGCTCCCCTCCACCACCTACACCAGCACCCCGGAGAAGAACATCGCCCCCAAAAGGGCGTACTGGATCGCGCAGAGAACCAGCAGGGGCACTTGAACGAACCGGGACATGCGCCTGACCAGGATGAGCCCGACGAACATCTGCGCGTGATTTCGGTACCACGACATTTCCGCGCCCGCGAAGAACGGCACCAGGAAGATGGCCACCGTCAAGGTGAGGGCAGCCCATTCCTCGACCTCAAGTGCACGGTTACGGATGAGGAGAGCGGCGGCCGTCGCCAGCACGAGCAGCACGAAGACGAGGTTCAGCCAGAGCTGGGGCCTGTGCGCGGCGAGAGCGTGTTCCACCAGCCACGGCAGCTGCCCCTTGGGCGTGTACCAGTCGCTGAACGGGAAATCGTAGGCGTCCCTCATCGCGGCGAAGGGCTGGTGCAGGCCTCCTTGCCCGTAACTGGATTCCTGGAGGATCTCGTACGCGTCCCAGTGGCCTGTCGCCTGCCACATCAGCCATTTGGTCCAGAGCACGCCGCAGCCGGCGAGGGCTGCCGACAGCCCGGCCTTCGCGAACCGGATCGGCCACGTGTCCCTTCGCCATGCGAAGAGCGCGCTCAACAGGAGCATGCCGACGGCGACGGCGCCGACGGGATAGCAGGAGGCCGCCACGAAACCGCCGGCGGCAGCGATGATCCAGGAGCCGCGCTTCACTCCGGCGATGCAGACGAGCAGCGCCAGTGTTCCGGTGGCGAGGGGGAACACCGCATGGAGGTAGATGCCGCCCGGAAATACCGTGCCGATGGCCAAGATGAGGCCCGTGGCCCAGGTGAGCCGGGCGCCGAGCAGCCACCACAGCACCGCGAACATGCCGAACAGCGACACTTCGGTGACGACCACGGCGGACAGCTCATAGGAAAGCCCGGTGGCGGAAACCGCCCGGACCGACATGGGATATCCGGGAAACCAGGCGACGTTTCCACACATGACATCGCGGAAGTTCGGGTACCGGTCCCGGCACCAGAACATTTCGTAGCCGGTCTTGGCGATGGACAGGTAGTGGGTGGAATCCCAGCGGCTGCGGCCGCTTGTGGACCAGTACGCCACCTTGGATCCGTCGCCGGCGATCGATGCCTTCGCGACCGTCCAGGTGACGAGGTTCGCGAGCAGCCAGGCGGCGACAGGCGGCAGCAGTCCATGGCGCCAGTCGCGGCGCGCCGGCCGGGCCGGTTCCACCACTGCCGGGTCAGGCATCTGGCACCGTGCCGATCATCTCCAGCTCCGCGGTCCGTCGTCCAGCCCGTACGGTGCCGTGCCGCACGATCAGTTTGGCGAACGCCTCGCGGAGCCGCACCCGGAAGCACCCCTCCGGCCGAGCAGAGCCGAGCCGACCGGCGGCCAGCGGCCGCCTGGACCCCCACGGGTCCGGACGGCCGCACGCGGCGGATGCGGAGGCTGCGGCCGGTGGTGCTACCGGCCCGCGGGCTCCTCCTCGAACGGGAAGCGGGCGAGCGGGGTCTCACCGTGGAAGAACGTCTTGGCGCGGACCAGCGCGCGTTCGTCGTTCTTCACCTGACCCGGGCGCGAGCCGTTGCCGAACAGCACCCCGCCGAACCGCATCCCCAGGTAGGCGGCCGAGTTGTTGAGGCTCGCCACCATGCCGTCGGCGACCACCTCGTCGCGATCGGCCATGACCGTCACGCCCCACAGGGTCCGGCCCGCCATCCGCTGCTTGAAGTCCGAGCCGGGTGTCGTCAGCCAGCCCGACCAGTAGTCGAGGTAGCGCTTGGTCTGCGCGGAGAGCGAGTACCAGTACAGGGGCGAGGCGATGACGATGTCCGTGGCCTCCAGGGTGGCCTGGCGCAGCAGTTCCTCGTTCTCGTCGACGATCCGGAACTCGCTTTCGTGCCGCCCGTCCTCGAAATCGGGCAGGGGCAGCATGGCCAGGTCCACCCAGCGCCGCGGTACTTCGGCGGGCAGTTGTTCGGCCGCTGCCCGCGCGAGCATCTCGGTGTTGCCGTCCGCGCGGGAGCTGCCGAGGACGAAGAGGAACGAGCGGTCTGCGCCACGGGGCGTCTCGGTCTGCATGTCTGCTCCGGTTCTTCCACCCCGAGTACGGGGGAACGGCTGCGATCTTCGCCTCCAACGCCCCCGACCTGCACGCCTATTCCGACAGGCGTACGAGGTGTACGAGGTGCAGGAGGTGTACGCGGCCTACGAGACGTACGAGTCGAAGCCGGCTCACGGCGTGTGACCGGACCCGGTCCGCGCCGCCAGCCCTCGGCGCAGGCACGCGGTGAGCCGGGCCGCGATGGTCCCGTCGGGGTCGAGTCTCGGGTTGAAGATCGTGACGTCGAGGCCGGCGGCCCGCTCGTCGGCCAGTGCCGTGCGCAGCACGCTCTCCAGCTCCGACCAGGTGAGCCCGCCGGGGATGCGGTAGTCGACGGCGGGCATGACCGCGTCGTCTAGAACGTCGACGTCGAGGTGGACCCAGTAGCCGGCGCTCTCGTCGTGCGTGAGGCGGCTGATCGCCGTACGCGCGGCGGTGGCGGCGCCCGCCGCGCGCACGGCGTCGAGGTCGATCGCGTGGAGTCGGGGCGGCAGCGGCTGCATCCCGGCCTCGCGGGACTCGGCGGAGTCGCGGAATCCGAAGGCGACGACGTCCTCGTCGCGCAGCAGGGGCCCGCGGCCTTCGAGGTCGGTGAGCAGCCGGGGGCCGCGGCCGGTGGCGAGGGCGAGTTCCATCGAGGCCGCCTCGCCGGTGGGCTCCGCCGAGGGCTGGTAGAAGTCGGTGTGGCCGTCGAGGAACAGCAGGCCGTGGCGGCCTCGGCGGCGCAGGGCGAGGAGGTTGCCGAGCAGGATGGTGCAGTCGCCGCCGAGGACCACGGGAAAGCGGCCGTCGTCGAGGACGGCGCCGACGACGTCGGCGAGGCGGGCGGAGTAGCGGGCGATGCCGGCGGGGTTGAGGACCTGGGTGTCGGGGTCCCGTCGCGGGTCGTACGCCGGTGGCTCGACCCGGCCGGCGTGCACCGTGCCGGGGTGGTCCGCCAGACCGGCTGCGAGCAGGGCCGCGGGCAGGTCCTGGACGCCGGACGGGCGCAGCCCGAGCACGGACGGTGCCTCGATGATCGCCGTTGCGCGCACGGAACCATGATCCCGTACGAGGGTGCACCCTGCCGAGCCGAGCCGGAGCTGACAGCTGCCGGGCGGGATGGGTTCGGGGCGGGTCCGTGTGCGGGTTTCGGGTACGGGTACGGGTACGGCGTCGTCCTCAGCCGGTGTCGAGGACGAGGTCGGCGCGGTGTCGGCCCGGGGCGACGAGGCGGGCGTTCGCCTCGTCCGAGCGGGTCACCCACGCGCGTGCGTACGCCGGCTCCTTGCCGTGGCGTACGTGCCGGTCGACCAGGCGCCGGACGCGCAGGTCCTCGTCCGGGGCGAGGTACCAGGCCTCGTCCAGCAGTGGTCGTACCGCCGCCCACTCCCCCGCGTCGTGCAGCAGGTAGTTCCCCTCGGTGATCACCAGCGGTACGGCCGGGGGCACGGGGATGCTGCCCGCGATCGGCTCCTCCAGGGAGCGGTCGAAGGCGGGCGCGTACACCGTGGCCCCGTCGGAGGCGCACAGGCGGCGCAGCAGCGAGACGTACCCCGCCACGTCGAAGGTGTCCGGGGCGCCCTTGCGGTCGGCCAGTCCCGTCCGGGCCAGCTCGGCCTGGGCGAGGTGGAACCCGTCCATCGGGACCACCACGGCCGTCTCCGGCCCGAGCGCTTCGGCGAGCCGGGCGGCCAGTGTCGACTTTCCGGCTCCGGGTGGCCCGGCGATGCCCAGGATCCGCCGGCTGCCCCGTACGGCCGGCCCGGCCTCTCCGGCCGCCGGCCCGGCCGGCCTGGCCAGCCCGGCCGCTCTCAGTACCAGCTCCGTGGTCGTCTGCACCTGCATCCGCACATCCTGCCCGAGGATCACGCGGCCGTGGGCGCCCCGCCCTTCCACCCCCAGGCCGTGAGCATGCCCGGTGAGAGGCCGGTGCACCGGGGGGAATCCAGGTACCGCACGGCTTCGTCGAGCTGTCCGTCGTCGACGATGCCGGTTCCGACCATGGCCTCGCGCGCCCGATCCCAGGTCTCCGCCCAGAACCTGCTGATCGCGCTGCCCGGCAGGAGGGGCGGTACGTGGATCTCGGCCGCCACGGACTCCAGCCCGGCCTCGCGCAGCAGCTCGGGATGGCCGGGCACCCGTGACACGTCGGTGCCGATGCTGTTGCGCAGCCCCTCCCACATGGCCCGCATCGCGCGTGTGTACGGGGTGACGGGCGCCGAGCCGGTGGTCAGGTCGACCGCATCGCTGACGACCAGTACGCCGCCGGGGCCGAGCAGCCCGCTCAGCTTGGCGACCATGCGCTGTGGGGAAGGCAGGTGCATGAGGACGAACCGGGCGTGGACGAGGTGGAACAGGCCCGGGGCGAAGTCGTCGGAGGTGACGTCCCCCTGGAGCACCGTCAGTCCGGGCACGGGGTGCGCCGCGAGGAACCGTACGTCGCGGTCCACGGCGAGAACCGTCTCGACGCCCGCTTCGTCCAGCAGGCGGCGCGCCACCGTGCCGGTTCCGGCGCCCACGTCCAGGCAGTTCCAGCCCGGGCCCGCGCCCAGCAGCTTCAGCCGGGCCAGGGTCGTCGCGTCGTAGGTGAGGGCTCCGAGGTCGATCCGGGCGCCCTCGCCTCCCTCGTCGGGGCGGAAGACGCGCTCGCCGTAGCGCCCCTCGCCCGGGGAGCCGGTGTGGTCCGATGACAGCTCTTGGCCGGTCATGGGCCGATTGTCCCTCGATCGGCTGCTGCGGGCCCGCCCACGGGGACGCCACGCGGCCACACGTCGCCCACGTCGGCTTGCCTAAATGCTTTAGGTAACTTAATAATATGTATAGGTGAATGGGAGAATGGCTATGGCGCGCGTAGGACTGACCACGGAACGACTGACCCGGGCGGGGGCGGAACTCGCCGACGAGGTCGGCTTCGACCAGGTGACCGTCTCGGCGCTCGCCCGGCACTTCGACGTCAAGGTGGCGAGCCTGTACTCGCACGTGAAGAACTCCCAGGACCTCAAGACCCGGATCGCCCTCCTCGCCCTGGAGGAGCTCGCCGACCGGGTGGCCGCGGCGCTCGCGGGACGGGCCGGCAAGGACGCCCTGACCGCGTTCGCGAACGTCTACCGCGACTACGCCAAGGAGCACCCCGGCCGCTACGCCGCGGCACAGCTGAGGCTCAGCCCGCAGGACGCGGCCGCCAGCGCGGGCGTCAGGCACGCACAGATGACCCGGGCGATCCTGCGCGGCTACGACCTGACGGAACCCGACCAGACCCACGCCGTCCGGCTCCTGGGCAGCGTCTTCCACGGCTACGTCAGCCTGGAGCTGGGCGGGAGCTTCAGCCACAGCGCCCCCGACGCACAGGAATCCTGGTCGCGGGTCCTCGACGCCCTCGACGCCCTGCTGCGGAACTGGCCCGCGCCCGCCGGCGAACCGGGACCGACCACCCGGACCACGTAGACCGCCCAGTCCACACAGACCACTCAGACCACTTAAAAGACTCAGAAGACTCAGATCAACAGGCTGGAACCGTGAGTACCACACCCCGCTGGATCACCACCCCCCTCACCGCCGACCTCCTGCGCGGCGCCCTCGACCTGGAGCGGACCGCCCACGGCGTGCTGCCGCACCGGCTGCCCGCCCGGGCCCGCGCCCAGAGCACCGACGGCCAACTGGCCATGGCCGAGGCCCAGCCCTCCGGCGTACGCGTGGTCCTGCGCACCCGCGCCACCGTCATCGAGCTGGACGCGCTGCGCACCAAGCGTGCCTACGTGGGCGCCCCGCCCCGTCCCGACGGCGTCTACGACCTCCTCGTCGACGGACAGCCGGCCGGGCAGGCCTCCGTCACCGGCGGCAACCTGCTGACGGTGGACATGGCCACCGGCTCCGCGGAGACCCGGACCGGCCCGGTCGGCACCGTCCGGTTCGCCGGTCTCCACGATCGCGTCAAGGACGTGGAGATCTGGCTGCCGTACAACGAGACGACCGAGCTGGTCGCCCTGCGCACGGATGCCCCCGTCGAGCCCGTGCCGGACCGGGGCCGCGCGCGGTGGGTCCACCACGGCAGCTCGATCAGCCACGGTTCCGACGCCGCGAGCCCCAGCGCGACCTGGCCGGCCGTGGCCGGGTTCCTCGGCGGTGCGGAGCTGACCAATCTCGGTCTGGGCGGCAGCGCACTGCTCGACCCGTTCACCGCCCGGGCGGTGCGTGACACCCCCGCCGACCTGATCAGCATCAAGATCGGCATCAACCTCGTCAACACCGACGTGATGCGGCTGCGCGCGTTCGGCCCGGCGGTGCACGGCTTCCTCGACACCGTGCGCGAAGGCCACCCCAGCGTTCCGCTCCTGGTGGTCTCGCCCATCCTCTGTCCCATCCACGAGGACACGCCCGGCCCCAGCGCCCCGGACTTCGAGGAGCTGAAGGCCGGCCGGATCCGCTTCCGGGCCACGGGCGACCCCGCGGAACGGGCGGCCGGAAAGCTGACCCTGGGCGTCATCCGGGACGAACTCGCCCGGATCGTGCGGCAGCGGGCGGCCGAGGACCCCCACCTCCACTACCTGGACGGCCGCGCCCTCTACGGCGAGGCGGACTTCGCCGAGCTGCCGCTGCCCGACGCGCTCCACCCGGACGCCGCGACGCACCGTCGCATGGGCGAGCGCTTCGCCGCGCTCGCCTTCGCCTCCGACGGCCCCTTCGCCACCAGCGGGTGACCGGGCTGCGCTGCGGCGACGGCGAGAGCGGGGGCGAGGGCGAGGGCGAGGGCGAGGGCGGCGACGCAGTCGGACCACATCTGGCGTGGCGTCCCCGTCCACCGAGGTGAATGCCGGTATACCCCAGGGGAAGTCCCACCAGGTCCCTCTCCCCCGGCCCGCGGGAGGCCCCGTGTTCCACCGCCTCGGCCTCGCCGCACTCGGCCTGGCCCTCGCCCTCGCCGCCGGCCCGTCCATGGCGGCTCCACAGCCGACTGCCACTGCGGGATCCGGGGCCGTACCGGGGGTGGGACGGCCGGGCACGGCGGTCACCGCGGTCACCGCCGTCGCGTCCGCCCCCGGCAGTACAACGGCCCTGGCCGGGTACGCCATCCGGTCGACGGCGGAGGTCACCGACTCGGCGGCCGCCGTCTCCAGCCCCGGGTACCCGGCGACCGGCTGGTATCCGGCCGGCCCACGCTCCACCGTCCTCGCGGCGCTGCTCGCCGCGGGCGTGTACCCCGACCCCTTCTACTCGACCCAGCAGCAGCGGATTCCGGCCGCGGACTTCGACGTGCCCTGGTGGTACCGGTCCGAATTCACCGTCACCGACACGACGGCCCGCACCCATCTGGACTTCAGCGGGGTCATCTCCGCCGCCGAGGTGTACGTCAACGGCCGGCGGATCGCCACCGCGGCGGACGTGGCCGGCGCGTACACCCGGCACGAGTTCGACGTGACCGACCTGATCAAGGAGGGCACCAATACGGTCGCCTTCCGGATCCAGCCCAACGATCCGCGGAAGCGGCTCACCATGAGCTGGCTCGACTGGCTCCAGCCGCCGCCCGACGAGAACATGGGCATCGTCCGCGACGTCACGCTGCGCCGCGGCGGGCCGGTCGCCCTGCGCGACGCACACGTGGTGACGGCCCTGGCCATGCCGTCGATGGCCGCCGCCGACCTGACCGTGAAGGCCCGGGTGCGCAACGACTCGGCCGCCACCGTCACCACCACGGTGTCCGGCACCGCTGGTCCGGCCGCCGTCAGCCGGACCGTCACCCTGGCCCCGCACGAGACGCGGACCCTGGTCTTCTCCCCCACCGACCACCCCGCGCTCCGCCTCGGCGCGCCCCGCGTGTGGTGGCCCGCCGCGATGGGCGAGCAGCCCCTGTACGACCTCGACCTGACCGCGACCGTGAACGGCGCAGCCTCCGACACCGCGCGGCAGTCCTTCGGCATCCGCGACGTGCAGGCCCCGCTGAACGCCGACGGGGACCGGCAGTACCGCGTCAACGGCCGCCCGCTGCTGATCAAGGGGGCCGGCTGGTCGCCCGACGAGTTCCTGCGGTGGGACCGCACCTACGTCGAGGACCGGCTGAAGTACGCCCTTGACCTTGGCCTGAACACCCTGCGACTGGAAGGGCACATCGAGCCCGACGAGTTCTTCGACCTCGCCGACCGGTACGGGATCCTGACGCTGCCCGGCTGGGAGTGCTGCAGCAAGTGGGAGGGCGAGGTCAACGGCACCGAGGCCGGGGAGGAATGGGACGATGCCGACTATCCCGTCGCCCGGGCCTCCATGGCCGCCGAGGCGGCCCGGCTCCGCCATCACCCCAGCGTGATCTCCTTCCTGATCGGCAGTGACTTCGCACCGAACGAGGAGATCGAGCGGGGCTACGTCGACGCCCTGCGGGCCGCCGACTGGACGGCCCCCGTGGTCCCGGCGGCCTCCAACGCCTCCGCTCCGATCACCGGGCGCTCCGGCATGAAGATGACGGGACCGTACGACTGGGTGCCGCCCGGCTACTGGTACGGGAAGCGGGAGGGCGGTGCCACCGGCTTCAACTCCGAGACCAGCGCCGGCCCGGACGTACCGACCCTCGACACACTGCGCCGCATGATGTCGCCGACCGAGCTGGAGACCCTCTGGAAGAACCCGTCGGCCGCCCAGTACCACCGCTCCCCCTCACGCACCTTCGCCACCCTGGGGCTGTACAACGCCGCGCTGGCCGGCCGCTACGGCGCCCCGACCGGCCTCGCCGACTACGTGCGCAAGGCGCAGCTCGCCCAGTACGAGAACGTGCGCGCACAGTTCGAGGCCTACGGGCGCAACGCCAAGGACGTCTCCGAACCGTCGACCGGGGTCATCTACTGGATGTTCAACAGCGGCTGGACCTCCCTGCACTGGCAGCTGGTGGACCGCTTCCTCGACCAGGGCGGCGCCTATTTCGGTGCGAAGAAGGCGAACGAGCCGCTGCACGTCCAGTACGGGTACGACAACCGCTCGGTGTCGGTCGTCAACAACCGGACGTCCACGGCCTCCGGCCTGACGGCGCGGGTGACGCTCTTCAACCCGGACGGCGCGCAGCGGTACGACCGGACGGTGACCGGCCTGAGCGTCGCGGGCGACGGTGCGAGCCGCACCGCGCTCACGCTCCCGGAGCCGGAGTCGGTCCCGGGTCTGTCCACCACGTACCTGGCGCGGCTGCTGCTGACCGACGGCGCCGGCCGCGAGGTGAGCCGGAACGTCTACTGGCTCTCCACCCGGGCGGACGTCCTCGACTACGACAACAGCGACTGGTACTCCACGCCGACCACTTCCTACGCCGACCTGCGCGGGCTGAGCTCGATGCCGCAGGCTGCGGTCACCGCGGCCGCCTCGACGACGGTGGACGGTACGGGAACGGGTACGGCCACGACGACGGTGACCGTACGCCACACGGGCGCGGGCACCACCCCGGCCCTGCTCACCGACGTCCACCTCGTCGGCGCGGACGGCAATCCGGTGCTGCCGGTCCGGTGGAGCGACAACCAGGTCAGCCTCTGGCCGGGCGAGTCGGCGACACTGACCGCGACCTACCGGACGGCGGACCTGCGCGGCTCCGCACCCCGGCTGCGCGTCTCCGGCTGGAACACACCGACGACCACGATCCCGGCTCCTCAACACCGCCCGGAGCAGGGGCGGCCGGGTGTAGCGTCGTGATCAGGGAAGCGAGGTCGCCGACCGGCTGACCGCCCTTGCGGACGGGCCGCACGAAATCGCCCGGGTCATCGACCAGTTGCTCCACCGAGGCCGGCTCCGCATCGACGCCGGACAGCGCCGCACTCAAGGTGTTGCGCACGATGGTCGCCAACGTCGAGGGCCACGTGAGCCTCTGACCCGTCTGGAGGAACCGTGTCCTTGCCGAGCCTGCTGGGTGTCTTCGAGCACCCCGACGACGAGTCCCTGCTCGCGGGCGGCGTTCTCGCGCGGCACGCCGCCTCGGGCGCGCGTACGGCCGTCGTGACCGCGACCTGGACGGCGGACAGCCACCGCGCTGCCGAGCTAGGCCGTCTCTTTCGGATCTTGCCTGACCCGCGCCGCCTGGCACCGCACCTCGCCGCGTTGTCGGGGCACCCAAGTACGTCCAGTACTCAAGCGCCCCTCCGCCTTGCGATGCACGGCACCAGACGACGCGGGCTTAACCGGCAAGATCCGAAAGAGACGACCTAGGCGACGCGCTCCGCGTGCTGGGCGCCGGTGAGCCGAGGCTGTTGGGGTACGCCGATGCGCGCGTGCCCGAATCGGCGCCGGGGCGGCCGCGGTTCATCGACGCACCGCTCGACGAGGCAGTGGCGCAGCTCGTACGCCACGTACGCGAACTCCGGCCCGACATCGTCGTCACGTAGGAAAGACCGTGCGCAGTGTTCCCGACGAGCGGGTCACCGCGACGGTCGACGTACGTCCGTGGCTGGACCGCAAATGGGCCGCCGTCTCCGCGCACCGGAGCGAGACGGAACGCTGCCGCTCACTGCCCGGCATCCTCACCCGCCTCCCTGCCGAGGCCCGCGAGCGCATCCTCGCGACGGAGTGGTTCACCCGCCTGGCCGTCCGGCCGACGCCGGCCGACTCGGGGAACCCTGGTGAGGTGACCGGCTGAGCCGACGCCGTCGGCTCGCCGCCCTCACCCGTGCGGGTGGATCGGGGCATCCAGTGGGCGCAGCGCGGCCAGCCGTACGCGCGCGGCCGTGACGCTGCCAACAGGCTGTGGCCTGTCACAGGAGGCAGCGGGCCCGCTGCGCGGCGGCGAGCGGGCAGGAGGGACTCAGATCGACATGTCCGCATTCCCTTCCGGTCTGAGAAGAACGCTGGGCCGCGCCGGGGTCGCGGCCGCCACCGGCCTGGCCTTCGTCCTGACCCTTCCGGGGGCCGCTCTGGCCGCGCCCGGCGACCTCGATGCCACCTTCGACGGCGACGGGCGGGTCGTCACCGACTTCGCCGGTTACGACGAGAGCCGGGACATGGTCGTGCAGGCCGACGGCAAGATCGTCACCGTCGGCCTCAACTCGCCCCCGCAAGGCGGCGCGGCCGACTTCGCGGTGGCCCGCTACACCACGGACGGCAGCCTCGACACCTCCTTCAGCGGCGACGGCCTGGTCCTGAGCGACCTGCGCGGCGACGGTGAGGACGTGGCCAACGGGGTGGCGGTGCAGCCGGACGGCAAGATCGTCGTGGTGGGCAGCAGCGCGTCACCCGACAGCGCCGGGCTGTTCACCGTGGTCCGCTACCGGAGCGACGGCAGCCTCGACACCGGCTTCGACGGCGACGGCATCGTCCTCACCGACTTCGGGACCGGGGGCCCGCAGGAGGCCTTCGCGGTGACGGTGCAGGCGGACGGCGGCATTCTCGCCGTCGGCATGAGCGGCACCGAGGTCGCGCTCGCCCGCTACCGCACGGACGGCAGCCTCGACACCTCCTTCGACGGCGACGGAAAGGCGACCACCGCCTTCGCAGGGGGCGCCGCGACCGCCTTCGACGTGACGACGCAAGCCGACGGCAGGATCGTCATCGCCGGCCGCGCCGGGTACAACTACCCGGCGAACGCCTCCGACTTCGCGCTGGCCCGCTACCACGCCGACGGCAGCCTCGACCCCTCCTTCGACGGCGACGGCAGGGTGACCACCGCCTTCGCCGAGGCCGACGTGGCCGGTGGGGTGAAGGTGCAGTCCGACGGGAAGATCGTCGCGGCGGGATCCAGCGCGTTCGACTTCGCACTGGCCCGCTACCACCCCGACGGCACGCTCGACAGCGGTTTCGACGGCGACGGCAAGGTCACGACCGATTTCGGAACCGGCACCCTGGACGGAAGCTCCGACCTCGTCCTGCAGCCCGACGGGAAGATCGTCGCCGCGGGCATCAGCCGGAGCGATTTCGCGGTGGCCCGCTACCAGGTCAACGGCAGCCTGGACAGCGGCTTCGGGACCGGCGGCAAGGTGACCACCGACGTCTACTTCGGCTTCTTCGACACCGCCAGCGCGGTGGCCCTCCAGCCGGACGGCAAGATCGTCGCCGCCGGCAACACCGGCGACGACCGCGGCCTGGTCCGCTACCAGGTCGCCGCCACCCCGCCGCCCCCGGCCGGCGTGAACCTGTCCGTCACCAAGACCGGACCCGCCGTCGTCAGCCTCGGCGACCAGGCCGCCTACACCGTGACGGTGACCAATACGAGCACCACGACGACGGCCACCGGGGTCACGCTGACCGACACCCTCACCGGCAGCGGCTCCCTCCTGTCCGCCACGCCCGGCCAGGGCACCTGCACCACGACCGCCACCACCGCCAACTGCGCTCTGGGCTCGCTCGCCCCCGGGGCCAGGGCCACGGTGCAGGTGGTCGCCGAACCCCGGGCCACGGGCACCCTGTCCGACACGGCCACGGCCGGCGCCGCGCAGACCGACCCGGTGCCCGCCGACAACACCGCGAGGGCGACCAGTACGGTCAACAACGCGCGCGGCTGCACGATCGTCGGCACCAGCGGCGCCGACAACCTGGTCGGCGGCTTCGGCAACGACGTGATCTGCGCCCTCAGCGGCAACGACGTCATCAGGGCCGGCTACGGCAACGACACCGTGCTCGGCGGCCCCGGAAACGACAACGCCGACGGCGGCTTCGGCAACGACACCCTGAACGGCGGTCCCGGAAACGACACACTGACCGGCTCCTACGGCGACGACCGGCTCAACACCGTCGACTCCGTCTCCGGGAACGACACCGCCAACGGCGGCCCCGGCACCGACACGTGCACGACCGACCCGGGCGACAGCCGCCAGAGCTGCCCCTAGGCGGGCTCGTCCTTTAGGGTGACCCAGCGGGTGGTCCGTGCGGGACGGGTCGGCAGTGGTCATGGGAACAGGTGGAGTTGGTGGAGTCTTTGCTGCCCGGTGACCCGCCGGAGATCGGGGGGTACCGCCTGCTGGCGCGGCTGGGCGCGGGCGGGATGGGCGAGGTGTTCCTGGCGCGCACCGCCTCCGGGCGGCCGCTGGCCCTGAAGACCGTGCACCGGGACCTGAGCCTGCAGCCGGACTTCGCCGAACGGTTCGACCGGGAGATACGCACCAACGACCGTGTGCGCAGCGCGTGGACGGTCTCGGTGGTGGACTTCAGCCGGCCGGGCGCGTCCCCGCAGTGGCTGGCGACGGAGTACGTCGCCGCGCCTTCGCTGGGCGACTGGGTGCACCGGTACGGCCCGCTGCCGGCACCGGCCGTGCGGTCCCTGGCCCGGGAGCTGTCGGCCGCGCTCGGCTCCGTACGGGCGGCGGGGGTGGTCCACCGTGACATCAAGCCCGCGAACGTGCTGCTGGGCCGGGAGCGGCCCTTCCTCATCGACTTCGGCATAGCCCGCGCGGTCCGCGACCCCCGTTACACGCAGACGGGTGCCGTCATCGGCACGCCCGGCTTCCTCGCACCGGAACAGGCGACCGGATCCGTGGCCTCGGCGCCGGCCGACGTGTTCTCCCTCGCCGCCGTCCTCGTGTACGCGGCCACCGGGCGCGGCCCGTTCGTGGCCGGCGGCGAGGAGCTGGAGCTGCCGGCCCTCCTGTACCGGATCGTGCACGACGAGCCGCTGCTCGACGGCGTACCGGACGTACTGCTGCCGCTCGTACGGGAATGCCTGGCCAAGGACCCGGACCTGCGACCGACCGCCGAGGAGCTGCGGGAGCGGCTCGGCGGCGCCGAGGAGGAGCAGGACGGCTGGAGCGGGACGGTACCCGCGCTCCTGGTCGCGGAGGTCGGCCGCCGGGAGGACGAACTCCACCGGCTCCTCAGCGCGCCGCAGCCGCCCGCCTACGCCCCCGGCGGTACGGGCCCTTCGCCGCTCGCCCCGCCGCAGCCGCCCGCGACGGCTCCGGGCACTCCCCAGCCGTCGCCCTTCCCCTCCCCCGCTCCCGTCGGGCGCGTCGGCGGGTGGGCGTCCCGTAAGCCCCGCGTGATCACCGCAACTGCCGGTGTCGCCGTCCTTGCCGCGGTCGTCGCGCTGGCGCTCCAGTTCCCGCGGGGCGGGGACGGCGACAAGGCCGCGCATCCGGCCACCTCGCCCACACCGTCCGCCTCTGCCGCCTCGTCGTCCTCCGGTCCGTCGCTGCCCGCGTCCTGGGTCGGTACGTGGGCCGGCGTCGGCCCCGGAACCCCGGAGGCGGACGGCATCACCCGGGCGCGGGCCGGCGAGTTCTCCGTCACGGTCACGCTGCGCGCCGGAGCCGTGGGCGAACTCGTGGGCCGACAGGTCAGCGATCTCAAGGAGCTCGCGACGGGACGCAACCTCGGGTGCACGGAAGCCCTCCAACTGCGCCAGATCCGGCAGGACAGCGCGGTCTTCGAGGCGGTGACCAGCCACCCGACCGACCAGACGGCCACCTTCGACTGCCCCAAGGGCAACCTCTACGTGCTGACCATGGCGGAGCCGGACCGGCTGACGCTGGAGTCGGAGGGAGCACAGTCGGCCGGCGCACCCGGTGCCCTGACCCGCCGTCAGTAGACCGGAGTTGACCTCAAGCGAACTTGAGGTCGTACACCTGTGGTCATGACTACTCCACTGCGTATCGCACTCGTTGTCGGCAGCACCCGGGAAGGCCGGTTCGGCCCGACCGTCGCCCGCTGGTTCGAAGCCGTCGCCACCGCTCGCGCCGACATCGAGCTCACCGTCATCGACCTGGTCGACGCCGACCTCCCGGCGCACTGGACCTCTGACCTCGCGCCGCGCGGCCGGGCCTTCGTCCAGCGCCTCGCCGAGGCCGACGCCTACGTGCTGCTCACCCCCGAGTACAACCACTCCTTCCCGGCCTCGCTGAAGCAGGCGATCGACATCGCCGGGCGCGTCTGGGCGCGCAAGCCGGTCGGTTTCGTGTCCTACGGCGGGCTGTCGGGCGGCCTGCGCGCCGTCGAGCAACTGCGCCTGGTCTTCGCCGAGCTGGCCGCGGCCACGATCCGCGAGACGGTCAGCTTCCACCAGTTCCCGTTCGACGAGGCCGGACGGCCCCACGACACCGGGGCGGCCGAGAAGGCTGCCGTGACGATGCTCGACGACCTGGTGTGGTGGGCCGGCGCCCTGCGTACGGCGCGTGAGCGCGACACGGTGTGGAGCGAGGCCTCGTGAGGGCAGCCCGCCACCACGCCTGAGGTGCGGACGCGTCCGAGCGCCCCGCATCCCTCGAATCCCCCACGCCCCGGCCGCACCGAGCGGTCCACCGTTCGGCCGGCCGGGGCAGGCGGCGTACTACGCTGCCGATCATGAACGGATTGGGGGCCGATACGCCCTGGCACGTCCTGGAGAAGGTGCGCGAGGGGCAGGAGGAGATACCCGGCCTGCTGCGCGGGCTGATGCTGCCCGGCAGCGCACGGGTGCCGTGGTCGGAGTTCGACTACCGGCTGCGCTGGTCGGACCCTCCGGAGCTCGTCGTCGCCGTACTCCGGCGGTTGCTGGAGATGTTTCCGCGGCTGGACGAGACGTGCCGGATCGGTGTGCTCCGTCTGGTCGCGGACCGCGCCATGATGATCCGTGGGGGGTATCCCCGGGCGGAGGCGCCCGGTATGACGGAGGTGCTGGTCGAGGGCCAGCGGGCCGCGGCGGAGCTCCTCGTCGACAGCAGTGCCGAGGTGCGCTCGTACGCCGCCCGGGCGATCGAGCAGGTCCGCGCCGCCGACCCCGCGACCTTGGAGGCGCTGCGGCGGCGGGCCGCGGTGGAGGACGACCTCGCGACGCTGGGCCGCCTCCTGATCGCGGCCGGCGAAGTGCTCGCGGCCCTCGGCGCGTCCCGGCCTCCGGGGTGGCTGGACCCCTGGCTGAACCACTCGGATCCGCACGTCCGACTGGCCGCCCGGAGCGCGCGGCTGACCTCGGGTGAGGCCACGGCATCGACCGCGGCCACCGGCGTGCCCCTCACCGGGAGCTCCGACGCTCGTCGAGCGGCCGTCGAGGCGGCCGGCGCCCGGCTGCGCACCTGGCGGATTCCGCCGGACGGCACGTGGGAGACGGTCCTCGCCGGACTGGCCGACGACGACCTCCTGACCTCCTGCGAGGCGCACCGCATCGTCGCCCGGGGCGGATCGGCGGTCGCGCCGTACGCCGATCGCCTCGTCCCGCTCCGCTGGCGGGCAGACGAGCGCGCCGACAACCTCGTACATGCGCTGATGGGCATCGGCGACCCGCGCGCCCTGCCGTGGTACCTCAGGCGGGCCGACAGTCCGTGGATGGAGGTCGAGTCCCTGCCGGCGGAGTGGGCCCCGAGCGTCATGCCCGCGCTGCGGGTGCAGCTCGCGGGCCGGCGCACGGAACGCTTCCTGCGCGTCCTCACCGGCTGGGGGCCCGCCGCCGCGCCGGCGGTGCCGGATCTCGTGGAACTGCTCGACACCCCGCACGCACGCGCCGCCGTGAACGCCCTGGGCCGGATCGGACCGGCGGCGATCGACGCCGCGTGCCCGCTGGCCGGCCTCGCGAAGGGCGACCAGCGCCCGCGGCGCTTCGAAGGCAGCGAGTACCGGGAGCCGCGCCGCTGGCACGGCGTACAGACCGCCGCGTGGGCGTACTGGCGCGTCACGGGTGACCCCGGGCTCGCGCTCGACGCACTCGACGCGTCGATCCGAGGCGGGCTGGCCCGGCCGGTCCTGTCCCACCTGGCCGAGCTGGGCCCGCTCGCGGCCGGGTACGCCGGCGCCCTCAGGCCGCTGCTCGGCAGCCTCGGCGAGTGGACCCGGGTCGGCGCGGCCGAGGCCTGGTGGCGGCTGACCGGGGACGCCGAGACGGCCGTGGCGACCCTGCTCCCCGAACTGCACCCGCTGGCGGAGCACCGGGCGAGGCCGCTCGTCCTCCGGGTCGTCACCGCCCTCGGCGCGATCGGCCGGCCCGCCGCGGCGGCCGCGCCCCTGCTGACGGAGGTCACCGTCTCGGAACGCCGCTACGGCGGGGGCATCGTGCGGGACGAGGAACTCTGCCGCGTGGTGCGGACCGCCCTGGCGGCGATGGGCTGACTCCGGCGGGACACGCCCCCGGGCGCGCCAATCCGCCGGTACGGGAAGGGGCTCGTCCTAGGCTCGCCGCATGGGTACCGACAGGGTGACAGTGGCCGACCTGATCTTCGATCGGCTGGACACGAACGGTGACGGGGTCCTCGCCGCGGACGACTACCGGGCGAGTGCGGATCAGGTGCTCCAGTCGTACGGCATGGGGCCGAGTTCGCCCAAGGGACGCGCCCTGATCGAGGCGAACCTCGCGCTGTGGCAGCAGCAGGCCGAGCTCGTCGACCGCGATCACGACGGGCGGATCACGCGGGAGGAGTACCGGGAGTGGGTCGGCTCCCTCCCGGCCTCGGACGCCGGCCGGCCCGCGGGTTCGCCGGAGGTGATGGCCGCGCTGCACTGTCAGTTCATTGTCGCCGACCGCGACGGGGACGGGCTGATGACCCGTCAGGAGTTCGTGGTGTGGCGGGGACTGAAGGGAGTCCCGGCCGAGACGGCGGAGGCCTCGTTCGCGCTGATCGACTCGGACGGGGACGGCGTGATCAGCTGGAACGAATTCGGTGGCGCGGCCCACCGGCACGGCCTGGGCGCGCTGCTGTACCGGCCGAGCTGAACCTTCACCGGTCAGGCACCGCAGCTCGGCGGCGCGCGGTCAGCGCAGGTCGAGCCGCATCAGGACGCGGGGATGGCCGGCCAGCACCGAGGTCGTGTCGGTGGCGTGAGTGAACCCGGCGCGTTCGAAGTTCTTCCGGATCCCGGCGTACGCCATCGTCATGTCGACCTTGGCGTCGCCGTTGTCCAGGGGGTACGCCTCGACGGCCGGTGCGCCGTGGGTACGGGCGAACGCGACCGCGCCGGCGATGAGGGCGTGCGAGATGCCCTGCTTGCGGTGGCCGGGGCGGACCCGGATGCACCACAGCGACCAGACCGGCAGGTCGTCGACGTGCGGGATCGTACGGCTGCGCGCGAAGGAGGTTTCCGCGCGCGGCGCCACCGCGGCCCAGCCGACGGGCTCGTCGCCGTCGTAGGCGATCACCCCCGGAGGGGGTTGCGTGCCGCACAGCCGGGCGACGTACTCACCGCGGGCCGGTCCGCGCAGCTCGTTGTTGAGCTTGGACGGGATCCGGTGGCTGAGGCACCAGCAGACGTTGGCACCGGCGGACTTCGGGCCGAGCAGGGCGCGGACGTCCGCGAAGTCCGAAGCCGGGCGAACTTCAATGGTCATGACACCACGATGGCACGGTGTACGGAGCTCCCGTGCAGGGCCTCGCGCGGCCCGGCTTGCGAGGCGGCCGTGCCTGTCCCATAGTCCGAGGTATGGACGCGCGCGAGGCGGCGCTGCGACGAGCACACGACCATGCCGTCCGCTGGCTGGCCAGTCTGTCCGACCGCCGGGTTCCCGCAAGCGCTTCGGTCGACGAGATCGTGCGCGCGCTGGGAGCCGAGCTCCCCGAGGGTCCCAGCGCCCCCGCCGACGTCGTCGATCTGCTGGCCACGGCTTGTGAGCCGGGGCTGACCGCGTTCCCCAGCGGGCGTTTCTACGGGTTCGTGATCGGGGGCACCGAACCGGCCGCGCTCGCCACGGACTGGCTGGTCAGCGCCTGGGACCAGAACTGTGTGATGCGCGCCGTCTCGCCCGCGTACACCGCGGCGGAGGAGATCGCCGACGCCTGGCTGCTGAGGCTGCTCGGGCTGCCCGGTGACAGCGCGGTCGGCTTCACCACGGGTGCCACGATGGCGAACTTCACCTGCCTCGCCGCCGGGCGCGACGCGCTGCTGCGGAGCGCGGGCTGGGACGTCGGCCGCGACGGCCTCGCGGGCGGGCCGCCCGTACGCGTCATCACCGGCGAGGACCGGCACATGGCCGTCGACCTGGCGCTGCGCTACCTGGGTCTCGGCGGGCCCGAGCTGGTACGGGCGGACGAGCAGGGGCGCATGGAGCCGCAGGCCCTGCGGGACCTCCTGGCGGACGGCGGGCGGGGCCCCACGATGGTGGTCCTCCAGGCCGGAGACATCCATTCCGGGGCCTTCGATCCCTTCGCCGAGACGATCCGGGCCGCTCGCGAGGCAGACGCGTGGGTGCACGTGGACGGCGCCTTCGGGCTGTGGGCGGCCGCCTCCCCGCGCCTCACGCACCTGACGGAGGGCTGCGCGGACGCCGACTCCTGGGCGACGGACGCCCACAAGACCCTGAACGTCCCCTACGACTGCGGGCTCGCCATCGTGCGCGACCCGCTCGCGCTGCGGGCCGCGATGGGTGTTCACGGCGACTACCTCATCCAGCACGAACACGGGGACCCCGCCGACAAGGTCCCCGAACTCTCCCGGCGCGGACGGGCCTTCACCGTGTGGGCCGCGCTCAGGTCCCTCGGCCGCTCGGGGGTGGCCGACCTCGTCGATCGACTGTGCCGTCACGCCTCCGCGTTCGCCGAGGGCATCGCCGCGATCGACGGCGCGACCGTCCTCAACGACGTGGTGTTCACGCAGGTCTGCGCGGAGTTCGGCGGCGACGAACGTACGGAGCGGGTCCTCACCCGGCTGCTCGACGACGGCACGGCATGGATCAGCGGCTCCACCTGGCACGGCCGGCGCGTCATGCGGATCTCGGTGAGCAACTGGTCGACGACCGACGGGGATGTGACGCGCACGCTCGACGCAATCCGGCGCGCGTCCGCCGGCGCCTGATCCGGCGGCCGCCCAGCCGCCGTGCCGCAGCCCCGGCCGCGTGCCACCCCCCTCCCGCACGGAAGTGTGGGCGCGCGTCTAGCATCTCCTCGCTCGTACGAAGACCTGGAAGATCCTCCGGGACCGCGGTTCCGGCGGTCGGACAGAGAAGAGACGCGACACCGTGATTCCGGTACGTTCCCCGCGCCGTGGCCTGATCCTGGGCGTGACCATCACCCTCGGCTGCGTGTCCGGCCTCGGCCTGCTGGCCGGGTCGCTCTACATGCTCTTCTACGGCTCGGAAGGCGCGTGCGAGGAACCGGGCGCACGGGAGCGCCTGGCGCGGGTCTCCGCCGTGGTTCCTGCCGCCGCGGCCGGGACGGCACCCGTGGCGGAGCGGAGCGGTGCGGAGTGCATGGACGACAGTGGGGAACCCTGGATGAGCGCGAACAGCGTGTACACCCACGGCGGAGACGTCCAGCCGCTGATCACCCACTACTGGGACACCGCGACGGCGGACGGATGGAAACCGGTCGGCACGCGGGCGAAGGCCCAGGAGCGGTTCCGGGGCGTCTCGGGCATGTGTTTCCGCAAGGACGTGGCGGGCGAGCCGGCCCTGCTCCGGGTGGGGTCCGTACGGCCCGGGGAGTTCCTCGTGGCCGTGGAGTCCGCGCTGGACGGATCCTCGATGGGCTGCTGAACCGGGGCCCGGGCGCCTCCCTCTGACGGCAGGTCAGGCGGGTGCGGGTCACCCTGTCGGCGAACTCCGGGGGGCGAACCAGCCCGCCCCGGCCGCCCCGGCGCGTTCGGCGGCGAGGCGGGCGGCGGCGTGGGGGCGGCCGGGGCACCGGGACGCCGTCGGTCAGCCCCGGAAGGCCTCGGGACGGACCGGGGAGGCCTCCGCGAGGGCCTTGGTGATCCCGTCGACACCCTCGCGCAGTCCGTAGACGGGGGTCTCGGGCTGCTGGCGCCAGGAGTCGTCGATGCCTCCCGCGTCCACGGTGTCGAAGCCGAGCTCCTCGATGAGGGCGCGGACGGCCTTCTTCCCCGCCTCGTCGTCGCCCGCGACGGGCAGGGCGAGCCGGTCGGGCGCGCCGGCCGGGCGGTGCCGGTCGAGGATGTCCTGCGCGTAGGTGCCGTTGAAGGCCTTGATGACGGGGTGTCCGAGCTGCCGCTCTGTCCAGCGGCTCTCGGTCAGGCCCTCGTCCTCGACGCCGGCGATCCGGCCGTCGCGTTGCTGCGGGTAGTAGTTGCCGGTGTCGATGACGGTGAAGCCCTGGGCCGCCCCGTCGAAGAGGCCGGCGGGCAGGTCCGGCACGTTCTTGAAGGGGATGGTGACCACGACGATCTCGGCTCCGCGCGCGGCTTCCGCCACGGTCACGGGGGTGGCGCCGGTCTCCTCCGCGAGGGCCGACAGGGTCGCGGGGCCGCGCGAGTTCGCCACGGAGACGTCGTGCCCGAGGGCCGTGAGCCGGCGGGTGAGGTTGCCGCCGATGTTGCCCGCGCCGATGATGCCGATCTTCATGAGCTCTCCTGTGCCTGCTGGGTCAGTGTCGCGCTCGTGCCAACTTCCGGCGTCGGCACGGCATTCCGGGCCCGGACGGCTGTCACCCGCAAGAGCGACGGGATCGCGCCGCGGCAGGAGCGGCGATCGGCGCGCGGGGCCGCCTGGGACATGCCCGATGCGTCCACTGGCATGACTTTTCGGCCATTTCTCGCATTCCGAGAACCGGACCGGCTCTGGGGCGCGTCGGTCCGTTCAGCCACTCAGCACGGGGAAAGGCTCAGCCGATGTCCAAGTCCTCAGCCAAGCGAACCGCCACCCTCACCCTCGCGGCCGCCGCCGTACTCACCCTCTCGTTCGTCACCACCACCTCCACCTCCGCGTCCGCCTCCCCCGACGGATCCGCGCCGAAGCAGGCCCCGGCGGCCGCGGCGCTGCCGTCCGTCTCGGGCAGCCCCGAGGCGGCCTTCACCCGCATCGCCGACTTCTACGGCTCCTACATCGACGCGGTCTACGACGGGGACGGGCAGACCGCGGACCGGCTGCGCACCTTCTACCTCTCGGAACCGCTCCGGGCGCAGCTGACGCAGTGGGAGGAGACGAACCACGCGGACGGCGTGCTCCGCGCGCAGAACGTGCCGCTGCAGTGGAAGGTCGCCTCCACCGGCAGCGGCACGGGCAAGACCAACGCCACGGTCACCCTGACGTGGGGTGGCGGCACCACGACCAGGGTCTACGTCCAGGCCGACCTGGCCACCCGGAAGATCGTGTCCATCCGGGACTGACCGGCGTACGCGGGGGCCGCGGCGATGCGGCCCCCGCCTCAGTGGATAACGCTGAAGCTGCGCCAGGGCAGGCTTTCGGGGGCCGTCACGTTCGAGAGGGTGGTGGCCACGTAGATGCCGTCGGCCCGGTCGGTCTTCTGACAGTTCGGCGTCCGGTACAGCACGATGTCGACGAGGGTGTTGTTCTCGACATGGGTGGCGCCCTTGGGGATGGCGATCTTGTGGCAGCCCGTGACCGGGGTGTTGGTGTAGCTCAGCTCGACCGGCGAGTCGTGGCCGCGGAAGGTGAGCATGCCGACGGTTCCCCGACCCAGGCCCGAGCAGGCGGTGGCCGTCAGCAGCAGCGCTGCGGCCCCCGCGAGGATGCTGATACGTCGCCTGTGGGACATGGTGCGGTCCTCGTCTGTGCGGTGGTGGCGGTCCTTGCACACAGCGTGGCCCGGCGGGGCGCGCGTGGCTTCCGCTGCTCGGCCGACCGGATGAACGCGGCGGCGGATGGCGGGTGGGACACACCCTCGCGAGGGATTCGTCCGGGCCGAGGCGTAACCCCGGCGACGGTGAATCGTTTCTCTGTATGTCGCAGATACACAACCGCGTCCCCCGCGGCGTCAGCGGCCCGAGGGTCCGGGGAAGTCCATCACTCCCCGGGCCCTCGGCTCCTCCCCCGGCCGGCGGGACCGGACGCCTGGTTGGGCCCGTCCGGTCACCGCCCCCGCGTTCCGCGGACGCCGGAGCGGTCAGCGGCCGCGGCGGCTGTCGTAGACGGTGAGGGACAGCGCCTTCATCGCGGTCTCGGCCCGCTTCGCGTCCAGGCCCTCGTCGATGGCTTCGAGGGCGGCGGCCGCCGAGGTCTGCACCGGGTGCGGCAGGCCCTCGTAGGCGGCGATCCGGTAGGCCATCGTGCGGCGGGCCGTGCGCTCGGCTTCGGTCACCCCGTCGGGGGTGAGGGGGAAGACGGCGGCCTGGTACGTCGCGATGCAGACGAGCGTCGCGTCGGAGAGGCCCTCCGCGTAGCCGTCCGACGCAACGGGATCCTCGCGCTCGGGCTTGAGGAACGCGAAGACCTGGCGGCGGGAGAGATACGCCCCCGTGCCCGCGCCCAGGCCGGCCGCGCTCGCGCAGACCAGGGCCATCAGCCGGCCGGACAGGAGCAGACCGAGACAGGCTCCCCCGACCGCACCGCACGTCACCAGGACGAAGGTGATCATCAGGTGGATGCGCTGGGCGGGCGGGGACTTCATGTCAGCAGTATGCACAGCGCCGTGGGGGCGGCCGGCCCCACCCCGTCCGGGCCGGCGCCACCCGCGGTGCCGTGCGTCGGGCACGGCGCTCAGGCCCGGCGGTCGGCCGCGTCGAAGCGGGCCAGGGACAGGGCTCCGGCGTGCAGGGAGTCCTCCAGTGCGCCCCGCGTCGCCCCGTCCAGTCCGCCCAGGGCCTCCGCCACCTCCTCGGCGACGTCCCTGGCCATCTCGGCGGCCAGGTCCCCCGGCGGCGTACGGGGTCCCAGCTTGCTCACCGCCGACGCGGCCCGGGCCGGGGTGAGCAGGCCGGTGCCGTGCGCGAGGAGCCAGCCGGGAACACCGGCCGCGCCGTCCGCGGGCGCCTGGTAGGGGCGCGAGCCGTCGAACCGTTCGTCCTCGGCGAAGGCGGGCTGCTTGAACTTGGCCATGGGCCGCCCGGACTCCCGGGTTTCCCCGGCGGGCTTGACGACCAGGCCTTCCGCGAGGTTGTCCGGCAGCGCGGGCAGGCCCAGCAGGCCGGGCAGCCGGGTGGGGAAGACCACGGGCAGTTCCTGGAGCCGGGCGATCGGGCCTTCGGCCAGCAGCGGGACGCAGACCAGGCCGGCCGCGTCCGCAGCCGCACGCAGCGTCCGGTCGGCGACCCAGCGCAGGCCGCCCCCGTCCCCGGCTCCGTCCCCCTCCCCTTCCCCGTCGGCGACGGTCGCGTCGAAGGGCAGCCACAGCAGGTCGGGGGCGTACCAGACGCCGGTCTGTACGGGCTCCGCACCCTGCGTCGGCGGTACGTCGGGGTGGGGGTAGCGGCCGCCCGCGAGTTCGCCGTAGAGGGTCACGACCGCCGTGGCCGGGGCCCCGCAGTCCGCGCGCAGGGCCTGGGCGCAGCGGATCGCCGCGACCGCCAGGGCGGGCCAGATCCGGCCGACGCCGAAGAACTCGTCCAGCCCGGCATCGGCGAGGAGTTCGCGCCGCTTGGCCGGATGCGCGCCCGTCTCGTCGCACACGACGGCGAAGTTGGCGCCGTGGATCTTCTCGTGGGCGACCCAGTTCCGTCCGCGGACCTCGCCCAGGCGGCGGTTCGCGGGGATCTTCGGATACGGGGACCAGGGGCGGGGTTCGGGGTGCACCGCGCGATGGTAGCGAGCACGGCGGGGGCGGAGCACGGGAATTCCGCGGCGGCCCATCCCGGACGGGGACCGGGACCGGGAGAGGATCCCCGGCTGCCACGTGCCTGATCGGCGCCTTCTAGGGTGGCCACGACGGCAACCGACCTGCTCGGAAGGGGAATCCAGACGTGTTCGCTGTGATCTACCGGTGGCGGCTCCACCCGGGCCGGGAACAGCAGTTCGCCGACGGCTGGCACCGGGTGACGGACGCCATCCACGCGCGGTGCGGCTCGTACGGGTCGCGGCTGCACCGGGCGGACGACGGCACTTGGGTGGCGTACGCCCGCTGGCCCGACGAGGAGACGCGTGAACGGTGTGCGGCGCCCGACCCGGAGGGGGTGGCCATGATGCTGGAGGCGATAGCGGAGCGCCTCCCGGAGACCCGGCTGCAGATCGTCGACGACCTGCTCGCCGAGCCGGAGCCGGAGCCGAAACCGAAGCCGAAACCGGAGCCGGAACCCGCGCACGAGCACGACTCGCTTGGCTAGTGCCCGTCGGCGGGGACCGGCGCGAGCCGGTAGGCGCCCTCGTGGGAGACGACACGGCCGGCGGTGGGCGGCGCGAAGTGCGTGCCCAGGAGGAGGGCGTCCGTGTGGGCGAGCGAGCCCAGCAGCGTGCGGCGCGAAGTCTCGGACCGTGCCGGGTCGATGTCGACGCAGGCTCCGATGGCGGGGTGGGCCAGCTGGACGGGGTGGTGGATGCAGTCACCGGTGATCACAGCCGTCCGGCCGGCGCTGGTCAGCTCGACGGCGATGTGGCCGGGGGTGTGGCCGGGCGTGGGGAGCAGGCGTAGGTGCGGGGCGATGACTGCGCCCTCGGCGGGAACGTCGACGAGGTCGAGCAGCCCCGCCTCCTCCACCGGAATCACGGAGTCGACGAACATCTGCCTGCGCGCCTCCTCCATGTCGTACCCGGCCCAGAACTCCCTCTCGGTGCGGGAGGTGACGTAGCGGGCGTGGGGGAAGGTCGGCACCCACTCGCCGTTCACCGCGCGCGTGTTCCAGCCGACGTGGTCGGCGTGCAGGTGGGTGAGGACCACCAGGTCGACCGTTTCCGGGGGGAATCCGGCGGCGGTGAGGCGCTGGAGGTAGTCGGTGTTCAGGTCGTGCCAGGCGGGGTTGGCGCGCTCCTTGCCGTTGCCTATGCCGGTGTCCACGAGGACGCGCAGCCCGTCGACGGTGAACGCGAAGCTGTGGCTGTCGATGTGCAGGATGCCGTCGTCGTCGGCGAAGTGGGGGCGCAGCCAGTCCTGTTCCGCGACGACGGCGGGGGTGGCGTCCGGCAGCAGCCACGGTCCGGTGGCGGGCGGCAGGAGGGTCTCGTCGATCCGGTGGACGGTGACGTCTCCCACGGTCCAGGTGGGGGTGGCAGTCGGGTGGGTGGCCGGCGGAGTGCTCATGACGGTTCGTTTCCTCGGTTCTGGGCTGGTCTGGGCTGATCTGGCCTGGCGTGGTCTGGGGTCGTCGGTCTGGTTACGGGAGGTCGTCCGGTGCGCCGCGGGTTTCCCTGCGCCGTGCCGCGGCGAGTGCGCCCAGGGCCGCGACGGCGAGCAGCGCGGTGGCGACGGCGTAGGCGTGGGTGGCGGTGGCCAGTCCGTAGTGCTGGGTGGCGGCGCCCGCGGCGATGGCGGGCAGGCTCATGGAGAGGTAGCTGAGGACGTAGTACGCGGCCAGCGTTGCCGCCCGGTCCTGTTCGGGGAGTCCGGTGAGCGTCATGCGCAGCGCCCCCTGGGAGACGGCCCCGAAGGCGATCCCGGCCAGGGCCGCTCCGCCGTAGACGGCGGGCAGTCCGGCGCCGTGCAGACCGCCGAGTGCCAGCGCTCCGGCGGGCAGGACCGCCAGGCTTCCGCCGGTGACCGCGGTGCGCGGGGCCGTGCGCCGCAGCGTCCACACGGTGAGCGTGGCCGCGGCGGTGAGCGTGAAGAAGACCATGCCGCCGGCTGACGGCGGGGCTGCGGGGGCCACGAGGTGCACGAGCGAGGGGCCGAGGGACGAGTAGAAGCCGCCCAGGGCCCAGATGGCGACGACGGCGGTGCCGGCCACCAGGAGTGCGCGGCGCGCCGACGGCGGGGCGGCGAGCCGCGGGCGCAGCGAGCGCAGGGCGCCGGTGTGCGGGCGGGCCGTCTCCGTGGTGAAGGTGACCGCGACCGCCTGGGCGGCGAACAGGGCTGCCGGCACCAGGTACACGCCGGCCGTGCCGACGGGGGCGAGGAGGGTGGAGACCAGCACGCCGGCGGCCATGCCCGCCACCGGGGCGATGCTGTTGGTCAGGGCGGACCGTCCCGGATGCCGGGGGTCCGCCAGGTCGAGGAGGGCCGCTCCCGCGGCGCTGGTGGCCGCGCCGGTGGCCACTCCCTGCAGGATCCGGGCGGTGATCAGGTCACCGGCTCCGTCGGCCGTGGCCAGCAGCACCATGGACACGGCTCCCAGGGCCAGGGCGGCTGCCAGGACGGGGCGTCGTCCGAGGTGGTCGGAGAGGGATCCGGTGGTGAGCAGGGCCAGCAGCAGCGCGAGGGCGTAGGCGCTGAAGACCACGGTGATGGTGAGGGCGGACAGGCCCCAGGCGTCCTGGTAGTGGGGGTAGAGAGGGGTGGGTGCGCTGGAGGCCGCGAGGAGGGCGGCCAGGATGGAGGCGTTCAGGGCGAAGGAGGCCGTGCGGTTTCCGGTGTTCCCGCGGAGGGCTCGGTGGGGGTACGGCGCGGGTGCTCGTGGCGTTACGGCGGGCATGGGCAGGCTCCTTGGCGCTAAACGCAATCGGTTCGCTTTAACCCACCGTAGATCCACTCGCCCTACTAACGCAAATCTTTCGCTTTAGAGGCTCCACCCGCACTAGAAGCAATGATTTTGCGTTAAGGTGCATGGTGTGAGCAGGCAGATGATGCGCCCCGGCGGACGCAGCGCCCGGGTCCAGGCATCGGTGCACACCGCGGTACGTGAACTCGCCGCGGAGGTGGGCCGGGACGCCCTGACGGTTCCGCTGATCGCCCAGCGTGCGGGCGTGACCCCGTCGACGGTCTACCGCCGCTGGGGCGACCTGCAGGAGCTGCTGTCGGACGTGGCGGTCGAGCGCCTGCGCCCCGATACCGCGCCCGAAGACCACGGCGCCCTCTCGGCCGACCTGACGAACTGGGCCGAGCAGTTCCTCGACGAGATGTCCTCCCCTGCCGGCCGCGCCTACATCCGCGACGCCCTGCTCGGCGACCCGGACGGCAGCAACGCCGGCCGGTGTTCCGCCTACGCGGCCGAACAGATCGACGTCATCCTCACCCGCGCCACCGCACGCGGGCAGAGCACACCCGACGTCGAAACGGTCATCGACCAGGTCGTCGCCCCTCTCATGTACCGCATCCTCTTCCGCCCCCAGGGACTGGACACCGCATTCGCGCACCACCTCGTGACGGCGACCCTCGACCCGCGATGACGCATGTGCGGGAGATGGCCGCGGCCGACATCGAGGCCGTCTCGACGATCCGCGTCCGGGGGTGGCAGGCGGCGTACGCCGGCATCGTTCCCCGGACGTACCTGGACGCGATGACGGTCGAGGCCGATGCGAGCCTGCGGCGGCAGCGGTTCACCCAACCCCGCGGGAAGTCGAGGGACCTCGTGGCGCTCGGCGAGCACGGCCCGGTGGGGTGGGTCTGCTTCGGGCCGTGTCGGAGTCCGATACCGGGCCCCCGGCGGGTGGCCGAGGTCTACGCCCTGTACGTCTCACCCGACCTGATCGGCCAGGGCATCGGCCGGGGGCTCCTCGATGAGGCCCACTCCCGGATGAAGGGCCAGGGGTTCGAGACATCGGCCCTGTGGGTTCTGGAGGACAACCACCGGGCCCGGCGCTTCTACGAGCGGGCCGGCTATCGGGCCGATGGCGCGACCGAGGACGACATCTACGACGAGGCCACCCTCACCGAGCTGCGCTATCGGCGCACGCTCTGATCTCACCGGGGCACACAGGGGCTTACAGGGGGTCCACGTCCAGGAAGGCGGCGAGGGCCGGTGGGTCGCCGCCCGGGGTGCCGGGGAGGAGCAGTTCCGCCCAGATGACCTTGCCCTCGGGGGTGTAGCGCGTGCCCCAGTGTTCGCTGAGCTGGGCGACCAGGAACAGGCCGCGGCCGCCCTCGTCCGTGGTGGCGGCGTACCGCAGGTGGGGGGCCGTGCTGCTGCCGTCCCACACCTCGCAGGTCAGCGTGTGGTCGTGGAGGAGCCGGACGCGGACCGGCTCGCTGCCGTGCCGCAGGGCGTTGGTGATCAGTTCGCTGAGGATCAGTTCCGTGGCGAAGCCGAGTTCGGACAGGCCCCACTCGTCGAGCTTCTTCGCCGCGACGCTGCGCATGGCGCCGACCGCACTCGGTTCGAACGGTACGTTCCACTGCGCGACCCGGTCCGGGCCGAGGGTCCGCGTCCGCGCGATGAGCAGCGCCACGTCGTCGGTCGGCCGGGGCGGCAGCAGCATGTCGAGCACGGCCCGGCAGCTGTCCTGCGGGTCCCGGTCGGGGTGGCTCAGGGCCGCGCGCAGCAGTTCCAGTCCCTCGCCGATGTCCCGGGTCCGCTCCTCGATCAGACCGTCCGTGTAGAGGACGAGCTGGCTGCCTTCCTCCAGCTCCAGTTCCGCGGTCTCGAAGGGCATCCCGCCGAGCCCCAGCGGGGGCCCGGCCGGGAGTTCCACGATCTCCGTCGTGCCGTCGGGGGCGACGACCAGGGGCGGCAGGTGCCCCGCCCGTGCCACCGTGCAGCGCTGGGACACCGGGTCGTAGATCGCGTACAGGCAGGTCGCGCCCATGATCCCGCCCCCGCCGTTCGTGTCGGTGCCGTCCCCGTCGCGGTCGTGGTCGATGCGCTGGACGAGGTCGTCGAGCCGGGCGAGGAGCTCGTCGGGAGGCAGGTCGAGGGAGGAGAAGTTGTGCACCGCCGTGCGCAGCCGCCCCATGGTGGCGGCGGCGTGCAGGCCGTGTCCGACGACGTCGCCGACGACCAGGGCGACCCGGCCGCCCGGGAGCGGGATCACGTCGAACCAGTCGCCGCCGACGCCGGACTGCGCGGGCAGGTAGAAGTGCGCCACGTCCATGGCGCTCTGTTCGGGCAGGGCGCGCGGCAGCAGGCTGCGCTGGAGCGTCACGGCGAGGGCGTGCTCGCGCGTGTAGCGGCGGGCGTTGTCCATGCTGACGGCGGCCCGGGCGACGAGTTCCTCGGCCAGCGACAGCTCGTCCTCGTCGAAGGGCTCCTTCTTCTCCGACCGCCAGAAGTTGACCACGCCGAGTACGACGCCGCGGGCCATGAGCGGGGCCGCGATGAGCGAGTGGATCCCGAACTCGACGATGGCCTGCGCGCGGGGCGGGTCCTGGGCCTGCCAGCCCGGCGCGTCGGCCAGGTCGGTCACCAGTTCCGCCCGGCCGGTGCCGTAGCCGCGCGCCTGGGGGGTGGACGGCAGGAAGTCGATCAGCCGGCCGACCGGGTAGAGCGGGTGGTCGGATCGGATGCCGCTGACCGCCGTGCGCCGCATGTCGGCGCCCGGGGCGGGTTCGTCGCCGTCGATCACCTGGTCCGCCAGGTCGACCGTCACGTAGTCCGCGAACCGGGGGACGGCGACGGCGGCGAGCTCCTCGGCCGTCCGCACCACGTCGAGGCTGGTGCCGACGTCGCCGCCCGCGTCGTAGAGCAGCTTGAGGCGCCTGCGGGCCGTCTCGGCCCGGGCGGTCAGGACCCGCATCTCGGTGGAGTCGCGGATGGTGACCGCGCTGCCCTCCGGCCGGCCCCTGGGGTGGGTGGGCCGCTGGTTGACCACGAGCAGCCGGTCCCCGCTCTCCAGCACCTCGTCGGTGGCCGTCCGGCCGGAGAGCAGCAGGTCCGACATCCGGCGGTCCAGGCCCGGTACGTCCGCGATGTGGCGTCCGTCGGCATCCTCCGGCAGCCCGAGCAGCCGTTTGGCCTCGTCGTTCGCCAGCAGCAACCGTCCTTCACCGTCGGTGATCAGCACCCCCTCGCGGACGGCGTGGAGCACCGCGTCGTGGTGCTCGTACATGCGGGTCATCTCCTGCGTGCCGAGCCCGTGGGTCTGGCGGCGCAGACGTCTGCTGATCAGGGCCGTGCCGACGGTCGCCAGGGCCAGGCCGGTGGCGATGGCCAGGAGGATGACGGGGAGCTGGCGGTCGACGACCCCGGTCACGTTCTTCACGGTCAGGCCGGCCGAGACCAGGGCGACGACCTTGCCGTCCTGGTCCTTGACCGGAACGACGGCCTGGATCTCCTTGCCGAGGGGGCCCTGCACGCTTTCGGTGTGGACCTTGCCCTTGAGGGAGGGCTCGATCGTGCCGACGAACCGTTTCCCGATGCGGTCGGGCTGGGGATGGCTGTAGCGGATGCCGTTGGTGTCCATCACGACGATGAAGTCCACGCCGGCGGCCTTGCGCGTCTCTTCGGCACGGGGTTGCAGGACCTCGGACGGATTGGACGTCTTCAGCGCGTCTTCCAGCCCCAGGGAGTGGGCGAAGGTCTCGGCCACGGACACCGAGCGGTTGCGCGCCTCCCGGTCGATGTCGTGGCGCGACTGGAGTACGAGGGCCAGCAGTGACCCGGCCGCGAGCAACACCACGATCGCCACCTGGAGGACGAATACCTGTCCGGCGACGCTCCTGGTTCTGTTGCCTAGCGGTGACCGCACCGACGTGCCCGGCACGGGTGGCGAGGAATGGTCACGAACCCAGTTGTAGCACTTCCGGGCCGCCATGGCTCCCATCGCGCACGGCGCGCGCCGGATCTGTCACACCTCGTCCTGGACGACCGGTCAGTGCGACGGGGTTCCGCCGAGGGCGAGCGGGCCGCCCACGGCCGTGGCGGACGGGGCCGTCGGGGTACGCGGCGCCTGCGCGGCCTGGGCGCCCCGGGCGGCCTGACGGGTCTCCGGGGCCTGCTCGGCCGGCTGGGTGCCCGGTGCCGGCGAGGCCCCCGGTGCCTGCGAGGTTCCCGGCGCCGGCGAAGCGCCCGGGGTCGGCGAGGCCTCCGGCGTGCAGGTCACCTCGTCGCGCGGCGTGTAGTGGGTCTTGAACTCCTCGTGCTTGACCTCCTTGCCGCCCTGGACGAAGACACGGCCGACGGCCACGTCGAAGCCCTCGAGCGGGGTCTGGACCTCGCAGGTCGGCGCGCTTCCCGTCCGCTTGGCGGGCGGGGTGACGTTCGTGCGCGGCCCCTTGGTCGCCCGTATCTCGTCGTACTTCTTCGTGCCGAGGAGGGAGATGGTCAGCGAGGTGTCGGTGGACCGGGCCTGGATGTAGAGGGGGTGGCCGGAGTCGTTGATCCAGCGCAGGTCGAGGGTGCCCCAGGCGACGGTGGCCTCCCGGCCCTCGGGGTAGCGCTCGATGTAGAAGGAGTGGGCGCCGTGCTCGACGGGCTTGACGCCCGCGAAGAACACCGCGTTGTACATGGTGGTGGCGACCGCCGAGACGCCTCCGCCGGGCGATTTCACGTACTGGCCGTCGTTGATCATGATCCCGTCGACGAAGCCGTTCTCGGGGGTGCGCTCGCCGACCGTACGGTTGAAGCTCCACTCCTCCCCCGGCATGACGACGGAGCCGTTGATCAGCTCCACGGCGCGGCCGATGTTGGTGGTGCGGTACGGGGCCGCCGGGAACTCGACGGTGAAGGAGGAGACCTTCTCCTTGATGCCGAGCCGCCGCGCCTCCTCGGCGGAGAGCTCCGGCCGGACGGCCACGGTGGCGAGCTCGCCGCTGCGGGCCTCGCCCGAGCGGGTCAGCAGGGGCAGCACGGCCTTGCCGAGGGCCGCCTCCGTGACCTGTCGGCCCTCACGGCCCGGATCGCCGATGACCACCTTGCCGTCCGCGTCGAGCCGGGGCACGGCGTCGCGCGGGGCCGTGGTGACCTCCCCGATCGGGCGGGCCACGGCGGGGTCGGCGAGCAGGCCCTTGGAGTCGAGGGCCGGCACGAGACGGCCCTGGGCGTCGGGCCGCATCTTCAGGTGCTCGCCGAGGACGCCGGGGCCTATGGACAGGCGCTGCCCGGCGACATTGAGGGTGACGGGCCCGGACATCGCGGGCTGCGCGAACTGGCGCATGGCCCGTCCGGTCTCCTCGGTGCCGATGCGGGGCCGGGTGCGCTCGACGGGCAGCACGACGGGGCCCGCGGCCGGTCGCAGGTAGGCCGTACGGAGGGTGTCGACGGCCTGGTCCTCGACGAGGGTGACGCCCTGCTGCGGGGCGACGGCCTTCGCCGCGCCCTTGTCGAACGTGATCGACCCGTCGCGGGCCTGCTGCCCGGTGGCCGCGCCGATGCGGTCGACCGCGGCCCGGGCGGTCTGCTCGTTCATCCGGGTCACCGGCTGGACCTCGCGGTCGTCGGAGGCGAAGAGCCGGCCGATGACGGTGGCCGGGCCGTATCCCGTCCGGACGGCCTGGTCGACGGTCGCGGTGGTGTCGAGCGAGAGCCCGAGCGTGGCGGGGTCGGCCTTCTCCACGCGGTCGCCGATCTTCATCGCGACCGGGGCCGCGGCGGAGGGCCCGAGCTCGTGGGTCAGCTTCCGCTCCGCCTGCGCCCGGCTCATGCCGCCGATGTCCACTCCCAGGACGCTCGTGCCCTGGTCGATGTCAGCGCCGGCCACGAGCCCGGTGACGTAGAGGCCGCCGCCGAGTCCGAGCACGACGGCGCCGCCTGCCAGCGGCAGGGCGATACGTCGGTTGGAGGTCCAGTTGCCCACTCGTCCCATGTCTCTCCCACGGCGCCTACCGGTCAAGCGGGTGGCGCGGGCCCCACAAGCGACCCATATACGACAGTTCCGGGAGGTAATGATCCACGCCAAATGGGTGATTCTGGGGTGAATGTAATAGTTCTCACGATGGGCTCGATGGGGGTCATGCCGTGCTCAGCGTGGCCGCGTGATCGGGGACGGCGGTCTGCAGGTCCTTGGGCGGCCGCTCGTATCCCGTCGACGCGGGCCGGGCCGGCAGGACGAGCGAGGGCAGGGCCACGGACGCGTACGGGACCGTGGACAGCAGGTGGGCGATCATGTTGAGCCGCGCGCTGCGCTTGTCGTCGCTCTCGACCACGTACCAGGGGGCGTCCACGGTGTCGGTGTGGACCAGCATCGCGTCCTTGGCCCGCGAGTACGCCTCCCAGCGCGTGAGGGACTCCAGGTCCATGGGAGAGAGCTTCCAGCGCCGCAGGGGGTCCTCCGTACGGCGGCGGAAGCGTTCCTCCTGAACGGCGTCGCTCACCGAGAACCAGTACTTGCGCAGCAGGATCCCGTCCTCGACGAGCATCCGCTCGAAGACGGGACACTGGCGCAGGAACCGCTGGTGCTCCGCGGGGGTGCAGAAGCCCATGACGTGCTCCACCCCGGCGCGGTTGTACCAGCTGCGGTCGAACAGCACGATCTCGCCCTCGGCCGGCAGGTGCTCCACGTAGCGCTGGAAGTACCACTGGCCGCGTTCGCGCTCCGTCGGTTTCGGAAGGGCCGCGATCCGTGCGACGCGGGGGTTGAGGTGCTCGGCGACCCGCTTGATCGTTCCGCCCTTGCCCGCCGCGTCGCGGCCCTCGAAGACGACGACGAGCCGGGCGCCCTCCGCCCGCACCCACTCCTGGAGCTGGACCAGCTCGGTCTGGAGCCGCAGCAGCTCCTTCTCGTAGACCGCCTTCTTGAGGCCCATGACCGTCTCCTCGTCGTCGTCCATCGCGTGGATCAAGGCCGCCACCGCGTACGGCGCCGATATCGCGGTGCGTGAGCGACAAGATACGCAAGCGGCGGCTGCGCATGGGGTTGCCGCCGCCCGCCAAGGCGCGCGTCCGCCCGTCGCGCCTCGGCCGGGGAGGCGAGCGCGACCAGGATGCCGCCGGGGCGCAGGGAGCGCACCTGGCCCAGACCATCGGCGTCTGCCACATGACCTACCGGCAGGCGTTCCGCGTCGGCTGACGGGAGGGTGCGCCGTCTTCGCGCCAAGTCGGCGCTCGGGCAGGCGCGTTGCCGATGGCGGATCATCGGGTTAGATTTCTGGAAACTGATTCTAATTCGAGCGGGGCAGACGTGTTAGAGCTGACGGGGAGCGGAGCCGAGCCGCTGGAGGCGGGGGATCCGCGCCGGATCGGGGCCATTCCGCTGGCGGGCCGGCTCGGGGCCGGCGGCATGGGGCGGGTCTACCTCGGGGTCCAGGAGGGCCGGTACGTCGCCGTCAAGCAGCTGCTGGCCTCCGTCGTCGGCGAGGACGAGGACTTCCTGCGGCGTTTCGGGCACGAGCTGGACAACCTCGCCCGGCTGCCCGCGGAGGCCACCGCGCCGCTGCTCGCCAGCGACCGCACCGCGAGCCCGCCGTGGTTCGCCACCGCGTACATCCCCGGGCTCACCCTGCGGGAGGCCATCGCGCTGCACGGCGGCCCGCTGCCCGCGGACGCGCTGTGGCTGCTGCTGCGGGAGGCGGCGGCGGGCCTGGCGTCGGTGCACGCGCTGGACATGGTGCACCGGGACCTCAAACCGTCCAACGTCATGCTGACGCTCGACGGTCTCACGCTCATCGACTTCGGCGTCGCCCGCGCCGCGGAGCAGAGCCAGCTGACCAGGACCGGCATGGTGGTGGGCACACCCGCCTACATGGCTCCCGAACAGGCCTCGGGCAGGCGGCGGTTGAGCGGCGCCACCGACGTCTTCGCACTGGGGTCGGTCCTCGCGTACGCGGCGTGCGGACAGCCGCCCTTCGGCGACGAGTCGGGGCACGGGGTGCTGTACCGCATCGTCCACGAGGAACCCGACCTGGATCCGTTGCGGGAGGTGGAGCCGGAACTCGCCGACCTCGTCGCGGCCTGCCTGGACAAGGACCCCGACGCCCGCCCCACCGCGGCCGAGCTCCTCGAACGCGCCGCGCAGCACGGGCCGTTCACGGAACCGCTGTGGCCGGCGGCCATCGCCGAGCGGCTGACCGAGCGGGCCGCCTTCGCCGCGAACGTGCAGGAGGTCGACGTACCGACGCTCCCGCTCGCGGGTGAGAAGCCGGACCCGGATACCGAAACAGACCCGGCACCGGCACCGGGCAAGGGATCCGGGAAGGCGTCGGAGGATCCGGAGCCGGCGCCCGCACCCGCCGCGTCCCGCCCGGAACAGCGCCGCCGCACCCGCGTCCTGCTGGCCGTCTTCCCCGTCGTCGTGGTCGCGGGCGGCACGACGCTCGCCGTCCAGTACCTGCCGCACACGGGCTCGCCGCAGGCCGATGCGCGGAACACCCCGCAGACCTCGGTCACGGCGCCGGCCGATCCGTCGCCGCCGACGACGACGGGCGGCAGCCCGGCGGCGACGACGGCGTCACCCGCACAGTCGCCGGCCCAAGACCAGGCGCAGGGCGGGGCGGGCGGCGTCCCCCCGAACGCGGCCGCCGCGGGCTCCGGCCAGGGCCCCGGCTCCGGCCCGGGCGGCGGCGCCCAGACCGGTCCGGGCGGCTCGGGCGGCTCGGCCGGAGCCGGCAACTCCGCGAACGCGGGCGGCGCCGGCAGTACGCGCCCCTCCGGCGGCGGGACGTCCACGGCCCCCACGGCCCCGGCCCCTCCGGCACCCCCCGCGTCCGGCACCTACCGCTACCGCAACGGCAACAACAACCGGTGCATCACCCACGTTTTCGGGGCCGCGGACTCCGGCGAGTGCTCCGACGGGTCCGCCCGCTGGACCGTGCAGGGCAGGTCGGACGGCGGCTTCAGGCTCGTCAACCAGCAGAGCGGCCAGTGCCTGTACTCCAACGGCCTCAACCAGGCCGTCTTCGTGGGCGACTGCGCCCAGGACATCGGCCGGATCTGGCGCACGGGCGCGAACGGCAGCCTCCGCAGCGACCTCGGCGGCGGCTGCCTCGACCTGGGCATGGCCAGCGGCCTGGTGACGACGTCCTGCGGCGGTGAGGCCTCCCAGCGCTGGACGAGGCAGAGCTAGGCCGAGGTTCGGCCGCGGCGGCCCTTGCCGGGGCCGCCGTTCGTCGGGGGGTAGCCGGGCTTCGCCGGTATCGCCGGGGAGGGCAGCGGCGGGAGTGCGGGCTCGTAGAGCCAGGCCGAGAACAGGTCGTCCAGGGGCTCGGCGGTGTAGCGAGCCGCGTGGGTGGTGAAGCCGGCGGTGGTCACCACCCCGTTGCGGTGGACGGTGAGCCAGTCGCGCAGCATGCGGAAGAACGGGCCGTCGCCCAGGGCGCAGCGGACCGCGTGCACGACGAGGCCCCCGCGCTGGTACAGGCGGTCGTCGAACATCAGCTTGCGGCCCGGGTCGGCCAGCCGCAGGTCCTGCGTGCGCGTGGCCAGCAGCCGGTGCGCGGTGACCGCCAGCTCGTGCGCGGTGCGTCCGCCGGAGCGCTCCGACCAGAGCCATTCGGCGTACTTCGCGAAGCCCTCGTTCAGCCAGATGTGCCGCCAGTCGGCGATGGTCACGCTGTTGCCGAACCACTGGTGCGCGAGCTCGTGGGCGATGAGGCGTTCCGAGCCGCGCGCGCCGTCGACGTGGTTGGTGCCGAACAGCGAGAGGCCCTGGGCCTCGACCGGTACGTCCAGTTCCTCGTCGGCGACGACGACCGTGTACTCGCCGAAGGGGTAGGGCCCGAACAGTTCCTCGAACAGCTGCATCATCGCGGGCTGCCGGGCGAAGTCGCGGGAGAACTGCGGCAGCAGGTGCGCGGGCACGTGGGCGCTCTGCGGGACACCGCCGAGCCCCGGGTCGCCGAGCAGCACCGTCTGGTGCATGCCGATGGACAGGCCGACGAGGTAGCTGGAGGTCGGCGCGGACTGCTCGTACACCCAGGTGGTGGTGCTGGCCCTGGTGGTCCGGGTGAGCAGCCGGCCGCCGGCGACCACGGTGTAGGCGGAGGGCGTGTTGACGGAGATCTGGTACGAGGCCTTGTCGGCGGGGCGGTCGTTGCAGGGGTACCAGGAGGGGGCGCCGACCGGCTGGCTGGCCACGAGCGCGCCGTCGGTCAGTTCCTCCCAGCCGAGTCCGCCCCAGGGGCTGCGGACCGGCTTGGGGTTGCCCGCCCAGTGCACCTCCACGGTGAAGGCGGCGCCGGCGGGCAGCGGCTTGGCCGGCCGGATGCGGAGCTTGCCGCCGCGGTGGGCGTAGTGCGGCGCCCGGCCGTTGACGAGGACGCGTCCTATTCTGAACTCGGCCAGGTTGAGGTGGAACTCGGTGAGCGGGGCCCGCCCGGCGATGGCGCTGAGCCGGGCCGTCCCGGCCAGCCGGTTGGGGCCGGGACGGTATTCCAGAGCGAGTTCGTACCGGTGCACTCGGTAACGGGAGTCGCCGTTGGCCGGAAAGTACGGGTCCGACACCTCTGTCTTCTGGCCGCTCACTGCCGCTTCCGCTCCCTGCGCTGTGCTCGTACGACGTGCTGGTGTCCCGCTGCCGCCACTGCCGCTTCCGACCACCGCAGGGACGGTCCTTTCAGGACCGCCACGCCTCGATCGGATTGCCCAGCCAACGGGTGTCGGCGGGGACGGATTCCCCGGCCATCACGAGCGAGGCGGGACCCAGCGTGCTGCGGGCCCCGACCGTGCTGCCGGGCAGGACGATTCCGCCCGGGCCCAGGGTGGCGCCCTCGCGGAGGACCACAGTATCCGTCCTCAAGATCCGGTCGTGGAAGAGGTGTGTCTGCAACACACAGCCGCGGTTCACGCTGACCGCGTCGCCCAGGACGACCAGGTCCGTCTCGGGCAGCCAGTAGCTCTCGCACCACACGCCGCGGCCGATCCGGGCGCCGAGTGCGCGCAGCCACAGGGCCAGCAGCGGGGTGCCGGGCACGGATCCGGCCAGCCACGGCACGGCCAGTACCTCGACGAAGGTGTCGGCCAGTTCGTTGCGCCATACGAAGGCGCTCCACAGCGGGTGCTCGCCCGTCCGGTGGCGGCCCACGAGCAGCCACTTCGCGGCCACCGAGACCGCGCAGGCGGCCACCCCTGCGGCCAGCAGGACCGCTCCGGACAGCAGGGCGGTGCCCCAGATCCCCAGCCCGGTCGCCGTGCTCAGCGCGCAGAGCGCCGCGACGGTCAGGACGGCCAGCGCGGCCGAGCAGAACACCGGGAGGAGCCGGCACAGCTCCACCAGCCCGCGCGCCCACAGCAGGTGCGCGGGCGGGTCGTAGGTCCGGCTCTGGTCGGCGTCTGCGGCGGAGCGCGGCAGCCTGACCGGCGGCAGGCCGAGGTACGAGCTGCCCTTCTTGGCCTTCTTCGGGGTGGCGGACAGCACGCCGACCAGCCCGTCGTCCGGCACGCTGCGGCCGGGGGCGGTCATTCCGGAGTTGCCGAGGAAGGCCCGGCGGCCGATCTCGGAGTGTCCGATGCGTACCCAGCCGCCGCCCAGTTCGCAGGGGGCGGTCAGGGTGTCGTCGGCGAGGAACGCGCCTTCGCCCACGGTGGTGAGGCTGGGCAGCGCGAGGACGGTGGACACCTCCGCGCCCCGGCCGATCTTCATGCCGAGCAGGCGCAGCCACACGGGCGTGATCAGCCCGGCGTACAGCGGGAAGAGCGTCTCCCGGGACAGGTCCATCAGCTGGGTGACGGTCCAGGCCTGCCAGCCGACCCTGCTGTGCGTCGGATGGTTGCCCGTGCGCAGTCCGAGGCTGAGCAGCCGTACGGAGACCAGCAGGAACAGGGCGTACGCGCAGCCGAAGGCGAGGGCCCCGGGGACGACGGCGATCAGTGCTCCGCGCAGGGCCTGGGCGAGCCCGGCGTCGGCGGGCACGAACAGGCTCACCACGAGCAGGGCGGGCACGGTGGCGAGCACGGGCAGGGCCGTGAGGCAGAAGCCGGTGGCTCCGTACATGGCCCGCCAGTGGATCGAACGCGGCGGGCGTTCCTTGGGCCAGTTGCGCTTGGCCTTGCCGAGCTTGCCGGCGGGCGCTCCGGCCCAGCGCTGGCCGGTGGGGATCTGGCCGACCACGGCGGAACCGGGGGCCACCTCGGCCCGCTTGCCGACCCGGGCGCCGGGGAAGAGGATGCTGCGGGTGCCGACCACCGCGCCGGCGCCGACCTTGACCTGGCCGATCTCCAGCCGGTCCCCGTCGAGCCAGTGCCCGGAGAGGTCCACCTCGGACTCCACGGCGCAGCCGCGGCCGAGTTTGAGCATGCCCGTGACCGGGGGCAGGGAGTGCAGGTCCACCTCGGGGCCGATCTTGGCGCCGAGGGCCCGCCCGTAGCGTTCCAGCCAGGAGCCGGTGAGCGAGGTCGCGCCGACGTACTCGGCCAGCCGCTCGGCGGTCCACAGCCTCAGGTGCACGCTTCCGCCGCGCGGATGGCGGCCCGCCTTCACGCCGCGCAGCAGCAGGCGGGCGCCGCCGGCGGCGATCGCGAGGCGGCCGGGCGGGCTGAAGAGCAGTGCGGCTCCGGCGGCGACGAGCCACCAGGAGGCGGTCGGCACCCACGGGTAGGGACCGAACCAGTGCAGTACGTTGCCCAGGGCCAGCAGCGCCACGGTCCAGCGCAGGCCGACCAGGGTGTACAGCGGGAGCAGCAGCAGCGACTGGATCACCTTGGCGCGGAGCGGTACGGGGGCGATGGTCCGGACCGCGCCGTCGTCCTGGACGGACTTCTCCAGCCGCCGGGCCAGCTTGCGCAGGGTGGGCTGCTGGTAGATGTCGAGTACGGCCGCGCTCGGGTAGCGGGTGCGCAGCCGGGTGGTGAGCTGGGCGGCGGCGAGGCTGCTGCCGCCGATCGCGAAGAAGTCGTCGGCGGCGCTGCTGACGGCCACGCCGAGGGTCTCGCTCCACTGCTCGGCGAGCCAGGCCTCGGTGCCGTAGAGCTGCTCGGCGGGGCCGGTGGTCTCCAGTTCGGGCAGCGGCCAGGGCAGCGCGTCGCGGTCCACCTTGCCGGAGGTGCGGGTGGGCAGCTCGTCGACGGGAGCGAGCAGCGGTACGAGGGCCGCGGGCAGCTCGGAGCGGAGCCGTTCGACGGCGGCCGCGTGGTCCCAGCCGTCCTGGGTGACGAGGTAGCCGACGAGGAGCTGGTTGCCGCTGCGGGCGGTGCGTACGGCGGCGGCCGCGCCGGCGACGCCGGGCAGGGCCTGCAGGGCGGCGTCCACCTCGCCGAGCTCGATCCGGCGGCCGCCGAGCTTGATCTGCTCGTCGGCGCGGCCGAGGAAGACCAGGCCTTCCGGTTCGGCGCGGACGAGGTCGCCGCTGCGGTAGGCGCGCTGCCAGCCGAGGGAGTCGAGCGGGGCGTACTTCTCGGCGTCCTTCTCGGGGTCGAGGTAGCGGGCGAGGCCGACGCCGCCGATGACGAGCTGGCCGCTGCCGCCCATCGGCACCGGTTCGCCGGACTCGTCGACCACGGCCAGTTCCCAGCCGTTGAGGGGGAGGCCGATCCGGATGGGTTCCTCGCCGGTGAGGAGCGAGGCGCAGGCGACGACGGTGGCCTCGGTGGGTCCGTAGGTGTTCCAGACCTCGCGGCCCTCGGTGACCAGGCGCTGGGTTAGCTCGGGCGGGCAGGCCTCGCCACCGAAGATCAGCAGCCGGACCTCGTTGAGGGTCTCGGGCTCCCAGAGCGCGGCGAGGGTCGGCACGGTGGAGACCACGGTGATCTCCTGGTCGGCCAGCCAGGGGCCCAGGTCGGCGCCGCTGCGGACCTGGGAGCGCGGGACGGGCACGAGGCAGGCGCCGTAGCGCCAGGCGAGCCACATCTCCTCACAGGAGGCGTCGAAGGCGACGGACAGCCCGGCCATGACGCGGTCGCCGGGTCCGATCGGCTCCTCGGTGAGGAACAGCGCGGCCTCGGCGTCGACGAAGGCGGCGGCGCTGCGGTGGGTGACGGCGACGCCCTTGGGCTTGCCGGTGGAGCCGGAGGTGAAGATGATCCACGCGTCGTGCTCGGGGCCGGGGCGCGCGGCGGACACGGCAGCGTCGGGGCCGGTGGTGGTGGCGGGGCCGGTGGTGGTGGCGGGGCCGGTGGTGGTGGCGGGGCCGGTGGTGGCGGCCGTGGCGTGGATGCGCCCTCCGGCGCCCAGGACCGCGCGTACGCCGGCCTCGCCGAAGACCAGCTCGGCGCGCTCGTCGGGGTCCTCGGCGTCGACCGGGACGTAGGCGGCGCCCGCGGCGAGCACGGCGAGGATGCCCGCGTACAGCTCGTTGGTCCCGGACGGCACGCGTACGCCGACCCGGTCGCCGCGGCCCACCCCGGCGGCCGCGAGGGCGCGGCGGCGGCGCTCGACCTCGGCGGCCAGCGCCCGGTAGGTCAGGCGGGTGGTGCCGTCGTCCAGGGCGAGCTCGTCGGGGTACGCCCGTACGGAGGCCTCGAAGATGTCGACGAGGGTGCGCGTCGGGGCGGCGGGTCCGGCGGAGAACCGGGCGGACTTGCCGGACTCGCCGTTCGCGTCGGACTCCCCGCTCGCGTCCCGGCCCGCGCAACGGCCCGCGTCCCCGTACGCGTCCTCGCCGTCGAGCAGAGTGAGTTCACCGTGCTCAGGTGTTGCAGCCATCGGCCCTCGCGTCTCGTTCCCGGACGTCCCGGGTCGCCGGCGGAGCCCAGGTCTGCCCGGGTTGTTCCGTTCCAGCGCCAAACAACCCACCAGTCTAGTGCGGCATCAAGAATTTTCTTCTTGAAGCCTGACGTGTGGCCGGGAAGGAACGATGGCGCCGCACCGTGGTGAACGGGTCGTGAACCGGTCACGAACGGGCCTGCCGCTCGGTGCTCCGCGGTGCGCTCAGTGCTCCGCGGTGTACCGGATCCGCGCCCACAGCGGGAGGACGAACCAGCACAGGAGGTACCAGGCCAGCACGCCCGCCACCAGCCAGGGGACGAGGGCGTCGTGCGTGGCGACCCGCAGGACCAGGAACAGGGCCGCGGTGCAGGTGGCCAGCAGCAGGACGAGTCCGGTGAAGGTCAGGCGGGAGGCCCAGGCCACGGCCTGGGGCTTGATGCGCCGGCCGGAGACGACGCGGTGGAAGGCGACGGGCCCGATGAGCGCGCCGGTCGCCAGCGAGCCGAGCACGACGGTGACGATGTAGATGGTCTTGTCGGTCTGCGGAAGTTCGTGGAAGAGGGGGGTGAACACGACCGTCAACAGGAATCCGAAGAGGATCTGCACGCCCGTCTGGGCAACGCGGATCTCCTGGATCAGCTCCTGCCACTGCCGGTCCGCGCGTTCCTCCTCGCTCTCGCTTCTTCCGTCGGGCTCTTCTCTTCCGTAGGGCTCTTCCGGCATGGCGACTCCACGGGTCGACGGCCGACGGGGAGGCGGCCTACGGATCAATGGCCCAGCTCGCGCTTGAGTTCGGCCTTGTCCATGGAGGACCGGCCGTGCAGGTTGCGGCGCTTGGCCTCCGCGTAGAGCTGGTCGTAGGTGGGCCCCTGTGCGCCGCTGTGGGAGCGCTGTCCGCCCCGCTTGGCGGAGGACATGTCCTCGAGCGACGTCTTGCTCGCCGTCTTGGACTCGCCGGCGCGGGCCCGTTCCTTGTTGACCGTCCTGGCGGCGATCTCCTCGGCACGCTCGGTGCTCTCGCCGCGCTTCTGCGCGCTGTCCTTGATGTGTTCGTACTGGCGTTCGCGCTTCTGGCTGAAACTGCGGGGCATGGTGCCTCCTTGGTCGAAGCCCGGTGCGCGGCGTCTACCCGCTCGGCGCCCGCTCACTCCCGGGCCCCCTCCCGCGCCCTCCCGGCGCAGGTCGGGCACAGGCCGCGGTAGGTGACCTCGACCCCGGACACCGTGAAACCGAAGCGTTCCTCCGCCGGGAGGCCGGCCAGGGGGCTTCCGGTCGGGTGGACGTCGCGGATCAGGCCACAGCCGGAGCACACCAGGTGCTGGTGCGGGTGGTGCGCGTTGGGGTCGTAGCGCTTGGCGCGGCCGTCGGTGGTGACCTCCGCGACCTCGCCGAGGGCGACCAGCTCGCCCAGGGCGTTGTAGACGGTGGCCCGGGAGATCTCGGGCAGCCGCTCCGCCGCACGGGCGTGCACCTCGTCGGCCGTGAGGTGCACGTGGTCTCCGTCGAGGACCTCCGCGACCACGCGCCGCTGGGACGTCATCCGCCAGCCACGCCCGCGCAGCCGCCGCAGCAGGTCACTCATATCGGCTCACCTGTTTCAGGTTCGACGGGTGCCCGAGGTCTGTCGGCCGACATCGGGGATCCGACTCAATATGGGCTTGGTGTGCTTCTTGACTTGGATTGCGTCCATCGTAGGATCGGTTTGATGGATAGCCAAGAGACAGGACGACTCCAGAGCGGCAGGTGACACCGTCCGGGACGGTGCCCGCCTCGGCGTCGAGCCGACCGACGAGGCAGAGACCGAGACCGTGCGCGGGGCCCGCGCCCCGGCAGTTCCCTCGCATTCAGTTCCTGAACACCGTGATCCGCCTGGTACGGAAGGATTCCCATGTCTGAGAACCATGATGCAATCGTCGTAGACGCCAAGTCGGAGGGCGGTGGCGGCTGCCCGGTCGCCCACGAGCGCGCCCCGCATCCGACCCAGGGCGGCGGAAACCGGCAGTGGTGGCCGGAACGGCTCAACTTGAAGATCCTCGCCAAGAACCCCGCCGTGGCCAACCCGCTCGGTGAGGAGTTCGACTACGCCGAGGCGTTCAAGACCCTCGATCTCCCGGCCGTGAAGCAGGACATCGCGGAGGTGCTGACCACCTCGCAGGACTGGTGGCCCGCCGACTTCGGCCACTACGGCCCCTTCATGATCCGGATGGCCTGGCACAGCGCCGGCACCTACCGCATCAGCGACGGCCGCGGTGGCGCCGGGGCCGGCCAGCAGCGTTTCGCACCGCTCAACAGCTGGCCGGACAACGGCAACCTCGACAAGGCCCGCCGCCTGCTGTGGCCGGTCAAGAAGAAGTACGGCCAGAGCCTGTCGTGGGCCGACCTCCTGATCCTGACCGGCAACGTGGCCCTGGAGCAGATGGGCTTCGAGACCTTCGGCTTCGGCGGCGGTCGCGCGGACGTCTGGGAGCCCGACGAGGACGTCTACTGGGGTCCCGAGACCACCTGGCTCGACGACGAGCGCTACACCGGCGACCGCGAGCTGGAGAACCCGCTCGGCGCGGTCCAGATGGGCCTCATCTACGTCAACCCGGAGGGCCCGAACGGCACTCCGGACCCGCTGGCCGCCGCGCGCGACATCCGTGAGACGTTCCGCCGGATGGCGATGAACGACGAGGAGACGGTCGCCCTGATCGCGGGCGGCCACACCTTCGGCAAGACCCACGGCGCGGGCCCGGCGGAGAGCGTCGGCGCGGACCCCGAGGCCGCCTCGATCGAGCAGCAGGGCCTCGGCTGGGCGAACTCCTTCGGTACCGGCAAGGGCGCCGACGCGATCACCAGCGGTCTGGAGGGCATCTGGACGAACACCCCGATCACCTGGGACAACAGCTTCTTCGAGATCCTCTTCGGCTATGAGTGGGAGCTGTTCAAGAGCCCGGCCGGCGCCCACCAGTGGCGGCCGAAGGACGGGGCGGGCGAGGGTACCGTGCCCGACGCCCACGACGCGTCCAAGAGCCACGCTCCGACGATGCTGACGACCGACCTCTCGCTGCGGATCGACCCGGCCTACGAGCAGATCTCCCGGCGCTTCCTGGAGAACCCCGCCGAGTTCGCGGACGCCTTCGCCCGCGCCTGGTACAAGCTGACCCACCGTGACATGGGCCCCGTCGTGCGCTACCTCGGCCCGGAGGTCCCGGCCGAGACGCTGCTGTGGCAGGACCCGCTCCCGCCGGTCACGCACGAGCTCGTCGGCGCCGCCGACATCGCCTCCCTCAAGGAGCAGGTCCTCGCCTCGGACCTGACGGTGTCCCAGCTCGTGTCCACGGCGTGGGCCTCGGCCTCGTCGTTCCGCGGCAGCGACAAGCGCGGCGGTGCCAACGGCGCGCGCATCCGCCTCCAGCCGCAGAGCGGGTGGGAGGTCAACGAGCCCGACCAGCTGGCGACGGTGCTGCGCACGCTGACGGGGATTCAGGAGTCCTTCAACGCCGCCCAGTCCGGCGGCAAGCGGATCTCGCTCGCCGACCTGATCGTGCTCGCCGGTGCGGCCGCCGTCGAACAGGGCGCCAAGGACGCCGGTTTCGACGTCGAGGTGCCCTTCGCGCCGGGCCGCGCCGACGCGGCGCAGGAGCAGACGGACGTGGAGTCGTTCGCCGCGCTGGAGCCGACCGCCGACGGGTTCCGCAACCACCTCGGGAAGGGCAACCGGCTGCCGGCCGAATACCTGCTGCTCGACCGGGCGAACCTGCTGAACCTGAGCGCGCCCGAGCTGACCGTCCTGGTCGGTGGCCTGCGCGTCCTCGGCGCGAACCACCAGCAGAGCTCGCACGGCGTCTTCACCACCTCCCCCGGGTCCCTGACCAACGACTTCTTCGTCAACCTGCTCGACCTGGGTACGACGTGGAAGGCGACGGCCGGGGACGAGAGCACCTTCGAGGGCCGTGACGCCGCCACGGGCGCCGTCAAGTGGACCGGCACCCGCGCCGACCTGGTCTTCGGGTCGAACTCGGAGCTGCGCGCACTCGCGGAGGTCTACGCGAGCGACGACGCGAAGGCGAAGTTCGTGAAGGACTTCGTCGCCGCCTGGGACAAGGTGATGAGGCTGGACCGCTTCGACCTCGTGTGACCCGACGTCCGGGCCGGCCGCCCCGCTTCGGCCGGCCGGCCCGGACTCTCCGGGAGGCGGCGCGGCCCATCGGCCCGAGCACGCCCCGGCTCGGCCGGTGGCGGTCACTCCACTCGGGCTATCTCCTGGTCCACGGCGTCGAGTTCCGCCTCCCGGCCCATGCGTGCCAGCTGCCTCTTGTAGCGGAGCAGCGCGCCGACGAGCAGACGTGCCCGGCCGGGCTCCATGGCGTACACGCGGCGGGCGGCTGCGACGGCCTCGGCCCGCAGGGCCAGGGCCGTCTCGGGCAGATGGGCGAACTCGTGGCGGCTGTACTGGTACAACGCGTCGGTCAGCAGGGGCAGATACGCCAGCGGACTCACCTGCGCGAGCACGCGGTAGGCGGCCACCTCCTGCCGGACCGGCAGCGCCTGTGATCCGAGGAGGGCCACTCGGGCTCGGAGTACGGCGTCGTGGCTGGGGTGTGCTGTGTGAGTCATGACGATGATTCTCAAAGCCGCACAGGGGTCCGAACAAGACAATCCGGCTGTGCCCTTGGTCCTACGAAAATGCCGTCTGACCTGTCATGATGGTGACGTCTTCACCCCTGCGCCCCCTTCCTGACGATCTTTCAGCAGCCGAGGAAGGACAGACGGACCCGGCGCCGGGGGTTGTCCCGGTTGGTGTCCACCAGGGTGACGGATTGCCAGGTGCCCAGCGCGAGCGTCCCGTCGATCACCGGCAGCGTCGCGTGGGGCGGGACGATCGCGGGCAGTACGTGGTCCCGCCCGTGGCCGGGGGATCCGTGCCGGTGCCGCCAGCGGTCGTCGGCGGGCAGGAGGGACCCCAGGGCCGTCAGGAGGTCGTCGTCGCTGCCCGCTCCCGTCTCGATGACGGCGAGGCCGGCGGTCGCGTGGGGCGTGAAGAGGTTCAGCAGTCCGCACTGGCCCCGTGCCACCTCCGCGAGGAAGGCGGCACAGGCAGCGGTCAGGTCGTGGACCGTCTCCCGGTCCCCGGTCGTCACGTCGATGGTGCGCGAAGCGAAGGTGTCGGCCATGGCCCCATCCTCACGCCGTGGATCGCCGCAGCCGTGCAGCCACGGCGGTGTCGGCCGGCCCGGCGCGAGGAGGCGGCCGAATCGATGGAAGGGGGGCCGGTGGAGGGCGAGGTGTCGGTGGCCGAGGTGAAGGCCCTGGCGGAGGGGCTCGTCGCGCTCGATGTGGCGGCCGGGGCGCGGTGGGCGGTGGGCGCGGCCCTGGAGGCCGTCCGTACGGTCGATGGCGGCGGGCCGGTACGGGACGACGCGGGGCGGGCCGCGCACGCCGAGCTGTTCCAGGTCGCCGCGTGGATCGCCTTCGACGCCGAACGGCACGGCCTGTCCCGGCGGCTCCACCGGCGGGCCCTGGAGCTGGCCCGCGGCGGCCGCGGGGCCGGACCCGCCACCGTGGAACCCCTGGTGCTCGCGGTGCTGGCGATGCAGGAGGAGCACCTGGGCCGGCCCGCGCGTTCCCTTCGGATCGCCTCGTCCGTGCTGGCCCGCGAGGATCTTCCCGGGCGCGTCGCGGCGATCTTCCAGGTGCGCGCGGGGCGGGCGCTGGCCCGGCTGGGGCGCGGGCCCGAGGCCGGGCGGGCCCTGCGCACCGCCGCCGAGCTGCTCGCCGACCCGCCGACGGACCGGGACCCGTCGTGGGCCTGGTGGTTCGACCGGCCCGAGCTCGAAGGCCACCAGGGGCTGGCGCGGGCCGCCTTGGGGGACCTGGACGCGGCGGCCGCCCTCCTGCACGGCGCGGCGCACGCCGATGGTGACGGCCCGGCCTACCGGGTGCTGTTCGCGGCGGAGCTCGCCCGGGTCCTGGCCCTGGCGGGCGACTGGCGCGAGACCGACACGGCGATGGGGGCCCTGATGGACGCCGTGCCCGCCGTGGGGTCCGTACGGGCGCTGCGGGTGATGGGCCGGGCCGCCCGGCTCGTCGAGGGCGGCCGCCGCGTACCGCGCCGTACCCGCGACACCGCCCGCCACCTCGCCCGGGCGCTCAGGAACCCGGTGGCTGCGCCGCCACGATGACGTTGCCGTACAGGTCGGCGAAGTGCAGGGAACGGCCCTCGTCCCCCACCCGTTCGTTCCACACCCGCACACCCTGGGCCCGCAGGTGGGCTCCGGTCCGGCCCACGTCGTCCGTGTACAGGACGAGCAGCGGCCGGCCACCGCACTGACGGCCGATCAGCTCGCGTTCCCCGGCCGCGGTCACGGGCATCAGCCAGATACCGGCCGCCGGCCGCCCGGTCGGGCCGGGCAGGCCGATGTGCAGGTAGCGGTAGCCGTCGGCGGTCTGGTCGTGCAGCACCACGAAGCCCAGGACGTCCCGGTAGAAGCCCAGGGCGGCTTCGGCGTCCGCGACGAGCACCACCGTGCGGCCGAGGGCGGTGAAGGGCGGTTCGCGGTCGGGAGAGGGGACCATCGGTGAGTCCTTCCGGTATCAGTCGACGCCGACGCCCAGCAGACGCCGCCGGTCTTCGGGGCTGGACGCGAATGCGGCCGCGGCCGCCCGGTGCACGATGCGGCCCTTCTGCATGACGGCCACCTGCTGGGCGGCGGACAGGGCGAGCCCCAGGTTCTGCTCGACGAGGACGACCGTCATGCCCTGCGCGCTCACCTCGCGGATCACCTCGCCCACCTGCGCGACGATCGCGGGGGCGAGACCGTCGGACGGTTCGTCGAGGAGCAGCAGCCGCGGATTGCCCAGCAGGGCCCGGGCGATGGCGAGCATCTGCTGTTCCCCGCCGGAGAGCTCGTCCCCGCGGTGTCCCAGCCGCTCCCCCAGCCTCGGCAGCAGGTCGAGGACGCGCGCCCGGGTCCACGGCCCCCGCACGCGGCGCCGTGGCGCGGCGATCGCGAGGTGCTCCGCCACGGTCAGCGGTGCGAACACCCGGCGCCCCTGCGGGACGACGCCCACCCCGGCCCGGGCGATCACGTCCACGCGGGCGCCGCCGATCTCCCGGCCGTCGAGCGCGACGCTGCCCTCGTAGGGCCGGACGAATCCCATGACGGTCGAGATGAGGGTGGTCTTCCCGACCCCGTTGCGCCCGAGGACGGCGAGGGTCCCGCCCGCTTCGAGGTCGAGGTCGACGCCGCCCAGGACGACGCCGCCGGAGTAGCCGGAGCGCAGGTCGCGCACGCTGAAGAACGGTTTCACGAGGAGACCTCCGTGGTGCCCAGGTAGGCGCTCTGGACCTCGGCGGAGGCCCGCACCTCGTCCGGGGGGCCGGTGGTGAGGTGGTGGCCGAGGTGCATGACGGTCACGGTGTCGGCGAGTTCGAAGACCATGTCGAGGTCGTGTTCGATGAGGAGTACGGTCACGTCGTCGGGCAGGGCCGCGATCAGCCGGGTGAGCCGCTCCGTCTCCGCCGGCGACATGCCGGCGGCCGGTTCGTCCAGGAGCAGCAGCCGCGGTTCGGTGGCGAGTGCCACGGCGACCTCCAGCTGGCGCCGTTCGCCGTGCGAGAGCTCCGCCGCCGGCACGTCGTGCCGGGTGGGGAGGCCGACGCGCTCCAGCAGGGTGCGCGCCCGCGCCGTCGCGGCGGCCCGGGCCCCGGCCTTCCGCCGGCCGCCGAGCCCCGCTCCGGCCGCGGCCTCGACGCCTGCCCCGGCCCCGGCCCCGGCCCGGCGCAACGCGGCGAGCAGGACGTTCTCCAGCACGGTCTCCGGCAGGAAGAGGCTGGAGTGCTGGAAGGTCGCGGCGATGCCGAGTCCGACCCGTCGGTGCACGGGCAGCCGGGTCACGTCCCGCCCGTCGAGGAGCAGGGAGCCGGCGGTGGCGGCCAGGGTGCCGGAGACGAGGCCGAACAGCGTGGACTTGCCGGCGCCGTTCGGGCCGATGACGGCGTGGCGCGCGCCGGCGCGCACGGTGAAGCCCACCTCGTCCACGGCCCGGAAGGAGCCGAAGTGCTTCGAGACTCCGCGTAGTTCCAGGAGATCGGGTGCGGGATCGGTCACGCCGTCCTCTTCCGGGTCGGCCTCGACGGGAGCCGTACGCCGGCCAGCCCGCGGGGCAGTGTGTAGACGGCGATGACGAAGAGCAGCCCGAGCAGCAGCGGCCCGCGCCCGGCGACGGCCTCCAGGTTCCCGAGGTGGTCGCGGGTGGTCCAGATCAGCGCGGCCGCGGCGCAGGTCCCCCACATCGAACCCGAGCCGCCGATGACGACGGCCAGCAGCGCCAGGGCCGCGATCTCGAATCCGGCGTCGCCGGGCGAGACGAACCGCTGCACGGAGACCCACAGCGACCCGGCGGCGCCGGCCAGCGCCGCGGCGCCGCAGTAGACGGTCAGGGCGTACCGCCGGGTGGGGTAGCCGATGGCCTTCATGCGGGCCTCGTTGTCGCGGATTCCGCGCAGGGCGAGGGCGAAGGGGGTCGAGCCGAGCCGGCTGACGGCCGTGAAGAGCAGCAGGAACACGGCCAGTACGTAGAAGTAGACCAGTCCGTCGAGCTCCAGCGCGGGCATGCCGGGCAGCGGGACGACGGGCGGGATGCCGGACATGCCGTCGCTGCCGTTGGTGAGCGTCTTCCAGTTGACCGCGGCGCTGTACGCGATCTCGCCGACGGCCAGCGTCAGCATCAGGAACACCACTCCGCGGGCCCGGACGGCGAGCCATCCGGTCGGCACGGCCACCAGCGCGGAGACGGCCGCGGCGACGAGGAGTTGGAGTGCGCCGATGTCGGTGAGCCGGGTCGCGACGATCGCCCCCGTGTAGGCGCCGACGCCGAAGTAGGCGGACTGTCCGAGGGTGGGCAGTCCGGTCAGGCCGGTGAGCAGGTTCACGCTCAGGGCGAGCAGGGCGAAGACCAGGACCCGGGAGAGGGTGCCGATGGCGTACGAGCCGAGGAGGAAGGGGGCCAGGGCGAGTGCGGTGACCACGGCGGTGACCAGCAGTCGCCGGGTGGTGGAGCCCGGCTGTGTCGAGGCGGACGTGGACGTCGCGGAGTGGCTCATGTGCGCACCGCCGACGCGACCAGGCCGTGCGGGCGGACGACGAGCACCAGCAGCATGGTCCCGAAGAGGAGGAAGGGCGCGTACTCCGGGAGCAGGGCCACGCCGAGCGTCTGGACCTGGCCGATGAGCAGGGCGCCGGCGAGCGCGCCGCGTACGGAGCCGAGGCCGCCGACGACCACGACGACGAGCGAGAGGACGAGCACGCTCTCGTCGACGCCCGGCCCGGGTCCCAGGATCGGTGCGCCGAGGACTCCGCCGACGGCTGCCAGGGCCGCCCCGGACGCGAAGACCCCGTAGAGCACCTTGCGGATGTCGACGCCCTGGGCGCGGACCATGTCCCGGTCCGCGACGGTGGCCCTCACCAGGGCCCCGAGCGAGCTGCGTTCGAAGACGAGGTACACGACGGTCGCGAGGCAGGCGGCGACGGCGATGAACACCAGCCGGTACACCGGATAGGTGTGGCCGAGGAGGTCCACCGTCCCGCGCAGCGCGGTCGGCGGGTCGGTGGGGAGCACCTCGCCGCCGAAGGAGGCGGCGAGGAGGTCGGCGACGATGAAGGTGATGCCGAGCGTGAGCACGGCCTGGTCCAGGTGCCCGCGCCGGGCCAGCGGCTGGGTGAGCGCCGTCAGCGCCGCTCCCCCGAGGGCGCCCACCAGGGCGCCGGCCGCCAGGGCGAGGAGGAGGCCCGGCAGGGTTCCGTCGGAGAGCGCGTAGGCGGTGTAGGCGCCCGCGAGGTAGAGCGTGCCGTGCGCCAGGTTGAGGACGTCCATCATGCCGAAGACCAGGGAGAGACCCACCGCGATCGTGAACAGCAGCAGTCCGAAGGCGACTCCGTCGACGACGCTGACGACGTTGCCGTCCAGCCATCCGCCCATGTCAGCCGCCCAGTCGGCCGAGGTCGCCGGCGACGGTGTTGGCGCCCTGCCGGACCTCGCGCAGGTACCAGGGCTGCTCGGGGGTGCCGCCGCTGTTGAACCGCCAGGTGCCGCGCGGGCTGTCGATGTCCCCCACCGTGGCGATGGCGGCGTTGACCGTCTCCGGGGTCACTGTGCCACCGGCCGCCTTGATCGCCTTGTCGAGGACCTGCGCCGCGTCCCAGGAGGCCATCGCGTAGGTGGTCGGGTCGGCGCCGTAGGCGGTGCGGTAGGCGGGCGCGAACTGCTTGTTGGCGGCGTTGTCCAGGTCGGCACTGTAGTTGAGCGCGGTGAGGATGCCGTTGGCCGCCTCTCCCTGTCCCTTCAGTACGCCGCCCTCGGTGAGGAAGCCGGGTGCGTAGAGCGGGATCTTGCCGGCCAGTCCGAAGTCCCGGTACTGCTTGACGAAGTCGACGGCCGCGCCTCCGGCGTAGAAGCAGAAGACGGCCTTGGCGCCGGAGTTCTCGATCTGCGCGAGGTAGGGCTGGAAGTTCTTGGTGGCCGGGAACGGGGTGTAGACCTCCTCCCCCGCGATCTTGCCGCCGGCGGGGAGGAAGGTGGACTTGAAGCCCTCGATCTCGTCCTTGCCCGCCTGGTAGCCCGCGGCGACGAGGAAGACCGGGCCGCCGGCCTTCTCGGCGACGTGCCTGCCCAGGGCCTTGCCCGGCTCGTCGTTGACGTAGGAGGTGCGCCAGACGTATTTGGTTCCGGTCAGGGTCGTGGGTGAGGCGTTGGAGCCGACGAGGGGCACCTTGTTGGTCTCGAAGAGGTCCTTGACCCCGTTGATGGTGGCCGAGCTGACCACCCCGCTGACCGCCAGCACCCGGTCCTGCTTGACGAGCTTCTCGGCCGCCGCCTTGCCGGAGTCGGCCGTCTCCCCCTCGTCGGCGACGACGATCTGCACCTCGCGGCCGCCGAGCTTGCCGCCGTGCTGGGCGACGTAGAGCTCGAAGCCCTGCTTCATGTCGTCGCCGAGCGCCTTGTAGGTCCCGGACTGCGGGACCAGGAGCCCGATCTTCACGGGCCCGCTCTGCTTGTTGCCTTCGCCGTTGCCGAGGCTGGCACCGCCGCAGGCCGTGGCCAGCAAGAGGCCGGTGACGGCGGTGATCAGACCTACGGGGCGGAACCGACCTGCCATGGGGACTCCGTACGTTGTGACCCGGCCCTGGCGGACCGGATGGTGCCGATGGGGTGCGGGAGGAGGGTGCGAGGTGGGGGGAAGGCGGGGGAGGTGACACGTGTCTATCGCGCTCTAGCGACGCTCGTCAATAGTTCGCGAGATATGCATGGAGAATGTGCTCCGCCCCTTGACTCGAGTCTCGCGTATGCCGTAGCACTGACCCTCGTCAATTTCACGCAATGCCATTCACGGCAGCGGGGCCCCGATACGTCAGGGAGTGAAGCACCATGACCGACGATCCATCGCGGCGCAAAGTCCTCAAGAACAGCGGGGTGTTGGCCGGCGCCGCGTTCCTCTCCGGCCTCCCGGGCGGCCACCCGGCGCAGGCCGCCCCCCGGGCGAACGAGCCCTCGCCCGTCGTGGAGCTGCCCGCGGGCCGGCTGCGCGGAGTCGTCGAGGGCGGGCTCGCCGTGTTCAAGGGCGTGCCCTACGCGGCGCCCCCGGTCGGCGCCCTCAGATGGCGGCCCGCGCAGCCGCACCCCGCATGGCAGGGGACGCGCGAGGCGACCGCCTTCGGCCCGAGCGCACCGCAGCCCGACCAGGGGGCTGCCGGGCCGCTCGGCAACCACGGCGCGCCCCCGTTCAGCGAGGACTGCCTCACGCTCAATGTCTGGACCCCGGCGGCCGATGCCGCCAAGCGCCCCGTGCTGGTCTGGATCCACGGCGGCGGCTTCATCTCCGGTTCCGGTTCACTGCCCAACTACTCCGGCGAAACCTTCGCGCGCGACGGCGACCTCGTCGTCGTGACCCTCAACTACCGTCTGGGACCGCTGGGATACCTCTATTTCGGCGAGGACGGCGCCGGCGGGAACTTCTGGTTCACCGACCAGCTCGCCGCGCTGCGCTGGGTACGGGACAACATCGCCAAGTTCGGCGGCGACCCGGACAACATCACCCTCGCCGGGCAGTCCGGCGGCGCCTTCTCGGTGGCGGCGCTCGCCGGCGCCCGGCCCGCCGGCCGCCCGCTGTTCCGGCGGGCCATCCTGCAGAGCCCGCCGCTCGGGCTGCAGATCCCCACCCGGGCGGAGTCGCTCCAGCGCAGCGCCGCCTATCTCGAGATCCTCAAGGTGCGGGACGTGGCCGCCGCGCGCGCCGTGCCCTGGCCCCAGCTGGTCGCCGCCACCTTCGAGTTGTTCGGGCGCACCGAGAAGTGGGGGTACTGGTCGACCCCCTACCTGCCGGTGATCGACGAGGGGACGATGGACCGCAATCCGGCCGACCTGCTGCTCAGCGGCCCGGGGGCGGACATCGAGGTCCTCATCGGCTGGACCCGGGAGGAGGCCAACCTCGCCTTCGCGCTCAACCGGGCCTACGCCGACGTGACCAAGGACCAGGTGCTCGCGAGGGTGCGCAACACCTTCGGGGCGCGGGCGGGCGAGGCCTACACCGCGTACGAGGAGTCCCGGCCGGGCGCCCGCCCGCTCGACGTGCTCATGGACCTGGTCGGCGACGACCTGTTCCGCATGCCGGCCGTCTCGCTGGCGGAGCGGCGGGCGGCCCGCGGGCGGCCGGTCTGGGCGTACCAGTTCGACCTCCCGACGCCCGCCTACGACGGCCAACTGCGGGCGGCGCACTGCCTGGAGCTGCCGTTCGCGTTCGACAACTTCGACAAGTGGTCGCAGGCGCCGTTCCTGGCGGGGCTGAACCCCCGGGTCCGTGACGGCCTGGCCTCGGCCATGCACGCGTCCTGGATCTCCTTCATCCGCACCGGCGACCCCAACCACGCCCCCATGCCGAAGTGGGCGCGCTACGAACGGGGTTCCCGCACCACGATGCGGCTGGACTCGGTCACCTCGGCCGTGGACGACCTCGCCGGGTACTGGCGGCGCCTGCACCAGCCGACGGGGCGCTGAGCGGCACGCGCCAGGCCCGGACCGAGCGGCCTCCCGGAGCAGGACCCGGCCGGGAGGCCGCGTGCGCTACACCGCCCCGGAACCCGGGGGCTCCTCCGACAGGCCGGTGACCTCCTGTACGTGGCGCAGGCCGGGCGCGGCCAGGACCTCGTTCAGCTGTTGGAAGATCTGCCGTGCGGCGACGGCGTTCCAGTCGGCGGGGAGCAGTTCGGCGGGCAGGCCCGGGTCGAGGTACGGGAGGCGGCGCCACTGGGTGAGCATCGGGACGTAGGCGCGGAAGGCCTCGGCGCCGTCGATGTCGCGCTGCTCGGTCAGCTGCGCGGCGAGGGGCCCGTAGGCCTGGGTGAAGCCCGCGTACTGCTCCTCGATCGCCGGGAAGTCCCACCAGGAGCTGACGGTCTCGGGCAGCTCGCTGAAGGCGGCGTAGTCGGCGGCGAACAGGTGGACGTAGTCGCTGAGTCCGAGGCGGACGAGCATGTCGCGGGCGTCGCCGAGCAGGCGGCCGGGGGCCAGCCACACACCGGGGGCGATGTTGCCGAAGCCCAGCCAGCTCAGCCGGGTGCGCAGCTGGTAGCGGTACGACCGTTCGGACTCCGGTACGGAGAAGACGGCCATGGCCCAGCCGTCGCTCAGCTTCGCCGGTTCCAGGCTGCCGAAAATGCGCCGGTCGCCCTCGTCAAAGACGGGCTGGGCGGCCGGGCTGAGCCGGTACCCGGTGGCGCCGCGGCGTTCCGGTTCGAGGACGCCCTTCTTCTTGAGCCGGGAGATCGCCGAGCGCGCCGCCGGGCCGTCGACGTCCAGTTCGGACATCAGGGTGACCAGGTCGGCTACGGAGATCCAGCCTCCGAGGCGTCGCAGGAACGCCCCGTAGACCGTGTTGATCAACGAGCTGGGCCTGAGGGGACTGTCCGCCATGATCGCCTTCCGTCGTATGCGGTCGCGATCCTACCGAGCCGCGCGAACGCGGCGGCGTCCGGTCCCGGCCTGTCCCGGCCCGCCCGGTCCCGCCGCCCTCGGCGAGGCCGGGCCGGGGGGCCCAAGGTCAGAGGCGCACGGCCCGTTCGAGGCGGCCCAGGTCCACGAACTTGAAGTCGGTGTCGGTGCGGGCCTCCCCGTCGGGACCCGTGGTCTCAGGGGTGTTGGCGCCGTCCTGGACGACCAGCAGGCCGTTCGGGAACTTCGTGCCGAGCGGTGCGCTGGTGACGGCGGCGCCGTCGCACTCCTGCGACCCGTCGGGGGCACCGGGCCTGGTGCCCGCCGCGATGCGGAAGCTGCGGACGTACGCGTTGCCGCGCTCTCGGTCGAAGACGGCGAAGGTGTCGTCGCCCTGGCTGGAGGCGAGCAGGTAGCCGCCGTGGCCGGGGTGCTCGGGGTCGCGCCAGATGGTCAGGCCCTCCACGTCGGCGGAGACGTGCCGGCCGCCGAAGCCGGGGTCGGCGCCCGCGTCGCATTCCTCGGTCCCGGGGTTCCAGGTGCCGGGCACCCCGAAGGAGCGGACCTTCTCGATCAGGCGGGCGGGGGACCTCAGGTCGGCGTCCAGCTTCCAGATGCCGACGTCCTCCTGGCCCGCGTACAGGTCACCGGTGTCGGGATCGATGACCATGCCCTCGACCTGCGGGAGTTCGCCCGGTTCACCGCACGGGCTCCACTTCTTCCCGTCGGGGAGCGTGAAGGAGGACGGCAGCGAGGTGGTGCGGACGGTGCGGTAGCCGACCTTCCCCTGCGCGTTGGGCTGGAGTTCGGCGAGGGCGAGGGCGGTGGCGTGGCGCCGGCTGGTGACGGCGAAGGAACGGCCGCTGCGGCGGTCGGTGTACGCGGCCAGGCCGTAGACGGTGCGCTGGTCGTTGACCTCGTCCTGGCCGGTGGAGAAGACCTGCGGGGCAGCCGACTCGTCGGTGACGTCCACCAGCGGGGCGGAGGGCCGGCGGGGGTCGATCCGGTAGACGCGCAGCTGGTCGCGGCCGCGGTCGGAGACGACGGCCACGTCGTGGCGGCCGCCGCCGGGGAAGCGGAGCCCGGTGATCAGGTCGACGTTGTTGAAGCGGCCGGGCGCGTCGCCGTCGCGCGGGGGCGGCGGGGCCGGCAGGGACTGCACCTGGCGCCCGTCGAGGTCGTACACGCGCAGGCCGCCCTCCTTGGCGGTGGCGATGACCAGGCTGCGGTCCGGGTCCTTCTCGTTGCGCCAGATCGCGGGGTCGTCGGCGTTCGCGTTGCCGCCGGCCTCGTCGTCGAACAGGGAGGGCGTCTCCAGGGAGGCCTGCACCTGGGGCAGGGACGGCGGCGCGCCGTGGTCGCCGCGGGCGTGCGCCGGCCCGGCGACGACTCCCAGGGCCACGAGGGTCGCCACTGCCACGACCGGTGTCCGCCTTCTCCTGATCACGCTCATCCTGCCTCCTGCTCATCGTATGGGGTGGGGGGCCAGGCCGCGGTTCGATCTCCTGGGGTGCTCCCGGGCCGGCGCCCCCACCGTGGGCCACCTGCGGGTGGCCGCCATGGAGCGGATATGACGTGCACATGACCGAGCCGTGAAATCCCCGCAGCCCGGCGGCTTTCTTAGCGGAACGTTAGATCTGCGTGCCGGAGCTTGTCCGGGTACAACGGCCGACGCATGCTCGGGACACTTCCCCGCCACCGGGGCATTTCTCCCTCTCCCCTCGGGGACATCCGTCAGGAGCCGCCATGTCCGCGTCCGCCGTCATGCCCGCTTCACCGCCCGGGGACGAGCGCGCGAAGCGCCGTCTCGCCCTGATCGGCGGATCGCTGGGCAACCTCGTCGAGTGGTACGACTGGTTCGTCTACGCCAGCTTCGCGATCTACTTCGCCGACTCCTTCTTCCCCGGCGACAATCCGACCACGCAGCTGATGAACACGGCGGGCATCTTCGCCGTCGGCTTCCTGATGCGCCCCGTCGGCGGGTGGATCCTGGGCCGCGCCGCCGACCGGAACGGCCGCAAGAGCGCCCTCACCCTCACCGTCACCATGATGTCCGTGGCGGCCCTGCTGATCGCCGTGGCCCCGACCTACGGACAGGCCGGCTACTTCGGCGCTCTGGTGCTGCTGCTCGCCCGCCTGCTCCAGGGGATGAGCATCGGCGGCGAGTACGCGGCCAGTGCCACCTACCTGACCGAGGCCTCGGCCCGCAACCGGCGCGGGCTCGGCTCCTCCTTCCAGTACGTGTCGATGACCTGCGGCCAGCTGCTCGGCCTGGGCATCCTGATCACGATGCAGCACACCCTCACCACGGCCCAGTTGGAGAGCTGGGGGTGGCGGATCCCCTTCCTCCTCGGGGCGTTGTTCGCGGTGGTCGTCTTCTGGCTGCGCCGCCGGCTCCAGGAGACCGACGCCTTCAAGGAGGAGTCGGCGGGCGAGGACGCCCACGACGACAGCACCCGCGGCACGCTGAAGGCCCTGTGGCTCTACCGGCGGCAGGCGGGCCTGGTCATGGCGCTCACCCTCGGCGGCACCGTGGCCTACTACACGTACACCACCTACCTCACCAAGTACCTGGTCGGCAGCGCGGGCATGCCGAAGACGACCGCCACCCTGGTCAGCTTCACCGCCCTGACGCTCTTCGCCGTGCTGCAGCCCTTCGCCGGGATGCTGTCCGACCGGATCGGCCGCCGCCCGCTGCTGATCACCTTCGCGGTGGGCTGCACCGTGGGCACGTACCCGATCATGACCGCCCTCGGCTCCGCGTCCTCGTACTGGTCCGCGCTGGGCCTGTCCCTGCTGGCCCTCGTGATCATCACCGGGTACACCTCGATCAACGCCGCGGTGAAGGCGGAGCTGTTCCCGACCCGGGTGCGCGCCCTGGGCGTGGCGCTGCCGTACGCGATCGCCAACGCGCTCTTCGGCGGCACGGCGGAGTACGTGGCGCTGTGGTTCAAGAACAGCGGCCACGAGAAGATGTTCTTCTGGTACGTCTCCGGGTGCGCCCTCGTCTCCCTGGTGACGTACGTCCTGATGCCGGACACCCGCAACGCCGCGCTCAGCCGCGCCGAGGCCGAGTCCGACTCCGACTCCGGGGTCGCCTCGGGTGCCGGTGCCGGTGAAGCGCCGGAACGTCCGGCGGCGGCTCCCGTAAGCTGAGCCGGCCCGGATCACAGGTCGCGAGGGAACTGTCCATGCACGCGCTTCTCGTCGAGGACGACGACCGGATGGCACGGGCCCTCGGCACCGCCCTCGCCCAACGCGGGCACACGGTGCGCCGGGTGGGCCGCGCGCTGGACGCCCTGCGGCACGTGCACGAGGCCGGGTTCGTCCTGCTGGACCTGGGCCTTCCCGACCTCGACGGGCTCGAACTGCTGCGGCGGCTGAGGGCGGTCTGCGACGCGCCCCTGATCGTGGTGACCGCGCGCTGCGAGGAGCGCGACATCGTGCAGGGGCTGCGGGCGGGCGCCGACGACTACGTGGTCAAACCGTTCCGGATGGCCGAGCTGATGGCCCGTATCGACACCGTACGCCGCCGGACCGACCCGCGGTCCGGCCGTGCGGGCGCCGACCCCGGCGGTGCCGGGGGCTTCGACGGCCGGACCGTGCGCACCGGGGACGTCGAGGTCGATCTGGCGGGCCGCACCGTCAGGGTGGCCGGCGTCGACGTACGGTTGACCCGGCGCGAGTTCGACGTCCTCGCCTTCCTCGCCGCCCGCCCCGACGAGGTCCATTCCCGCGAGGTGATCCTGGACCGGATCTGGGGGGACGTCTTCCTCGCCGCCTCCCGTTCCCTGGACGTGCACGTGGCGGGCATCCGGGCCAAGACCGGCCGCTCCCACCTGGTGCGCACGGTTCGCGGGTTCGGCTACCAGCTCGGCTCCCCCACCGCCCCCGCGCAAGGGGACGGCGCTCGATGAGGCGCCGGCTCCTCGCCGTGCTGATGGTGCTCATGGGGGTCGCGGCGCTGCTGCTCTGCGTCCCCCTGGCCGATGCCTACGCGCGCGGCCGCACCGAGCACCTGCTGCTGCAACGGCGTTCGGAGGCCGTACGGTTCGCCGATCTCGCCGACCGGATGCGGACCGCCGCGGACCGGGCGGAGCTCTCGGCCGAGATCGGCCGGTACGCCGAGTTGTACGGCGCCGGGGTGGTGGTGGTCGACACGGCGGGAGAGACCGTCGCGCGGGCCGGATCGGGGCCCGCGTCGCAGGCCGTTGCGGACGCGGGTGCCGACGTCGACACCGCCTCGGGCGCCTCCTCCGCCGCGGCGGAGGCCCGTCGCCGCGCGCTCACCGGCCGCTCCACCGACCGGCTGCCCACGCTGCGCCCCTGGGGCCCGAGGACCGTCGTCCTCGCCGAGCCGGTGGGCCGGGACGAACGGGTCAGCGGGGCGGTGCTGCTGGCCGTCCCCACCGACGCCGCCCGCCGGGACGTGGCGGTCCGCTGGTCGCTGATCGCCACCGGGGCGGTCGCCGCCTTCGCCGCGGCGGCCCTGGTCGCGGCGGGGATCGCACGCTGGCTGCTGCGACCGCTCCTCGACCTGGACCGGGCGGTGGAGCGGTTGGCCGCCGGCAGTCTCCGGGCGCGGGCCGTGTCGGACACCGGCCCGCCGGAACTGCGTCATCTGCGGCAGCACTTCAACGCCATGGCGGAGGCCATGGCCGACTCCATGGGCCGCCAGCGCGACTTCGTCGCCGATGCCTCCCACCAGCTGCGCAATCCGCTCGCCACGCTGGTGCTGCAACTGGAGAACGTCGAACCGCACATCGCTCCCGGTCCCGGCCTCGCCGAGCACACCCGCGCCCTGGACGAGGCGGAGCGCCTGGAGGAACTCCTCGACGGACTGCTGTCCCTCGCCCGGGTGGAGTCCGGCACGGCGGAGCCGGGCCATCAGGACGTGGCGCAGGCGGTACGGGACCGGGTGACGGCCTGGACCCCGGTCTTCCGCGCCGCCGGACTGCACCTGACGGCCGGCGGCCTGCCGGAGGAACTGCCGGCGCGGGCGCTGCCCGACGCGGCGGGCCGCATCCTGGACTCGCTCCTCGACAACGCGGTCAAGTTCGTGCCGCGCGAGGGCCGTGTCGAGGTGGTCGCCGCACGGGCGGGCGACGGAAGCGCGGTCGTCCGGGTCACCGACGACGGCCCGGGCGTACCGGAGGACCAACTGCCGTTGCTGCTCAGGCGTTTCGCCCGCTCCCCCGAGCACCAGAACGTGCGCGGCAGCGGACTGGGACTGGCCATCGCCGACGAACTCGCCCGCGGCAGTGGCGGCCGGCTGGAGGTCCGCGGAAACGAGCCGCACGGCCTGGTCGTCGAGCTGCGGCTGCCGGCCCGGTGACCGCTCAGCCGTAGACCGACCGGTAGTGGGCGACGGCCCCCGGGTGGAGCGGCACCTCCCCGGTGGAGATAGCGAACCGGGGTTCCAGCCGCGCCCCCGCCGTGACCTCGCGCAGCAGGTCGCGCCACTGCCGGAACACGACCTGGAGCAGGGCGCGGGCGGCGCCGTCCGCCAGGTCCGCGCGGGCGAGGAGGTAGTTGCCGACCCCGATGGTCGCGACCGGCTCCGTGAGCCCGTACACCCCGGCCGGCAGGGTGACCGCCGAGTAGGCGGGGGCGTAGCGCTCCCGCAGCGCGCCCACGTAGCCGTCGAGCGGCAGGAAGCGCAGGGGCAGCTCGCGCGCCAGCCCCGACAGCGCCGGCGTGGGGACGCCACCGGACCAGAACAGCGCGTCGACCGTGCCTTCGCGCAGGGCCAGGGCCGAGGCGGCGAGGCCCAGGCTCCGCCCGCGGGCCGGCGCGGGGCCGTCGCTCAGCCCGGCCGCCCGCAGGACCCGTTCGGCCACCACCTGTACGCCCGAGCCCTCCGCGCCGGCCGCGACCGGACGCCCGGCGAGGTCCCGCACCGCGTGCACCGGCCCGTCCGCCGGGACGAGCAGGTGCGTGTAGTTCACGTAGACGCGGGCCAGCGCCGTCACGGCGGCCGGCCGGGAGAACGACTCGCGCCCCAGCGCGGCGTCCTCGGCCACGTCCGCCATGGCCAGCGCCAGGTCCACGGAGCCGTCGTCCAGCTGCCGCAGGTTGTCCACGCTCGCCGCGGTGCTCACGGGCACGATCTCGAGCGGCCGGCCGCTCGCGGCGACGGCCTGGGCCAGGGCCTTGCCGAAGGCGTTGTACGGCCCGCCCTCCGGCCCCGTCGCGAGCCGCAGCCTCCGTACGGGACCGGCGTCCCCCGAGCATCCGGCCAGTGCCACGGCGAGCGCACCGACCCCGGCGGCCAGTACCCCTCGACGGCTGCTCCCCCTGCTGGTCACGGCACAACCCTAGGCCCTCTCGCCGTAGTGGCGGAGGGCGGCTTCGCGGGCCGGCATGGCAGAGTCGTCCCATGGTCACTTCGATACGCGGGCCGCGCCGTTGCTGCGTCGCGGCCGCTCTGCTCCTGGGCGCTGCCCTGTCCCTGACCGGCTGCGGCGAGCGCCGCGGCACGGACGCGGCTCCCGGCGCCCCGGACCCGCTGCCGAGCACGAGCACGAGCGCCGGTACGAGTCCCAGCGCCCCCGGCGCCTCCCCCTACGTGGAGCCCGGTGCCGGCGACGGCGCCCCGCACTACGGCGACAACAACGCGCACCGCCGCTCGGGCGAGATGTCCCCCGCCAGTGCGAAGGACGCCCGGAAGGAGGCCGACCGGATCGAGCCCGTGCTCAAGCGCCTCTGGGAGGCGGGCACATGGGACCTCCCGAGCGTGCGGGCGGCCCTGCGGCCGCTCGGCTACGAGGAGGAGCGGACCGGTCCGAAGGGCGAACGGCTCGGCGGAACGCTCGGCATCCGGGAGATGGAGCCGCGCTTCCAGGCCGACCACTACGTCACGCCCGAGGGCACCCGGGTCGGGCTGCGGGTCCACGACGACGCCTGCGTCACGGCGTTCGTGCAGAAGACCAACTACGAGGTCAGGACGAACGGCCCGTACATGGAGAGCGGCTGCTTCGAACCGCCCTTCGGCCACTGACGGCGCCCGGCCGATGCGCTATCACCACGTCGACGTCTTCAGCGACCGCCCCTACAGCGGCAACAGCCTGGCGGTGTTCCCCGACGCCGATGAGCTGACCGGCGGCCAGATGCGGGCCATCACCCGCGAGCTGCGCCACTTCGAGTCCGTCTTCCTGCTCCGCGACGGCTCGCCCGCGCACCCCCGGCGGGCCCGGGCGCGCGTCTTCGACCTCACCGGGGAACTGGACTTCGCCGGCCATCCCCTCATCGGCGCCGCCGCCGTCCTGCACGCCCTTCACGGCGCCGCGGACCACGAGGCCTGGACCCTGCGCCTGCCGGCCCGGACGGTTGAGGTCAGCACCGAGCGCCGCGGCCCGGGCCGGTACGCGAGCCTCCTCGACCAGGGCCCCGCCGCCTTCCTCGGCCGCCCCGACCCGCACGGGCTCGCCGCCCTCTTCGCCCTCGAACCGGGCGATCTGGATCCCGGCCTGGCACCGGAGGTCGTCTCCACGGGCCTGCGCTACCTGGTGCTGCCCGTACGCGGTGACGCGCTGGCCCGCGCCCGCGTCACCGCGCCCCTCGACGGCCCCCTGGCCCGCATCGGAGCCCGGTTCGCCTACCTCTTGGACGCCTCGGCCCTGGAGGGACGGCACTGGACCAACGACGGGATCATCGAGGACGTCGCCACCGGCAGCGGCGCGGGCTGCGCCGCCGCCTACCTGCGCCGCCACGGCCGCATCGGTGCGGGCGAGCGGAGCCTGCTGCGCCAGGGCCGGTTCACCGGCCGGCCCAGCGAGATGACCGTCATCGCCGACGGCCACGGCGAGGACGTCCGCTCGGTGCGTGTCGGGGGCGGCGTCGCCTTCGTCGCGGAGGGCAGGCTGCGCGAACTTCCCCCGGCATGAGGACCCGGCGGCCTCGGGAAAGCGTACGGCGGCGTGGGCCATTCAGGGCGACCGCCGTGTGTCGGCCCGCCATGACCGGGCGGGGCTCCTACCTTCCGGAGGTGTACGTTCCGAATCTGCGAAAGGCATCGCCGTGAAGCGAACCGTCCGTACCACCTCCCGTGCCCTGGCCGTCCTCGCCGCCGGCACCATGCTCGGCCTGTTCGCCGCCGCCGCGCCCGCGGCCGCCGACTCGGACCCGACGTACGTGTTCGTCATCGGCAGCAACATCGTCCAGTCGGCCCAGGACGACATCTTCAACGCCGGACGCGACAACACGGTCGGCTCCCACAACGGGGCGACCGCGGCCACGTCCGTCTCGGCCTTCGAGTCCATGCGGACGATGGACTGGGCCGAGACCTTCTGACCGACGGGTCGACGCGTCAACCCTGCCCGAGGACAGGGGCCGGCCGTCAACCGGGCGGCCCCGTCCCCGGCCACATCGACACATGGAATTCATCAACTCTGCGCGAACGCGTCGCCAACTCTTCGCCCCTCACCGTCCGCACAAAAGATGCCCCAGACAACCGTGTTGTCCGACAGGTGAGTTACCAACAGGAAGTGATGGAACGTCGCACAGAGTTGCGGTACCTTCCTTCACGTCGCCGCCACACCCGGGGCACAGGGCCCCATGGGACTTGCGGCGCAAAGGACCCGACACCTGTTGACGACAGCGACCGAAGTCTTCACAGTCCGGCCGTACACCCCGCACTGCCAGGTGATTAGCACCGAAGGCGACCATGCCGTCATTGGCATCTCCCCGGGGAACAGCTATTTTTCCGCCCAGCGCGTTCTCGACCTCGCCCAATGGGGGATGCGCAACTTCCAGCAGGTCGACCTCATTTACACCGACCTGCACGTTGCAGAGATGTACGAGGCCCTCGGCTACGGCGAGGACGAGGCCCGACGCAAGGCGGTCAAGAATCTGCGGGGCGTTCGCGCCAAGGTGAACAACGCCGCCGCGGAAGCCGACCCCACCGGCACCCGCCTGCGCGCCCGGCCGATGTCCTCCCTCACCGACATCCCGGCCTACCGCGCTCTGCACAGCCACCTGAACAGCCTGCTCGACAACGACCCGGAGTTCCGCAAGACCTGCAACTCCCTGGTCGACACATTCCTCTCCTCCAAGGTCCTGGACGGGAAGTCCGCCACCACCCGGCAGCGCGAGGTGTGCCTCGAGTACGTCTGCGCCGAGGCGCCGCTCTTCCTCGACACGCCGGCCATCCTCGGCGTGCCGTCCTCGCTCAACTGCTACCACCAGCTCCTGCCGATGGCGGAACTGCTGTACTCCCGCGGTTCGGGTCTGCGCGCCTCGCGCAACCAGGGCCACGCCATCATCACGCCCGTCGAAGGACACCCCGATGCCCACTGACACCCTGCTCGACTTCCCGTTCTCCGCGCGCGGCGACCAGCTCCCCGCCGAGATCGAGGAGCTCCGCAACGAGCCCGTGAAGCGGGTCCGCACGATAGCCGGCGACGAAGCCTGGCTCGTCTCCTCCTATGAACTGTGCAAGCTGGTCCTGGAGGACCCCCGGTTCAGCCTGAAGGACACGTCGGCCCCCGGCGTGCCCCGCCAGTACGCGCTGACGATCCCGCCCGAGGTCGTCAACAACATGGGCAACATCACCGGCGCCGGTCTCCGCAAGGCCGTCCTCAAGGCGATCAACCCGAAGACCGACGGCATGACCGACTGGATGCGGGCCCAGGCCAACACCCTGGTCGACGGTCTGCTGACGCACGGCGCTCCGGTCGACCTGCGCGGCCAGTTCACCAACCCGTACGCCGAGCACCTCCACTGCCGGATCCTCGGCATCCCGGAGGCCGACGCCCCGCGCCTGGCCGCCAGCCTCGACATCGCCTTCATGAACTCGGCCTGCCCCGTCACCGGTGCCAAGCTCAACTGGGACCGGGACATGGCCTACATGGTCGAGCGCCTGGACGACCCCGCCACCACCGGGCTCATCTCCGAACTCGCCGCCCTGCGCGACGACCCGGACTACGCCCACCTGACGGACGAGATGCTGGCCACCGTCGGCGTCACACTGTTCGGTGCCGGTGTCATCTCCACCATGGGCTTCCTGACGATGGCACTCGTCTCCCTCATCCAGCACCCCGAGGTGTGGGAGCAGCTGCGCAAGGCGCCGGAGAAGATCCCGGCCGCCGTGGACGAACTCCTGCGCATCAACCTCTCCATCGCCGACGGGCTGCCCCGCCTCGCCCTGGAGGACGTCACCCTCGGCGACGTCGAGGTGAAGAAGGGCGAGCTGATGCTGGTCCTGGTCGAGGCCGCCAACACCGACCCGGCCGTGTACCCGGACCCGCACGTCGTGGACATCGACCGGGCGAACGCCGGCACGCACCTGTCCTTCGGCGGCGGGCAGCACTACTGCCCCGCCACCGCCCTCGGCAAGCGGCACACCGAGATCGCCATCGAGGTCCTGCTGGAGAAGATGCCCAACCTCCAACTCGCCGTCCCCGTCGACCAGTTGGTCTGGCGGACCCGCTTCATGAAGCGCCTGCCGGAACGCCTGCCCGTGCTCTGGTAGCCACGCCGGCGCGTGCGCGCGTACGAGGACTGCCCCGGCCGGATCATCCGGCCGGGGCAGTCCCCCGTGGCGGCTCGCGTGCGGGCGCCCCCGGCCGGCGTACGGCCGGATCGGCGTATGGCCTGGTGGCCGGCGTACGGCCTGGCCTGCGTACCCGCCGGGTCAGGCGCCGACGTACGCCGCGAGGTGCTCGCCGGTCAGCGTGGCGCGCTTGGCCACCAGGTCGGCGGGAGTGCCCTCGAAGACGACCTTGCCGCCGTCGTGGCCGGCGCCGGGGCCGAGGTCGATGATCCAGTCGGCGTGTGCCATGACCGCCTGGTGGTGCTCGATCACGATCACCGACTTGCCCGAGTCGACGAGCCGGTCGAGCAGGCCGAGCAGATGCTCGACGTCGGCGAGGTGGAGGCCGGTGGTCGGCTCGTCGAGGACGTAGACGCCGCCCTTCTCCGACATGTGGGTGGCCAGCTTGAGCCGCTGCCGCTCCCCGCCGGAGAGCGTGGTGAGCGGCTGGCCGAGGGTGAGGTACCCGAGGCCCACGTCGGCGAGCCGGTCGAGGATCTTGTGCGCGGCCGGCGTGTGCGCCTCGCCGGCGCCGAAGAACTCCTCGGCCTCGCTGACGGACATCGCGAGGACCTCGCTGATGTCACGTCCGCCGAGCCGGTATTCGAGCACCTCCGCCTGGAACCGCTTGCCCTCGCAGTCCTCGCAGGGGGTGGCGACGCCCGCCATCATCGCCAGGTCGGTGTAGATGACCCCGGCGCCGTTGCAGGTGGGGCAGGCGCCCTCGGAGTTGGCGCTGAACAGGGCCGGCTTCACGCCGTTGACCTTCGCGAAGGCCTTGCGGATCGGGTCGAGCAGTCCGGTGTAGGTCGCCGGGTTGCTGCGCCGGGAACCGCGGATCGGTGTCTGATCGACGGACACCACCTGCTCGCCCGCCGGGATCGAGCCGTGGACGAGGGAGCTCTTGCCGGAGCCGGCGACACCCGTGACGACGACCAGCGCCCCGAGCGGGATGTCGACGTCGACGTCCCGCAGGTTGTTCGCCGTCGCGCCGCGGATCTCCAGCGAGCCGGAGGGCTTGCGCACCGTCTCCTTGAGCGTGGCGCGGTCGTCGAGGTGGCGGCCGGTGATCGTGCCACCGGCCCGCAGACCCTCGACGGTGCCCTCGAAGCAGACGGTGCCGCCCGCCGTTCCGGCGCCCGGGCCGAGGTCGACGACGTGGTCGGCGATGGCGATCGCCTCGGGCTTGTGCTCCACCACGAGCACGGTGTTGCCCTTGTCCCGCAGCCGCAGCAGCAGGTCGTTCATCCGCTGGATGTCGTGGGGGTGCAGGCCGATGGTGGGCTCGTCGAAGACGTAGGTGACGTCGGTGAGCGCGGAGCCGAGGTGGCGGATCATCTTGACGCGCTGCGCCTCACCGCCCGACAGGGAGCCCGCGGGCCGGTCGAGGGCGAGGTAGCCGAGGCCGATCTCGACGAAGGAGTCGAGGGTCTGCTGCAGGGCGGCGAGCAGCGGCGCCACCGAGGGCTCCTTGAGGCCGCGGACCCACTCGGCGAGGTCCCTGATCTCCATGGCGCACGCGTCGGCGATGCTGATCCGCTTGATCTTCGAGGACCGGGCCCCTTCGCTGAGCCGGGTGCCGTCGCACTCGGGGCACGTGGTGAAGGTGACCGCCCGCTCCACGAACGCCCGGATGTGCGGCTGCATCGCCTCCTTGTCCTTGGACAGGAAGGACTTCTGGATCTTCGGGATCAGCCCCTCGTAGGTGAGGTTGACGCCGTTGACCTTCACCTTGGTCGGCTCGCGGTAGAGGAAGTCCTGCATCTCCTTCTTGGTGTACCGGCGGATCGGCTTGTTCGGGTCGAGGAAGCCCGACTCGGCGTAGATCCCCACGGTCCACACGTTGTCCGACTTCCAGCCGGGGATGGTGAACGCGCCCTCGGCGATGGACTTGGAGTCGTCGTAGAGCTGGCTGAGGTCGATGTCGGAGACCTTGCCGCGGCCCTCGCAGTGCGTGCACATGCCGCCGGTGCGGTTGTAGGTCGCCTTCACCGTCTTGGTCTTGGCGGCGCCGCGTTCGACGGTGATGCCCCCGCTCGCCCGGACCGTGGCGGTGTTGAAGGAGTACGCGCTGGGCGGGCCGATGTACGGCTTCCCGAGCCGGCTGAAGAGGATCCGCAGCATCGCGTGGGCATCGGTGGCGGTGCCGACCGTGGAGCGGGGGTCGGCGCCCATCCGCTGCTGGTCGACGGTGATCACGGTCGTCAGCCCGTCGAGGACGTCGACCTCGGGGCGGGCGAGCGTCGGCATGAAGCCCTGGACGAAGCTGCTGTACGTCTCGTTGATCAGCCGCTGCGACTCCGCGGCGATGGTGTTGAACACGAGCGAGCTCTTGCCCGAGCCGGAGACCCCGGTGAACACCGTCAGCCGGCGCTTCGGGATCTCGATGCTGACGTCCTTGAGGTTGTTCTCGCGCGCGCCGTGCACGCGGATCACGTCGTGACTGTCGGCACCGTGCGGCGCGGACGATCGCGCCCCCGTCCCCGTCCCCGTGGCCTTGCTCATCGTGTCTCCGTCGTTCGGGCGGGGACCGCGTGTGCGGTCCCCGTCGGTTTCGCTGGTCCGGACTCTGCTGCGGGCTGTCTCTACCGCTTGGGCTGGTTGAAGCGGAGCATGTTGCCGGCCGGGTCGCGGAAGGCGCAGTCGCGGACCCCGTACGGCTGGTCGATCGGCTCCTGCAGCACCTCCCCGCCGGCTGCCTGGATGCGCTCGAAGGTGGCGTCGACGTCGTCGGTGGAGAAGATCACCCCGCGCAGCAGGCCCTTGGCCAGCAGCTCTGCCATCTGCTGCTTGTCCGTCGGGGAGGCGTTGGGGTTGGCGAGGGGCGGTTCGAGGACGATCTCCACGTCGGGCTGCTCGGGTGAGCCGACGGTCACCCAGCGCATCCCCTCGAATCCGACGTCGTTGCGGACCTCCATGCCGAGGACGTCGCGGTAGAACGCGAGCGCCTTGTCGTGGTCGTCGACTGCGATGAAGCACTGCGAGAGCTTGATGGTCATGCCTCCGACGCTACGAGGCGGTGGCCGATTCCGCTTCTCCGTTCCTGATCGGTCGCGTATGAATTTTCGCGATGCACGCCGGGATCGCCGCACCGGCCTCGTGGCGGCGGGCGCGGTACGCGCTCGGGCTCTCGCCGACCAGCTCCGTGAAGCGCGAGCTGAACGACCCGAGCGAGGTGCATCCGACCTCGAAGCAGACCTCCGTGACGCTGAGGTCACCCCGCCTCAGCAGGGCCTTCGCCCGCTCGACGCGGCGGGTCATGAGGTAGCTGTACGGGGTCTCCCCGTAGGCGGCGCGGAAGCTGCGGGAGAAGTGCCCGGCCGACATGAGGGCCACATTGGCCAGGGCCGGGACGTCCAGCGGCTGCGCGTAGTCGCGGTCCATCGTGTCCCGCGCGCGACGCAGGCGTACCAGGTCCTCCAAGGTCATGCACCCAGCATCGCACGGGCGCGGCCGGGGCGGCGGCCCCCTGGGGGAACTCGATCCGGCGGGGGAATCTGCGTTCAGGCGTTCTCCGGCAGCAGCAGGCTGGTCACCCGGCCCGGCACCCGGTCCAGCGCCGAGCCGGGCGGCAGGCCGCCCCGGTGGGCCGCGAACCGCGACGGGGTGAGCCCGGTCATCGCCTTGAACTCGCGGATGCAGTGGGCCTGGTCGTGGAAGCCGCCGAAGGCCGCCACCCGGGCCCCGTCCAGGCCGAGCGACTGGAGGCGCAGCGCCCGCTGGAGCCGGGCCACCCTCGCGACGGCCTTCGGCGCCAGCCCCACCTGCTGCCCGAAGCGGGCGCGCAGATGGCGGGTGCTCCAGCCGACCTCGCCGGAGATCCTGCCGAGGGCTTCGGGCCGGCTGTCCGCGCGCAACCGCCGCAGGGCCTCGCGGACTTCGGGCGAGACCGTGCCGCCCTTGTCGCCGCAGGAGAGGAACACGGCGTCGAGGAGGGCGAACCTGTCGGCCCAGGCATCGGTCTGCTGGAGCTGCTCGACGAGGAGGGCGGCGTTCCGGCCGAGCAGGTCGGACAGGTCGACGAAGGCCTCCGTGAAGTACCTCATGGGTATCCCGAAGGTCCGGTAGGCGCCGAGCGGGGAGAAGGTGACCTCGATGCCGTGCAGACCTCCGGTGTGCTCGCCGCGCGTCGGGGTGGTGCGCAGCCCGGAGAGGAAGGACGAGGCGCCCTGTGGCGGTCCCCCGGCGGTGAGGCTGAGACCGCCCGCGAGGGCGATGACCACCGTCACCACGCCGTCGGGGACTTCGAGCCGGGACCGGGGTCTGCCTTCCGGCAGCCGGTAGCCGTGGTACGCGATGATCTGTCCCCGCAGGGCCGCTCCAGGACGCGATCTGATGCTCTCGGCACCTCCGGCGGCGGGCTGCGGAGCGCGAACGATCGAGACCATGCCTACACCCCCCGTATAGGGCGCCTACGGTCCGGACGGCCACCAGGATGCATCAGCCCGGGCCGAATCCACAGGCGGGTCTCGGCACATTGCCGGCCGGGCGGGGCGATTGGCCGGTTCCGACCGGTGGCGGCACGGCCCGTTGCCGGTCCGCCGCGACGGCGGCGGCAGCAGCAGCGGCAGCGGCAGCGGCAGCGGCAGCGGCAGCGAGCACCTCAGCCCGCCCCCGGTCCCTCCGCCAGCACCTCGCGGATCACGTGCCGGGCGTTGAGTGCCATCGCCCGGTTCGTCCCGCGGTAGTGGGGCAGCGCGATCAGCGCCTGGGAGAGGGTCCGTCCCCGGCCTCGCCGCCAGGTCGCGTCGTCCACGCCGAGTTCTTCGCGGAAGACCTCCCGCGCCGCGGCCGGCAGCAGGTTCCACGCCGGGAACAGATCGCACGCCGGGTCCCCCGCCCCCATGCACCCGAAGTCGATCACCGAGGTCAGCCTGCCACCGTCCACGAGGAGATTGCCCGGCATCAGGTCGGCGTGCAGCCAGACCGGCGGCCCGTCCCACTCCGGGGCCCGCAGCGCGTCCTCCCACACGGCGGCCGCCGCATCGCAGTCGACGCCCTCCTGCGGGATCCCCCGCAGTTCCTCGATCGCCGCCCGGGTGGACCCGTCGAGCGAGGCGACCGGCCCGCCGCGGTGGGCGCGCGGCGCCCCCGGCAGGGTGATGCTCCGCATCGCCGCCACGAACCCGGCCAGGTCCCGGGCCAGCGGCACCGGTTCGCCCAGCGCGCCCGCCTCCGGGTTCTCCCCGGTCAGCCACCGGCACACCGACCACCGCCACGGATACCCCTCGGCGGGCTCCCCGGCCCCGAGCACCTCGGGGACGGCCGTGGGCAGCCTGGGCGCGAGGCGCGGCAGCCACTCGCGTTCCGTGGACACGTCCTCGGCTCCGCCCTCCGCCAGCGGCAGCCGTACGACCATGTCCTCGCCCAGCCGGTACACGGCGTTGACCGTGCCGCCGGACGGAAACCGCTCCACCGGGATCCCCGCCCACCGCGGGAACTGCCCGGCGACCAGCCGCCGTACGAGGTCGTCGTCGACGGGGTGCCGGCCGGGATCCGTCTGTCCTGTGCTCACGACCGTCATCCGACCCTCGGGTGGCCTCCGGGATCAAGCGATTTATCCCTGCCGGTGTCGCCGTTGCCCTAGGAGGGTCTTGATCGTTTGCTTGTACGTCGACAGGTGAGGCGAGGGGTCGGAATGCGAGTTGCGCGCAGGACCGTGCTGCAGGCGGCTTCGGTGGGAGCCGCGGCGGCGCTGCTCGGGCGTTCCCCGGCGGCGGCCGACCAGGAGACCGCGGCCGGGACGGAGTCGGCGGCAACGGGGACAGGGACGGCCGGGGCGGCGACCGTCGGGCTGCGCTTCACCCGTGCGACCAACGGGGCCGCGACCGCCACGGCCGCCGGGGACCGGTTCGTCGCCGAGGTGCAGAACGTCCTGTGGTCGCTGCCCCCGGACGGTTCACCCGCCACGCCCCTCACCCCGCCCGATCTGGAGCCCGGGCGTCCGGTGTTCTCCCCCGACGGCCGCCAGGTGGCGATGAGCGCCTACCGCGGGGGCGTCTTCCACCTCTGGGTGATGAACGCGGACGGCTCCGGTCTGCGCAGGCTCACCGACGGCCCCTTCGACCACCGCGCGCCGGCCTGGTCGCCCGACGGCCGTACCCTCGCCTGCTGTTCCGAACGCGGCGGTGATCCGGTGACCGGCAGCCCGTACCGGATCTGGACGGTCGACGTCGCCGGCGGCCGCCCGCGCCGCCTGACGGGACTGCCCGGGCAGCAGGGCCCCGGCCGGGACGGGGAGTGGGAGGACTTCGATCCCGTCTGGTCGCCGGACGGCTCCCGCGTGCTGTTCGTCCGCGCCACCGTGACCACGGGCACCCCGGCCGGCGACACGCTGACCGCCCGTACCCTCGCCTCCGTCGCCGCCGACGCGCCCGGGCCCGTACGGATCGAACACACCGTCGCCGACGGCCGGCTGATGGCTCCCGCGCTCTCCCCGGCCGGCCGCACCGCCTGGCTGTCCGCGGCCCCCGGCCCCCGCAAGGCCGAGATCCTGAGCCTGTTCGCCGACGGCCGTCGGGTCCCCCTCGACGGCGACCTCGCGCCCGCTCCCCCGCGCTGGATCGGCGACGACCGCCTGCTGATCACGCTCGACGGCCGGTTCCGGGTGATCCGCCCGCACCGTGACGGCGGCAGTGGCCGGGCGATTCCCCTCGACGCCACCCTCGAGGTGACGCGCCCCCGCTACCGGGTCAAGGAGTACGTCCTGGAGGCCGAGCGGAGTCTCCCCGTCCGGGGCATCCACCTGCCCGCCCTGTCCCCCGACGGCCGCAGCGTGGCCTTCGCCGCGCTGAACGCGCTGTGGGTCGCGCCCGTCACCGGCGGGGCTCCGCGCAAGATCGTCCAGGCTCCCGCCACGGCCTACGTCCAGGGCCCGCTGTGGACCCCGGACGGCCGGGCCCTGGTCTACACCGACGACCGCGACGGGCTGAACACCGTTCGCCGCAGGGAGCTCGACGGCGGCCGGGAGAGCGTGCTCGCGCCCGGCGGCCGGGTCTACGGGGCGCTCTCCCCGGACGGCACCCGGCTCGCCGCGCTGGACCTGGCCGGGCGGCTCCACGTACGCGATCTCGCGACCGGGACGGAGACCCCGCTGGTCCCGGCACTGGGCGGGGGCGGACTGCCCGGCCCGCCCAGCTGGTCGCCCGACGGCCGGCACCTCGCCCTGTGCGACCGCAACCGGCTCAGCCGGCGCTTCCGCGAGGGCTACAACCTCATCCGGATCGTCGACACCGCCACCGGCGCCGCCCGCCTGCACGCGCTCGCCCCGCACGCCTCGCTCGCGGACCGCTACGCCTCCGGGCCCGTCTGGTCACCCGACGGCCGCTTCCTCGCCTGCGTCAGCGAGTCGGCGCTGTGGCTGCTGCCCGTCGGCCCCGACGGTACGCCCGCCGGACCGGCCCGCCGCCTGACCGACGAGCCCGCCGACCACCCTTCCTGGTCCGCCGATGCCCGCACCCTGCTCTACCAGTCCTGCGCCCGGCTGCGCCTGCTCACGCTCGACGGCGACGGCGCGCCCACCGGGCCCTCCCGGACCGTGCCCGTCTCCCTCTCCTACCGGCGCCCCGCACCCGTCGACACCGTCGTACACGCGGGGCTGTTGTGGGACGCCACCGGCTCCCCGCCCCGGGCCGATGTCGACGTCCTCGTCAGCGGCGGCCGGATCGCCGCCGTCGAACCGCACCGGCCGGGCCGCCGCGCCGCGCGCACCGTCGACGCCTCCGACGGCACGGTCCTGCCGGGCCTGTGGGACGCGCACGTCCATCCGTACCCCTACACCTACGGGGCGCGCCAGGGCGTGCTGCACCTCGCGTACGGCGTCACCACCGTGGTCTCGCTCGGCGGTTCGGCCTACGAGCAGGCCCGGCTGCGCGAGGACATCCGGGCCGGGCGGCTCGCCGCGCCGCGGCTGCTGGCCGGCGGGGAGCTCCTCGACGGCTCCCGGGTCGCCTACAGCATGGGGCGCGCCCATCGCACCCGTGCGGGGTTCGCCCGCTCGCTGGCCCGGGGCGCCGCGCTGGACTGGGACTTCGTCAAGACGTACGTACGCGCCCCGTACGAGCTGATGGCCGATGCGGCCCGCTTCGCGCACGACCGGCTCGGTGTCCTGGCCGGCTCCCATCTGTGCGCCCCGGGCGTCCAGGCCGGCCAGGACCTGACGACGCACCTGGTGGCGACCGAGCGCGCCGAGTACGGCCACGGGGCGACCCCGCGGGGCCACACGTACCAGGACACCGTGGAGGTCTACACGCGGGGCGGTTTCGATCTCATCGCCACCCCCTTCACGGCGCTGCCGCTGCTCGGCGCCGATCCGGCGCTCGCCGACGATGCGCGGGTGACGGCGCTGATGCCGCCCTGGGACGTGGAGGCGGTCCGGGCCGCGGCCGCGAGTGCGCCGAGCGCGGAGCAGAGCGCCGTCCTGGAGCGCGAGGTGGAGGTCTACCGGCGCGTGGTGGCGGGAGGCGGGCGTCTCGCGCTGGGCACCGACGCGCCGCTCACCCCCGTCGGGCTCCACCTGCACCTCTCGCTGCGGGCGCTGCACCGGTACGGCATGTCGCCGGCGGAGGCGCTGACCACCGTGACCCGGACCCCGGCCCGGGTGTTCGGCGTCGCGGACCGGCTCGGCACGGTCGAACCGGGCAGGATCGCCGATCTCACGCTCGTCGACGGTGACCCCTTCACCGACTTCGCGGACCTGATCCGCGTACGGGCGACCGTCCGGGGTGGTGTCGTGCGTGAACGCCCGGCCCTGGAGCGTGCCTTCACCCGTTCCGGCACGACGCCCGACGCGGCCCCCGGGGACTGGGGCAGCGTGCTGCGCCAGATGCTCCGGGACGGCTGCTGCACCGGCCACGAGGGCGACCGCTGACGAGCGCCGCAAACGCCGCGGTCGGCCTCGCGGTCAGGGCTGGTCGTACCAGGAGAAGGCGGCGATCCGCCAGCCGTCCGGGGTCCGCACGAACTGGATGGTCTTGGTCCCGCCGCCTTCGAAGGGCTCGCCGTCCAGGATCCCGGACTTGCGGTACTCGCCGAACCGCGAGGCGATGTCGCCCGCGATCTCGGTCCGTTCCGAGGTCTCCCACTCGGAGAACTCGGCCAGCCGGCCTCCGGACAGCAGCAGCCGGCGCGGCTCGATGAACTCGTCCACGGTGTAGGCCGTGAAGTCCGGGCCGGTCTTGACGACGACCCCGCCCGGGAGCATCAGCCGGCGGATCCGTTCGACATCGGCGGCCTGGCCGCCCCGGTTGTCGAAGGCGCCGAAGAACTCGGCGGTCACCCTGTCTATCTCGGCCTTGGACATGGCGCGACAGTAACACCCGTACGGGCGGCGGGCGGCGGCGTCGCAGGAGCCGGCCGTACGGTCAGGCCGCGAGCCCCGTGGTGATCACCAGGGGCGGCCTTTCCCGCTCCGCCGGCCACGAGCGGCCGGCTGCGAGATCCGGGTCGGCGACGGTGAGCGCCTCGTCCACGGTGGGCCGGTGCTGGACGACGTCCCGGAAGCCGGCGCGCTCCAGCAGGACCGGGAAGTAGCCGACGGGCCACGCGTGGTTGCGCATCTCCTGCCAGGAGCCGTCCGTGCGCCGCAGCCGTACCGTCAGCTCGTCGCCGGGCCCGTACACCTCGCCCGGCTCGCCGATCCGCAGCGAGGCGTACTCCGTGCCGTTGCAGTTGGGGTCGGTGGTCAGCAGCACGAACAGGCCGTCCGGCCGCAGCAGTCGGCGGATCTCGGTGAGCACGCCGACCACCGCGTCCTCGGTCGGCAGCGACGCGAGGACGTGGCTGCACATGACCGCGTCCGCGCAGCCGTCCGCGAGGCCGGTCACCCGGCCGTCCTCGACGAGGTGGTACTCCGCCACCGCGGTCGCCGAGGCGCGGGCGAGCGCCAGCATCTCCGGGGAGGTGTCCACCCCGAGGACCCGCACTCCCAGCTGCCGGGCCGCGTGGTCGGCCACCCTGCCCGGTCCGCACCCGTAGTCCACCAGGACCGACCCGGGCCCGATCCGGCGGGACAGGGCCCGGAAGACGAACGGGTACCCGAGCAGCCAGTCCGTGGCCGCGTCCACCGCCGCGAATGCCCGCGCGCCGTCACGTCCGGACCAGGCGGCGCCGTCCGCGGCGCCGCTCTGCCCGGGTCCCTCCGACCAGTCGCTCACAGCCCCACTATCGACCCAGTACGGCCGCCCGGCACTGTTACGACACGACGTCCCGGCCCGCCGCCTTCCCGTCTCCGCCTTCCCGTCTCCGCCCTCCGGCCTCCGGCCTCCGGCCTCCCGCGGAAACGGCTTCGGGCCTGGCCGCCCCGTGACAGCATCCTCCCCATGAGCCGAGACGACAGCGACGAGGCGTACGTGGTCGGCCTGTGCAACCAGGTCCTGGGCGCCACGGCCCTCACCCAGCACAGGTTCGACTGGCTGCTGGGCGATCCCGGGGCGGGAGGCCGGCGGGCCAGGCTGCCGGTCGACGCCTACTGGCCCGGCCACCTGCTGGTGCTGGAGTACCGGGAGCGCCAGCACGACGAGCCGACGCCCTTCTTCGACAAGCCCGACCGGATGACGGTCAGCGGGGTCCACCGCGGTGAGCAGCGCGCCCGCTACGACGGCTACCGCGACACGCAGATCCCGGCCCACGGCCTGCGGCTGGTGGTCGTGCGCCCGTCCGACCTCGCCGCCGACGGGCGGGGGCGCCTGCGGCGTGTCCCGGAGAGCGACGTGGAGGTCCTGCGTGGCCTGCTCGCCGGGGTGGCGGAGGGGGATGCTAGAGGGTGATCCAGTAGCGCCGCTTGGGGCCGATGAGGGTTTCGCGGACGTCTTCCAGTACGCCGCCGTTGGCTTCGATCGTGCGGATCGACGCCTCGTTTCCGGGGTCGCAGGTCAGCAGGACGCGGTCCATGCCCAGCAGGCGGGCCTCGTGCCGGACGGCGCCCAGGGCCCAGGTGGCCAGTCCGCGGCGGCGGGCCGAGGGCCGGACGCTGTAGCCGATGTGGCCGCCCGCGTCGAGCAGGAAGCCGTTCAGGTAGTGCCGCAGGTCTATCGCGCCGAGATAGGTGTCGTTCTCGGCGATCCACCAGTACGTGGCGTGCACGCGGCCGTGCTCGACCGGCGCCGTACGGTCGCCGTACCCGTGCAGCCGGTCCACCCAGGCCGCGAAGCCCTCCGGGCTGTCCACGTCGTCGTCGGAACCGAGTCCGGCGCCGTCCAGGTGGGCCTCGGGGCCCGCTTCCCGCTGGGCGGCGAGCCAGGAGCCGTGCAGGCGGGGCGTGGGGCTGATGAGCTCTGGCATACCTCGGACCCTAACAGTCGGATCATCCGACCCGGTCCGGTGGCGTCGGCGGCGGACCTCAGCCGGACCGGGATGCGGGCGGCGTCGACGCGGATGACGCGGGTGACGTAGGTGACGCGGGTGCCGAGGCGGAGGCCGAGGGCTTGGGGACCGACGGCTTGTGCCCGGGGTAGACGTGGTCCGGGGTCACGATGCCGGTGATCGCCTCGCCGAAGAGGGTGCTGGGCTCCTGTCCGTCGTGCAGGACGTCGGTGTTGAGGATGACGACCAGGGTCGCCTGCTCCTGCGGCAGGAAGATGCCCAGGCTCTCGTAGCCCGGGAGCGAGCCGTTGTGACCGATCCAGCCCTGGACGTTGAACAGGCCCAGCCCGTAGCCGGCGCCGGGGATGCCGACCGAGGTGGTCTTCAGCCGCTGGGCCTGTGTCTCGGGCGTCAGCAGCGTGCCCGTGGCGAGGGTCCGCGCCCAGCTGCGCAGGTTCTGGAGGTCGGAGATCATCGCGCCCGCGGCCCAGGCCCAGGACGGGTCCCAGCCGGTGGCGTCCTCGATCTTGCCGGAGGCCGTCTGGTCCGTGTAGCCCTGCGCGTGCGGTGCGGGGAACTCCGCGCCGGTCGGGAACAGCGTGCGGCCCAGTCCGGCCGGCTCCACCACGTCCCGGTCGATGACGTCCTTGAGCGGCCGGCCGGTGACCTTCTCGACCAGCAGGCCGAGCAGGATCAGGTTGGTGTTGGAGTACTCGAACTTCGCGTTCGGCTCGAACTGCACCGGGTGCTTGAAGGAGTAGTCGAGCAACTCCTGCGGTGTGAAGGGGCGATCGGGGTCGGTGGTGAACGCCTTGTCGAAGTCCGGGTCCTCGCTGTAGTTGAAGAGCCCGCTGCGCATGCCGGCCAGCTCGCGCAGGGTGATGCGGTCCCCGTTCGGAACGCCGGCGATGTAGTCGCCGATCGGGTCGTCCAGGCCGAGCTTGCCCTGGTCGACCAGCTGGAGGACGGCGGTGACGGTGAACGTCTTGGTCAGGCTGCCGATGCGGGTGTTGAAGTCGGTCCGCATGGGCGCGCCGGTCGCCTTGTCGGCGACGCCGAAGGCCCTCACGTAGCTGCCCTTGCCGGGTGCCCACAGCCCCACGATCACGCCCGGCACCCGGGCCTCGCGCATGACCTGGCGTACGGCGGCGTCGAGTTGGGCCGCGACGGCGGGGGTGAGCTCCGGGAAGCCCTCCTCCCCGTCCGGGGTGGGGGCGGCGGGGACGGGCCGCACCGCGGCGGGTGTCCCGTACGCGGAGCCCGCGACGGCCGGGGCGAGGAGCAGACCCGCCGCCGCGGCGGCCACGCAGGCCCGGCGGAACCGTATGTGCGTCGGAGTCACCACGGGCCTCCTGCCGTACGGGGTTCAAGGCGAGGCGATCACGATCACGATCAGCGTAAGGTCGCGCAGGCCGGGCCGCGAGGCGAGCGGGCGGCTTGCGGCAGGGCTACGGCAGGGGCCTCGCGCGGGCGATGACCAGGGCGACGTCGTCGTGGTCGTCCGGCCGGCGCAGGGAGTCCAGGAGCCGGTCGCAGGTCTCCTCCAACGGGCGTCCGGTGTCGGCGAGCAGGGCCAGGAGCAGGTCGAGGCGTTCGTCGATGGGCTGGTCCCGGGTCTCGACGAGGCCGTCGGTGTAGAGGACCAGTTGGTCGCCGGGTTCCATGGCGACGGTGGTGGCCTCGAAGGGGATGCCGCCGACGCCGAGGGGTGCGCCGGTGGGCAGGTCGAGGAGTTCGGGGGTGCGCCCGGACCGAATGAGGACGGGCGGCAGGTGTCCGGCGACGGCGACCCGGCACTGGGCCCGGTGCGGGTCGTAGACGACGTAGACGCAGGTGGCGATGGTCTCTTCGAGGGCGGCGGTGGTGCGGTCGAGCTGCTGGAGCACCTGGGTCGGTTCGAGGGCGAGTTCGGCGAGGGTACGGGTCGCGGTGCGCAGTTGTCCCATGCTGGCGGCGGCGTTGATGCCGCTGCCCATGACGTCGCCGATGACGAGGACGGTGGTGTCGTCCGGGCCGGCGATGGCGTCGAACCAGTCGCCGCCGATCTCGCTGCTGGCCGCGGCGGGCCGGTACCGGGAGGCCACTTCCAGGCCGGGCGTGGGTGGCGGGTGGTGCGGGAGGAGGTGGTGCTGGAGGGCGAGGGCGGTGTGGTGCGCGTTGCGGTACCAGCGGGCGTTGTCGATGCACACGGCGGCTCGGGCGGCCAGCTCCCCGGCCAGCACGATGTCGTCGTCGTTGAAGGGCAGCGGGTTGCGGGTGCGTTTGAGGTCGAGCGCGCCGAGGACCTCGCCGCGGGCGATGAGGGGCACCGCCAGGTACGAGCGCAGGCCGGCGCGGGTCAGGAGCGAGGCGGCCGTGCTGTCGCGGGCGATGCGCGAGATGTCCTGGGCGTGGACGTGGGCCACCAGGACCGGGTGCCCGGTCGTCACGGACTGGGTGACCAGCCGGTCCGCGGCGTACGCGGCGATGTCGCCCGGGGGGTCCGCGGCGCGGACGGCCTCGCTGGGGAAGGCGGAGGCGACGGCCAGGGCACGGAACACGGCGGGCTCGTGGGCGGACGACCGCAGGGTCGGCCGGCCTTCGAGGACGGAGTCGAGGATGTCGACGGCGGCGATGTCGGCGAGCTCCGGCACAACGACGTCGGCGAGCTCGCGGGCGGTCTGGTCCAGGTCGAGGGTGGTGCCGATGCGGACGGTGGCGTCCGCGATCAGGGCGAGGCGCCGACGGCTGCGGGCGATCTCGATGGCCGCCTGGTGACTCTGGGTGACGTCGACCACGGAGGTGGCCAGGCCGAGGACGCGTCCGGTGGCGTCCTCCAGCCGGTAGTACGACACCGACCAGGCGTGCTCGGTGCGCTCCCCGCCGTGGGTGCGGCCGGCCGTGAACTGTTCGAGCAGCGGGGTCCCCGTGGCCAGCACCTGGCGCATGGCCGCTTCGGCGGCCTCGGTGTCGTCGAGGAAGGAGAGGGCCTCGCGGACGCTCCGGCCGATGTGCTGGGCGGCGGGCAGCCCGTTGATCCGTTCCAGCGTCGGGTTGACCAGGACGTACCGCAGCTCGGTGTCCAGGACCGCGAGGCCGATCGGGGACTGGGCCACCAGGCGCGCGGAGAGCGCGAGGTCCCGCTCCAGCTGCCGCAGCCGCGTCCGGTCGGTCGCGATGCCGAGGGCGTACAGGTCCCCGTGCTCGTCGAGCAGCCGCATGTTGCGGAATTCCACCAGACGGGTGCCGCCGTCCTTGTGGCGCACCGGGAAGGCGCCCGCCCAGTCCCCGGCGCCGCCCATGACCCGTGCGAAGAGCTCGGTGACCAGCCCCAGGTGTTCCTCGGCGGCCAGCAGCCCGGCGGCGGGCCGGCCCAGCGCGTCCTCGGCCGACCAGCCGAACAGCTGCTCGGCCTGGGGGCTCCACAGTGCGATCCGTCCCTCGGCGTCGAGGACGACCGCCGCGACGTTCAGGACGTCGAGCAGCCCGCTGGGCGGGGCGAGCCCGGGCGCGGTACGCCCGGCCCCACCGGCTCCCAACCCGTCGATCGAACCCATCGGGGACGCTCCCTTCCGGCACCTCCGGCCCGTCCCCCACCCGCCCAGCGGCGGCCCGGGGCGCACGGCTACCTCTCATCGTGCCCCGGAACCCGCCGGGCAGCGCCCGGAGCACCCGCCCGCGGGCCGCGCGAGGGTCGTCGGCCCGGATCGGTTCACTCAGCGCGCGCATCTGCGAATCACCTCGACGCGAGCTGCGGCGGCCGGAACACGTACGCTCGGCGGATGGCGAAATACTTCGACGTGCACCCCGAGAATCCTCAGCGCCGCACGATCGGCAACGTGGCCGACATCATCCGCTCCGGCGCGCTCATCGCGTACCCGACCGACTCCTGCTTCGCGCTGGGTTGCCAGCTGGGCAACCGTGACGGCATCAGCCGGATCCGGTCGATCCGCAACCTGGACGACCGTCACCACTTCACCCTCGTGTGCCAGAACTTCGCGCAGATGGGCCGGTTCGTCCAGATCGACAACGACGTGTTCCGCGCGATCAAGGCGGCCACACCCGGCAGTTACACCTTCATCCTCCCGGCGACGTCGGAGGTGCCGCGCCAGCTGATGCACCCGAAGAAGAAGACGGTCGGGGTCCGGATTCCCGACCACGTCGTCACGCAGGCCCTGCTCGACGAGCTCGGTGAGCCGCTGCTCTCCAGCACCCTGCTGCTGCCCGACGAGGAGGAGCCGATGACGCAGGGCTGGGAGATCAAGGAGCGGCTCGACCACGAGGTGGACGCCGTGCTGGACTCCGGCGACTGCGGTACGGAACCGACCACGGTCATCGACTTCTCCGGCGGCGAGGCCGAGATCGTACGGCGGGGCGCGGGCGACACCTCACGCTTCGAGTAGTCGCGCCGTCGCGCCGTCGCGCCGGCCCGGGCGCTCACGTGGAGGGGCGTACGTCCGGGTAGAGGCCCAGGTACCGGTACGCACCGGACTCGGCCCGGTAGAGGTGGGCGGTGCGGCCCCGGGTCAGCACGTGCGTGCCGGAGTCGAAGGCGAGCGGCTTGGCGAGGCCCTCGTGGGCCGTCCGGAAGATCCGGCGGGCCAGGCCCGCACGGTCCCGCCCCTCCTCGCCCAGGCCGGTGAGGGCCGCGGCCAGGAGGCCCACGGCGTCGTACGCCTCGGTGGCCCAGCGGGCGGGCGGCTCCCCGTGTGCCGCACGGTGGGCCCCGACGAACTCGGCGGCGGCGGGGACGGCCAGCGGGTCGGTGAAGAGGCAGCCGAACGCCCAGCCCTCGGCCGTCGGCCCGGCGTCCGTGAGGAAGGCCGGTTCCATGACGTGCTGGAGGGCGACGCGCGGGCCCGGGAAGCCGGCATCGGCCAGGGCGCGGGCCAGCCGGGCCGCGCGCTGCGGTGAGGTGCCGGCGTAGACGACGGCCTCGGCCCCGGCCTCGGTCAGGGCGCGCACCGCGCCCGCGAAGTCGGAGCTGCCGACCGGGATCCGGTGGACGCTGAGCGTGCCCATCGAGGGCGGGCTCTGCTGCAGGCTGCGGATGAGCGGCCAGGTGGGTTCGCCGCCTTCGACGTCCTCCACCAGGGCCGTGCGGCGGACGGGCCGTACTCGGCTGAGGTAGTCGATCACCGGAAGGGCGAAATGGTCACCGGCCGGGCGGGTGGCGCACACCGTGCGCCATTCCGGCTGGGCCATGGCGGCCTCGGGGCTGTCGACCGACACCAGCACCAGGGCGAGATCGGCCTTGCCGCACGCGGCGGCCAGCTCGGGCACGGCCGCGTCCCAGGTGGGGCCGGTGAGCGCGGCCACCGCGGGGTCGGCGACCAGTTCCTTGACCACCTGCGCGGCGCGCGCCGGGTCTCCGCCGTCGTCGGCGACGCGCAGGGCCAGCAGGAACGCGGCGTCCTTGCGGCTGTTGTGCCGCTCCACGGCCAGTCTCATGCCGCGCTCGTGGGCCTGGCCGGTCGCCTTCCCGGGCCCGGTCAGGTCGGCCTGCAGGGCGAGGGTGAGGGTGGCCAGGTCGCGGGCCGGCGGCGGCGTCTTGCCGCGGGCCCGCCCGCGGGTGGCGAACCAGGCGGTCGGTGCGCCGACGGCGGCCAGGCCCGCGCCGGCCGCGAGCAGCCGCCTGCGCGTGAGGCCACGTACCGGCGTGTGCGGCGCGTCGATCCGGGTCGGTTCCGGGGCGGGGAGTTCCAGGGCCCTGGTGGAGCGTTCGGCGATGAGCCGGGGCAGTGGGGGCGGCAGCCAGTCCTCGGCGTCGGCGCCGGACGGGTCGTCGCCGAGTGCGGCGCCCAGCTGGGCGGGGGTCGGCCGGGCGGCGGGGTCCTTCGCCAGGCAGGCCAGCACCGGTTCGAGCAACTCCGGTGGAAGTCCGGTGAGTTCGGGCTCGTCGTGGACCGTACGGTAGACCACCGCGGCCGCGTGCCCGCCGCCGAAGGGGCCGTGGCCGGTCGCCGCGTACGCCAGGACGCAGCCGAGGGAGAACACGTCGCTCGCGGCGCCCGCCGCCGGTCCGCCCGCGCGGGCCTGTTCCGGGGCCAGGTACCCGGGTGTGCCGATGACCGCGTCCACGGCCGTCAGCGTGGCCGCCCCTTCGGCGCGCGCGATCCCGAAGTCGATCAGCCGGGGCCCGTCGGGGGCGAGGAGGATGTTGCCCGGTTTGACGTCGCGGTGGACCAGCCCGGCGGCGTGCACCTGCGCGAGCGCCTCGGCGAGCCGCGCGCCGAGGATCCGTACGGCACGGACGGGCAGCGGACCGTACCCTCCCACCGCCTCGGAGAGGGCGGGCCCGGGGACGAACGGGGTGGCCAGCCACGGCTCGCGCGCCTCCGGGTCGGCGGCGACCACCGGGACCACCCAGCGCCCGGTCAGCTGCCCGGCGGCCTCCACCTCGCGCCGGAAGCGGATGCGGAAGTCCGGGTTCGAGGCGTGGTCGGCTCGGATGACCTTGACCGCAACGAGGGTGCCCGCGGCGGAGCGGGCGAGGTACACCGTGCCCATGCCGCCCGAACCGAGGCGTCCGAGCAGCCGGTTGCCGCCGATCGCGGCCGGATCGGCCGGGGTGAGGGGGCGCATCCCCGGCTATCCCGCCGGGGACGCGGTGGGCGCGGGCTCGGTGGCCGGGCCCACGTAGCGGATGCTGCCGCCCTCCACCTTGTGCTGGAAGTAGATGTTCCCCTTGACCTGCCGGCGTTCGTCGAAGGTGTACTCCTTGGTCAGGCCGCGGAAGGTGCCCTGGGCGAGCGCGGTCAGCAGGTCGGCGCGGTTCGGGCGGCTGCCGCCCGCCGCGGCGGTCACCAGCCGGTCGATGACCAGACGGGTCGCGTCGAAGGCCTCGGCGGTCCAGATCGCGGGGGCCGATCCGTACGCCGCCCGGTGCGCGCGGGCCACCTCCGCGACCTCGGGGGCTTCGGGGCTCGTGTACGGCGTGAAGAACTGCCAGCCCTCTGCGGCCGGGCCGGCGGCGGCGAGGAACTCCGGGCCGGCGATGGTGTAGTCGGCGGCCCTGGGCCCCTTGAAGCCGGCGGCCGCCAGCAGTCCGGCCGCTTTGGCCCCGCCCGCCGGGGTGCCCGTGTAGAAGAAGCCGTCGACGCCGTGCGCGAGCAGGTCGGCGACCACCGGGGCCAGGTCCTGGGTGCCGCGCGGGACGACGCGCACGTAGAAGGTGGCCTCGGGCGCGAAGTAGCCGATGGTGCGGCCCACCAGCAGGGCCGCCTGCCAGGTGTCGGTGTCGCCGTCGCGGTCGCTGAGGATGCCCATCCGCCGGACGCCCTGTTTCCCGGCCAGTTGGAGGTTGACGACGGCGGCCTGGGCCGAGGAGATCGGGCAGCTCTGGAAGAAGCTGCGCCGGTCGGTGACGCTGAAGGTGGTCGCCAGGGCCGACACGGTGACCAGCGGAACGGAGTTCTCTCCGTAGAGTTCGAGGCACGGGATCACGGACGCGTTGCCGGTGGGGCCGATCACCGCGAACAGGTCGCGGTCGGCCATGAGTTCACCGGCCGCGGCCGGTGAACGGTCGGCCCGCCCGGCGTCGTCCGCGGTGGCGACGGCGAGCGTGAAGGGCTTGTCCTTGCGGGAGTTGAAGGCGTCGACGGCCAGCCGCACTCCGCGTTCCTGGGCCTGGCCTGCGGCTTTCTGAGGGCCGGAGAGGTCGGCGTGCACGCCGATCACCCAACGCCGTGGGGCGGGCGCGGCCGCGTTCCGGTCCTTGTCGTCCTCGCGCAGCGCCAGCCACGCGGCCAGGCCGCCGCCGGCCGCGAGCACGGCGCCGCCGGAGGCGAGGGCGAGGAAACGCCTGCGGGAGGGCGCGGCCGTGCCGGGTGCCGGGGCGGCCTCCGGGTCGGCGACGGTCTCCTCGATGCCGGGTAGGGCGAGCAGTGCGGCGGCGCGCCCGGCGATGGTGGCAACGACCGGGTCGGGCAGCCAGTCGGTGCCCTCCCCCGGGGTGTCCTCGGTGAGCGCCTCGTCCAGTTCGTTCGCGGTGGGGCGGATGTCGGGGTGCTTGGCGAGGCAGGTCCGCAGCAGGGCGGTGAGTTCGGGGTCGGCGAGGACCTCCGGGCCGAACTCGGGCTCGTCGTGGACGGTCCGGTAGAGCACCGCGTCCACGGTGCCGGTGCCGAAGGGCAGGCGGCCGGTGGCGGCGTACGCGAGGAGGCAGCCGAGCGAGAAGACGTCGCCGGCCGGTTCGGCGGGGCGGCCCTCGGCCTGCTCGGGCGGGAGGAAGCCGGGGGTGCCGAGGACGGCGTCGGCGGAGGTCAGGGCGGTGTGCTCGCCGCCGCGCGCGATCCCGAAGTCGATCAGCCGGGGCCGGTCCATGCCGAGCAGCACGTTGCCGGGTTTGACGTCGCGGTGGACGAGGCCTTGCGCGTGCATCACCCCGAGGGCCTTGGCCAGGGCCTTGCCGAGGATCCGTACGGCGCGCAGCGGGAGCGGGCCGTGGGCGGTGACGGCCTCGGCGAGGGAGGGGCCGGCGACGAAGGCGGTGGCCAGCCACGGCTCGGGCGCGTCGGGGTCGGCGCCGGTGATCCGGACGGCCCACGGGCTGTCCACCTCCGCGGCGATCTCGGCCTCGCGGCGGAAACGGGCCCGGAAGTCCGCCTCGTCGGCGTACTCGGCGCGGATCACCTTGACGGCGGCGAGCGCGCCGTCGTCGGTGCGGCCGAGGTAGACCACGCCCATGCCGCCGGCGCCGAGCCGGCCGAGGAGGCGGTACCCGGCGATCCGGGAGGGGTCCGGCGGAAGGAGCGGCTCCATCAGCCCGTCTCCTTTCCGAGCTCCTGCTTGGCCTGGAGCATCATCCGGCTGGTGGCCTGGGCGGCGAGCCCGTTCATGGCCTCCTCGGTGAAGCCCGTGGTGCCCTTGCCGGCGATGGCCACGGTGACCGGGCCGAACTGGGCCTGGGACCAGGTGTAGCGGTAGGGCCCGCCGTCCTGCGCGCTGACGTACTCACCGGTCTCGCTGAACGCGTCCTCGGTCCACGCGTTCGCCTGCTCGCCGAGGTAGAAGGAGCCGCCCCACAGGTTCTTGAGCTCCTCGCCCTCCCGCAGCTTCTGGCCCGGGCAGCGCAGCACCTCTTCCATGGCGCGGGCGGTCTCCCAGCCGGATTCCTGCCGGTTGTGGTGGACGGTGACCGTGGCGTTGAGCCGTACGCGGCCGTGGCCGTTCCCGGCGGGGATGTGGAAGTAGCGGGTGCTCGTGGCGAGTACGTCGGCCGGCAGGCCCGCGGTCTGCCAGACGCAGTTCTCGTCGAGGACGGGCCAGCGGCCGGGATCGCTCTCGAACGGGGTGCTGCGCACGACTTCGGGGCCGAAGGCCGCCTCGGTGATGACGATCCGGCCGAGCAGGGCGCGGGCCTCGGCGACCGTCTTCGGCTGCTTGGACTCGTCCAGTGGGGGCACGAGGGGGTTGGCCGTGCTGCTCGGCGGGGCGGCCGGCGTGCTCGCGCCGGAGCCGCCCGGGGCCGGGCCGCCCGTGGCGGGCGACGCGGCCGGGGTGCGGCCCGCGGCGTCCGTGGTCGCCGCTCCGCCCTTCGCCGTGCCGTCGGCCGTACACCCGACGAGTAGGAACAAGCCCGCTGCCGCGCACCCGTAGGCGCGCAGCGCGGAGCGCCGTCTGCGTGTCACTGGTCCCCCCACGGCAGGGATCGTACCCCTCCGCGGGGGCGCGCAACTGGCCTACGGAAAAGCCGTGTTGGCGGCGGTTTCGCGCGGCCTGCTCAGCGGGAGCCGAGAGTCCAGGCGGATTCGTGGCGGGTGAAGCCGATGTGCGGGTAGTAGCCGACGGCCGCTGGGGCGGACAGCAGGATCACGTTCGCCTGGGGCGCCGCCTCCTGAGTGACCCTGATGAGGTCGCGGCCCACGCCCTTGCCCTGGTAGGCGACGTCGACGGCCAGGTCGCTCAGGTAGGTCGCGTACGCGCCGTCGGTGATCGAGCGGGCGATGCCGATGAGAGCGCCGTCGTCCGCGCGGGCGACGACGACGAGGTTGGCGCCGGCCAGCATCCGGGCGAACCGCTCCACATCGGCGACGGGGCGGCGCTCGGCGAGGGTGGAGGCACGGTAGAGGCCGAGGACCTCCTCGACGTCCAGCTCGGCGCCGATGACACGTTCACAGGTCCACATACCGCTGCCACTCCCCGCATGTAATAGGCACTATTCGCTAGCGATTATTACATGACGAGGGTGGGGGAATACAAACCGGTGGACCGGTATGTGAGGTGCAAGAGGCGGGCAGGATGCAGGGGCGTCCGTCCACGGAAGGAGCCCTGTGCTCACTCACGTTCTCGACCGGTTCCGACGGCTCCTGCAACGATTCACCGGCACCACGGCCCGTGGCACCGGCCCGGCGAGCGCCGGGGCCCCGCTCTTCACCGCCGACTTCGGGTCGGCCACCCAGTGGGTGGCCGGCCGCTCCTGGGCATATCCCGACGGCGGCCCCACCAACCCCGGTGACAACAAGCTCGACCACCTGGTGGCCGACCCGTCCTACAGCCGCACCGGCACCTTCCGGGCCGTCCGCCGCCCGGACGGCAATTGGAACGCGGGCCTGCTGACCACCGAGGGCAGCGACGAGGGGTTCACCGTGCGGACCGGGGACGTACTGGAGTCCCGGGTCCGGCTGCCCGCCGAGGCCGGGGCCTGGCCGGCGATCTGGACCTGGCGGGACGGCGGCAACGAGGTCGACGTCTTCGAGTACCACCCGGACAACCCCGACCTGCTGGAGCTCTCCAACCACGTCAAGGGCGGCTCGCGCTACCACCGGGACCCGTCGGTCGCCCCCGGCGGCTGGGTGGACCTGAAGGTCGAGTTCGGGTCACGCTCGGTCGTGTGGTGGGTCAACGGCACGCGGGTGTACGCCGACCGGCGCGGGGTGGGCCGCAACTGGAGGGCCTACCTCATCGTCAACCTCTCCGTCTGCGCCGGGCGTTACCACCCGGCGCCCGACCCGGACGTCTCCGAGATGTCGTACGAGGTCGCGTACCTGCGCGTCCACCGCCCCTAAGGCGTGGCGGGGGCGGCGGCGCAGCTCTCGTGGCCCCAGCGGCTCCCGTTCTTGGCGATCATGTCGCCGACGGCGTAGGGCTTCCCGCAGGGGCAGCTGCCGGGGAACTTCGCCTTGATGGGACGGGACGCACGGCCGGGCGCTGTGCCCTCGGCCGTGCGCTTCCGTGCCGTGCCCGTCTTCTGGCGCGCGGGCGCGGCCGGTGCCGGTACCGGCAGGTCCGCGTGTCCGAGGGCGGTGCCGGCGGCCTCCTGCGTGCGGGCCGCGTCGCTGGCGGCCTGGTCGGCGATCGCGTTCAGCAGGTCGCCGTCCTCGCGGTGCGCCGGAACGTAGACGAAGGTGATGTCACGATCGGCGAGCAGCAGGTCGATCTGTTCGACGAGTCCGCGGTTGGCGACCGGCTGGCCGGAGGAGGTCTTCCACCCGTTGCGCTTCCAGCCCGGGAGCCACTGCGTCACGGCCTTCATCGCGTACTGGGAGTCCATCCGCACCTCGACGGCCGTCCCGGGGGCGACCGCCTCGAGCAGCCGCTGGAGGGCGGTCAGCTCGCCGATGTTGTTGGTGGACCGGCCGAGCGGCCCGGCCTCCCAACGCTCGGGGCGTCCCTGGGAGTCGGCGATGACCCAGCCCCAGCCGGCCGGCCCGGGATTACCTTTCGCCGCTCCGTCACAGGCGGCAATGATGCGTTCAGACATCCCCCGATCATGCCTCATCCGCCGAGGTGGTGAGCGCCCGGCTCAGGAGCCGGGACCGGCCTCCGAGAGGAGTTGGCACTTGTCGAAGTTCATGCAGCCGCAGGCGAGGCAGTCGGCGACCGCGTCGCGCAGGAGCTGGGTCTGCCGGATGAACCGGTCCAGTTCGGGGAGTTTGCTCTCGGCGAGCGCGCGCCACTGCCGGGTCGCGCCGCGGTCGGTGTCGGTGTCCAGCAGGGCGCGGATCTCGGCCAGGGTGAACCCGGCCCGCTGGGCCATCTTGATCAGCGCGATCCGCCGCACGGTGCCGGCCGGATAGACGCGCCGGCCCGCGGCACGTTCGGCGGCCGGCAGCAGGCCGACGCTCTCGTAGTAGCGCAGGCCCGACGGTCTCATCCCGACCTGCCGGGCGAGCTCCCCGATGCCGAGCTTTCGCACCTGTCATTCCCCCTTGACCTCAAGCGCGCTTGAACCAGGAGTCTGACCGGGTGACCGCTCCACAGACAACTCGCCTGTTGCCCCAGGCCTACCGGCCGCTCTTCGCCCATCCCGGCTTCCGGCGGCTCCTGCCCGCTCTGGCGGCCTCCGATCTCGGTGACGGGATGAGCGTGGTGGCGGTGGCCTGGCTGGCCATCGAGATCGCGCCTCCCGGCCGGTCCGGGATGCTCCTGGGGGCCGCGCTCGCCGCGTACGCCCTCCCCGGCGCGGCCGGTGCGCTGCTGTTCGGGCGGTGGCTGCGGCGCCTCCCCGCCGCACGGCTGCTGGCGGCCGACAGCCGGATCCGTGCGGTGCTCCTCGGCTGCGTGCCGCTGGCCTGGGCCTTCGACCTGCTGCACCCCGTGCTGTACGTGGCCCTGCTCGCGGGCTCGTCCGTCCTGCACGCCTGGGGCAACGCGGGGAAGTACTCGCTGCTGGCCGGGCTGTTGCCGGCGGAGCAGCGGCTGGCCGCCAACGCGCTGGTCAGTTCCAGCACCTCGGCCTCGATCGTCATCGGCCCGGCCCTCGCCGGCTTCCTCGCTGCGGCGGTCAGTCCGGCCTGGCTGATCGGTCTCGACGCGCTGTCCTTCGCCGTGCTCGCCGTCCAGGTGGGCCGGGTCCGGGGCCCGTCCGGGGAGGCCGGGCAGGCCGACGAGCCCGACCAGGCGGCGGCCGTGCCCGTCGACGCCGACCGATCGGCCGCGGGCCTGCACTTGTTGCGCAATCAGCCCGAACTCCTCGGTGTCCTCGCCCTGACCTGGTTCTTCAACTTCCTGTACGGGCCGGCGGAGGTCGCGCTGCCCCTGCACGTCACCGATGACCTGCACGCGGGGGCGGGGCTCCTCGGGCTGTACTGGGCGCTGTTCGGGGCGGGCGCCGTGCTGGGCGGCCTGGCGGCGGGGGCCCTGCGCAGGTTCCCGCTCTGGCCGGTCACCCTGACCATCGTCGCCGGCTGGGGACTGGCCCTGGTGCCCTTCGGCCTCGGCGCGCCCGCGGCCGTCACGCTCGCCTGCTTCACGCTCGGCGGGTTGATCTACGGACCGTTCACGGCGCTGTCCTACACCCTGTTCCAGGACCGCACACCGGCCGCCTGGCTGACCACGGTCCTGGCGGCCCGCAGCGCCGCCCTCCTCACGGCCGGGCCGGTGGGGACCGCGCTCGGCGGACCCCTCATCGCGCTCATGGGGCCCCGGGGGGTGCTGGCGGCGTCGGGTGCCGCGACCGTCGTACTCGCCCTCGTCGCCGCCGTGATGCGGGTCCGGACCGGTCGACGGGCGGCGTCCCGCCTCGCCTGAGCCGGTCCGGAGCCGTCAGGGCCCGCCCGGCGGGGTGACGGCGGATCTGATCGCGTCGGCCAGCAGCCGGGCCGCGGTGTCCGCCGCGCCGGCCACGAGGCGGGTCCGGGTGAGGCAGAAGGCGAGGCCCGTCCCTGGGTCGGCGAAGGCGATGCTGCCGCCGCTGCCGTGGTGTCCGAAAGCGGTGCGGTCGCCGGCCATCGCGGGCAGGCCGAGGAAGTAGCCGAGCCCCTTCGCGTACCTGCCGAGGAGCATCAGGTCCTTGCCCTCGACGGCGACGCCCGCGGCCAGCGCCACGCGTTCCGGGGACATCAGCCGTACGCCGTCGACCTCGCCCGTCAGCGCGGCGTACAGCCGGGCGGCGGCCCGCGCGGTCGTCGTACCGCACGCGGGCAGGTCGGCGAGCAGGTACGCCCGGCGGTTGGCGAGCTCGGCGACGGTCCACACGGCGCGGTTCGGGACCACGTACCGGCGGAACGGCGCGGAGGGCGGAAGGGTCTCCAGCCAGGCGGCCCAGTTGCCCTCCACGAGCGGCGCCGTACGGGCGAGTTCGCTCTCGGGCAGGCCGAAGAAGAGCTCGTCGGCCACGCCCAGCGGCTCGGTCACGTAGGTGCGCAGGGCCTCGCCCGGGGTGAGGCCGGTGATCCGGCGTACGGTCTCGCCCAGGATCCAGCCGAAGGTCCAGCCGTGGTACCCGCTCGCGGAGCCCGGCTCCCACAGCGGTTCCTGGGCCGCGACGACCGCGCACATGGTGTCCCAGTCGCACAGTTCCTCGGGCGTGATGGCGGCAGGGAGCTGCGGTACCCCGATGGTGTGCGTCAGGGCGTGGCGTACGGTGGCCCGCTCCTTGCCGTGCGCCCCGAACTCGGGCCAGTAGTGGGCGATGGGGGTGTCGTACGCGATCAGCCCGCGCTCGGCGAGCACGTGCACCAGGGTCGCGGTGAAGCCCTTGCCCGTCGAGAAGCTGTGGATCAGCGTGTCGGATCCGAGCCGGCGGCCACCGGGGTGGTCGGCCCAGCCCGCGTGCGCGTCGACGATCGGCTCGCCGTCGAGGTAGGCCGCCACCTGGAGGCCGCTCTCCCGGCCGGACTCCACCAGCTCGTCGAGCATCCCGCCGACCCGCGCCCGGACGTCCGCGCTCACCCTGCGATTCACCCGTGCATCATGCATCAGGGCCGTGCGGCAGTCGCCGCACGGCCCTGGTGTCGCATGTCGGACGTTTCGGCACGTCGGTGATCACATCAGTGACGACCTCGGTGACGAAACGGTTCTCCGGCGGTCCGAGACTAGGCGGGGGTGATGTTCTCCGCCTGCGGGCCCTTCTGGCCCTGCGTGATGTCGAACGTCACGGCCTGGCCCTCCTGGAGCTCACGGTAGCCGGACGCGTTGATCGCCGAGTAGTGGGCGAAGACGTCCGGGCCGCCACCGTCCTGGGCGATGAAGCCGAAGCCCTTCTCAGAGTTGAACCACTTCACGGTTCCCGTAGCCATGTTCATGCCTTCCCGTTGACGTACGTCTTCCACACGGCGTGGAAGACGGAGGTGATCGCCCTGGTTTCCTACGGCACAACACAGCAAAACTGCCCACACCGAAAGGCACGGGCAAGGCACTTGGAACCACGACAGCTACCCGTGAAGGTACACGCCTGCACGCACGGTCACCAGGGGGAATGATCTCGCCTTAACGGCGGGATTTCGCGGGTGCGCGGACCGTACGGACCCGGCCGTCCCGAAATGTGGCGAGGTGCGCCCTCCGGCATGCCGTAAGGTGAGATCCACCGACGCGGGGTGGAGCAGCTCGGTAGCTCGCTGGGCTCATAACCCAGAGGTCGCAGGTTCAAATCCTGTCCCCGCTACTGCTCTCGAGGCCCGGATCCTGACGGATCCGGGCCTCGAGTCATTTCCCCGTACGGTCCCCGGCGGGGGCGCGGGCCGGGGGCGGCCGCCCGCCGGAAACCGGGCCGACGACCATGTGACGGCCCTCACACGACGAACTGTCGTCCGGTGTCAACCGGATACGGGGCGGCAGGCGTATGCCCCCTGAGAGGTGCACATGGATTCGGGAGCGATTTTTTGACCGTCGAGGAGTTCGAGGAGTTCTACGCGCAAGCGGCGGGACGGCTCACAGGACAGCTGTACGTGATGCTCGGCGACCATCACGAGGCGCAGGACGTGGTGCAGGAGGCCTTCGTCAGGGGCTGGGGGCACCGGCGTCAGCTGGACCGGGACGGCAGGCCGGAGGCCTGGATCCGTACCGTCGCCTGGCGGCTCGCGGTCAGCCGCTGGCGGGGACGTCGGCGGACCGCCGACGCCTGGCGGCGCACGGCGCCCGCGACCCATGTGGAGGGACCGGGTCCGGAGGCGGTCGCCCTCGTGGAGGCGCTGCGGCAGCTGCCCCCGAAGCAGCGCCGGACGATGGCGCTGCACTACCTGTGCGATCTGACCGTCGAGCAGATCGCCGCCGAGACCTCCCTGTCCGCGAGCACGGTCAAGACCCATCTGTCCCGGGGCCGGGCCGCGCTCTCCTGTCATCTGCAGGATCCCCGCACTGAGGAGGCTCCCGATGCCTGAGTCCCACGACCCGTTGCGGTCCCTGTTCCGGGAAGCCGCCGGCGAGGGAGAGTCCCGCTCCGCGCTCCCGCCCGTCGCCGTCATCGAGCTGCGCGGGGAACGGGTCCGGCGGCGCCGGATCGCCGGTCTCGCCGCCGCCTGCTGCCTCGTCCTCGCCGGATCCGGCGCGACCCTCGCGGCGGTCCTGCCGGACAGCCCTGGCCCGGTCCTCCCGGCGAGCACTCCCTCTCCCCTGGCCCCGTCCTCCGGGCCGACCCCCACTCCGTCCACCTCGTCGTCCCCCACCCCGACGACCTTTCCGTCCTCCACTCCGACCTCCACCCCGACCATGAGCGCGACCCCGCCCCGCCATACGACGGAGCCGCCCGGCGCTCCCACCCGGACGACGTACCCGGGCGCGTCCGCGACTTCCTCGCGGATGCCCGGGTAGCACCCCCGCCCCCTCGCCACTCCCCCATCCCCGCCCGCGGACCCCGGCCTTGACCACCCGGCCGGTGGTTCCGCATGCCCTCACAGGGTCAGGAGATCCCGTATGTCCGTTTCCGCCCCGCATCGGCCGTCCGCGGTCGCCGACTCGCGCACCGCCGGGCCGCACGTCCCCGACGAGGGCCGCCCCGACGGCACCGACCGCACCGGCCGCGCCCGGCGCGCCCACCGCGCCCGCCGGACACTGGCCCGGCTCGGCCCGGACGACCGCGAGGTGCTGTGGCTCTACCTGCTGACCCGCGTCGGCATCTGGACCGTCGCGGGAGCCGTCGGCTGGCTGTTCCCCGCCGACGGCAACGCCCGCCGGCCCGCCTCGCCGCTCGCGCACTGGCAGCAGTGGGACTGGACGCACTTCATGCACATAGCCAGGGACGGCTACTTCCCTGACTACGCCGGCCCCTGGACGGCCGGCTGGGACAACCGTGAGGCCTTCTTCCCCGGCTTCCCCCTCACCCTGCGCGCCGTCCACACCGTCGTCCCCGACTGGGCCGCGGCCGGAGCCCTGATCTCGTTCCTCGCGGGCGGCGTCGCCGTCCTGGCGCTCGCCCGCATCGCCCGCCTCCGGCTGCCCGACCAGGACGCGGGCCGGCGTACGGTCCTCTTCCTCCTGCTGTCGCCGTGCGCCGTGTTCCTCGCCGCCGGCTACACCGAGGCGCTCTTCCTCGCCCTGGCCCTGCCCGCCTGGCTGGCGGCGCAGCGGCAGCACTGGCCGACGGCCGCGGTCCTGGCCTGCCTGGCCTGTTCGGTGCGCGTCACGGGGCTGTTCCTCGTGGCCGCGCTCGTCCTCCACTTCGTCCTGACCGCCCGGGGCCGCTCGGCCTGGCGCGCGGCGCCCTGGCTGTTGCTGCCCGCCCTCGCACCCGCGCTGTACTCCTGGTACCTGCAGACGCACACCGGGGACTGGATGGCCTGGAAGCACGCCCAGGAACGCGGCTGGTACCGGGACTTCCACGCACCGTGGGAAGCCTGGAGCAACACCTGGGAGGCCGCCTTCCACCACACCCAGCCCACCGGGTACGCGCTGATGTGGCAGGCCGAACTCCTGGCCATGCTGGTCGGTGTCGTCCTGATCGCCGTGCTGGTACGGGGCCGCCGCTGGCCCGAGGCGCTCTACATGGCCCTCACCCTGTGGGCCCTGGGCACCTCCTACTGGTACACCTCGATCCCCCGTTCCACGCTGCTGTGGTGGCCGCTGTGGACCGCCCTGGCCGCCTGGAGCCTGCGCCGCCCGCGCGTGCAGTCCGCCTACCTGTACGTCGTCGGCCCGCTCTGCGTCACCGTCGCCCTCACCTTCCTCACCGGCCGCTGGGCCGGCTGAGGGCGCGGCCGGTCCCCCGGTCCCCGCGCCCTGCGGCGAACGGCCCCCCGCCCGGTCCGCGGGCGCGCATACTCGGTGCATGGCCGACACCACCACAGTCGAGGTCGACACCGATGTGCACGACCGGCTCGCCGTGCTCGCCGCGGACCGCGGACTGAGCCTGCGGGCGTACCTCGCCGAACTCGCCGCCGCCCAGGAGAACGAGGCCGCGCTCGCCCGCGCCACGCTCGCCTTCGGGAAGGCGCTCGAACGGCCCGGTTTCCGCGAGGGGTTCGCCCGCGATTTCGGCGGCCTCGCGGCCCGCCGCCCGTTCGGCCCCCGCGACCGGCCGTAGCCGCACCGGGCCGTCAGCCGCGGAGCGCGGGTCCCACGGCGCCGTCCGGCCCGCCCGTTCGAGCGAGGCGTCCCGCCTCCAGGACGGCGGTACGGTCGGCCAGCGCGGCCGCGGCGGCGAGGTCGTGGGTGATGAACACCAGGGCGAGGTCCTTGTGTGCGCGCAGCCCGGCGAGCAGGTCGAGCACGGCCGCGCGGGTGGCCGGGTCGAGGCCGGAGGTGATCTCGTCGCAGACGAGCACCCGTGGGCGTGCGAGCAGGGCCCTGGCCAGCGCGGCGCGTTGGAGTTCCCCGCCGGAGAGCTCCCCCGGGCGGCGGCCGGCCGGACCCGCGCCCAGGCCGAGCGCCTCCATCGTCCGGGCGGCCTCCGCGCGTGCGCCCCGCACGTCGGCCCCGCGCAGCCGGACGGCCGTACGGGCCACCTGGTCGAGGACCGGCCGGTGTTCGTCGAAGGCGGCCTTCGCGTCCTGGAACACGTACTGCACGGCCGCCAGTTGGGTCCGGCTGCGCGCGCGCAGGCTCTTCGGCAGCGGTTCGCCGTCGAGCAGGATCCGGCCCCGGTGTCCGGCGTGCAGCCCCGCGAGGCAGCGCCCCAGGGTGGTCTTGCCGCTGCCGGAGCGGCCGACCAGCGCGAGGCACTCGCCCGACCGGACCGAGAGCGCGACCTCGTGCAGCACCTCGACGGCCCCGCGCGCGGTGCGGTGCCCGGCGGTCAGGGCGCGTACCTCCAGGACGACGGGCCCGGTCTGGCGCGGCGGGTGCGGGGCGGCGGGCGCCCCGGGCACCTCGGGCGGCGGGTCGCCGAGCACGGCGCGGACCGGTCCGCGTTCCACGACCCGGCCCGCGCGCATCACGACGACCTCGTCGGCCAGCCCGCGTACCACGTCCATGTCGTGGGTGAGCAGGACGACGGCGATGCCCCGTCCGGCGAGGGCGGCCAGCTCGGCGACGACCGCCTGTTTGGTGAGGGCGTCCTGTCCGGTGGTCGGTTCGTCGGCGACGATCACCCCGGCCCCCAGGAGCAGCGCCTGCGCGAGCACCACGCGCTGCTGCTGCCCTCCGGAGAGCTGGTGGGGGAAGCGGCGCAGCGTCCGCGCGGGGTCCGGGATCCGGGCCTGCTCCAGGGCTTCGAGGACCCGTCGGCGGACCTCGCGGCGGCCGGCTCCGCCGCGGGCGGCGACATCGCCCAGCAGGGCGCCGACGCGCCGGGCGGGGTTGAGTACGGCGCCGGGGTGCTGGGGTACGTAGCCCACCGCGCCGGCCCGTTCCGTCCGTACGGCGCCCTCGACGCGGGCGCCCGGCGGGTACTCGCCGAGGAGCGCGAGGCCGGTGGTGGTCTTGCCGCTGCCGGAGGGGCCGATGACGGCGGTGACGCGGCCGGCGCGGGCGGTGAGGCTCACCCCGTCGACGATGGTCCGGCCGCCGATCTCGATGCGCAGGTCCCGTACCTCTGCCACGGTGGTCATGTCCGAACTCCCTTCCGGCGACGTCCCGGCGGGACGGGGGCTCCCGCGTGCAGCGCCGCGTCGCCCAGCAGGTTGGCGCCCATCGACAGGGCGGCGATGAGCAGGGCGGGCACCACCACGGCCCAGGGCTGGAGGAGCAGCCCGGTCCGGTTGCGGTCGACCATCACCGCCCAGTCGGCGGCGTCCGGGGCCACGCCGACGCCGAGGAACGCGGCCGTGGCCACCAGGTACAGGGCCCCCGTCAGCCGGATCCCGGCGTCCGCGGCGAGGGTGCGCCGCAGGGAGCGGGCGACGTAGCCCAGGGCCGTGCGCCACCAGGACTCGCCCTGCATGCGCAGCGCCTCGACGGCCGGCCGGGCGCAGACCTCGACCGCCGCCGCGTGGACGACCCGGGCCGCGTCGGGTACGGCGGCCAGTCCGACCAGGGCCGTCAGTCCGGCGGGGCCGGGGGCGAAGGTGGCCGCGACGAGCAGGACCAGGAGCAGCGAGGGTATGGCGACCAGCACGTCCAGCGGTCTCATCAGGGCGTCCTCCAGCCAGGTCCGGCGGGTGAGCGCGGCGGCGAGACCGAGCGGCAGGGCGAGCAGGTAGGCGAGCAGGGTCGCGCCGAGCGCCACGAGGACCACGGACCTGCCGCCGAGCAGGATCTGGTGCCAGACGTCGCGGCCGCTGAAGTCGGTTCCGAGCCAGTGGCCCCGGTCCGTGGCGAAGGAGACGGACCGGGGTCCGGCGGGGCCGGCGGTCAGGGGTCCGAGCAGGGCGAGCAGCAGGGGTACGGCGACGAGCGCGGTGCCGAGGGCGTAGCGCGCCGGGGGGCGGGTCACGCGGCCACCTCCGAACGGGGGGCGAAGCGGCGGGCGACGAGGTCGGCGCCGAGGTTGGCGAGGACGGTGACGATGCCGAAGACGACCGCCATGCCCTGGACGACGGGTACGTCGCGGGCGGCGACGGCCTCGATGAGGACGGTGCCGAGGCCGGGCACGACGAACAGCGCCTCCACGACGATCACCCCGCTCAGCAGCCAGTCGCAGGTGCGCGCGAGCTGCTGGGTGGCGGGTGCCAGGGCGTTGGGCAGGGCGTGCGCCCAGCGGATGCGGGAGCCGGACAGTCCGCAGCGGCGCGCCTGGGCCACGTACGGCGAGGCCATCGCCTCGATCATCCCGGCGCGCACCAGGCGGCTGAGGGTGCACACCGGCCGGGCCGTCAGGACGAGGACGGGCAGGACGAGGACCTCGGGCCGCGCGAGGGGGTCGGCGGCGACGGCGGTGGCCGGGAGCCAGCCCAGGTGCAGGGCGAACAGCGCGGCCAGCAGCACGCCGAGGGCGAATTCCGGTACGGCGTGGACGGCCAGGGTCAGGGCGCTGACGGTCCGGTCCACGAGGCCTCCTTCCCGCCGGGCGGCGAGGACTCCGAGGCCGACGGAGAGCGGGACGAGCACGGTGAGGGTGGCGGCGGCGAGCAGCAGGGTGGGGCCGAGGCCGTCCGCGAGATGGCCGCTGACGGGCCGTCCGGTGACCAGGGAGGTGCCGAGGTCGCCGTGGAGCATGCCGGTGACCCACTCCTGGAGCCGTTCGGCGGCGGGCCGGTCCAGCCGCATGGCCGCGCGGATGCGGGCGATGCGTTCGGGGTCGGGCTGGTCGCCGGCGAGGGCGACGGCCGCGTCGCCGGGCAGCGCCTCGGTGAGGGCGAAGACCAGCAGGACGACGGCCGCCGTCTGCCCCAGGCCGAGGAGCAGACGGCGGCCGATCCAGGGGAGGCGGCCCGTCACGCGAGCCAGAGCCGGTCGAAGCGGGCCCAGTCGAGGGTGTTGGCGGGGGCGGCCTCGGACACGCCGCGGACCTTGGGCGCGGTGGCGACGATCCAGTCGGCGAATCCCCAGATGAGGAAGCCCCCTTCGTCGTGGAGCCGGCGCTGCATCCGTTCGTACAGGGCGGTGCGCTGCTTCTCGTCGGGGGTGGACTGGGCCTGCTGGTAGAGGTCGTCGAAGTCCTTGTGCCGCCAGTGGGTGGCGTTGGTGGTGGAGGCGGTGAGCAGCCGCTGGGAGACGTGGGATTCGATGGGCATGGCGCCGGACCGGTAGGAGGCGAAGGTGCCGGAGTCGAGGATGTCCTTCCAGTACGTCTCCTTGTTGCCGACCTTGACCTCGACGGTGACCCCGGCCTTGGCCGCCTGCTCCTTGAAGATGCCGGCGGCCTCGACGAATCCGGTGGCGGCGGGCGCGGTGTCGAGGGTGACCCGGAGCCCTTCGGCGCCGGCCTCCTTGAGCAGGGCGCGGGCCCGTTCGAGGTCCTGGACGCGCTGCGGCAGGCCGGCCGCGTAGTACTGGCAGCCCTTGCCGAAGAGGTCGTTGCCGATCTCCCCGGCGCCGGAGAGCGCGCCGTCGACGAGTTCCCGGCGGTCGGCGATGAGGAAGAAGGCCTGGCGGACGCGCTTGTCGTCGAAGGGTGCCCGGTCGGTCTTCATGACGAAGCCCTGCATGGCGCTGCCGGGCAGCCGTACGACGTCGATGCGGCCCTTGCCCTCGTGGGCGCGGGCGGTGGCGGGGTTCAGTTCGTGGGCGTACTCGACCTGGCCGCCGAGTAGGGCGTTGACCCGGGCGGACTCCTCGCCCGCGATGACGAATTCGAGTTCTTCGAGGTGGGGGGCGCCCTCCCAGTAGTCGGGGTTGCGCTGGACGAGGAGGCTGGCGCCGGGCTTGAACGAGACGAAGGTGAAGGGGCCGGAGCCGACGGGCCGGTCGAAGGCGGTGGTGTCCTTGGGGACGATGTAGGCGCCGAAGGCCGCGAGGGTGTTGGGGAATTCGGCGTAGGGACGCTTGAGCCTGAACTCGACGGTGGTGGCGTCCACGGCGCGGCTCGCGGCGAGGTCGACGGGTTCCAGTGAGGCCTTGGCGCGGAAGGTGCCCTTGGGGTCGGCGATGCGGCGGTAGCTGTAGAGCACGTCCTCGGCCGTGACGGGCCGGCCGTCGTGGAAGGCGGCCCGGCGCAGGGTGATCCGCCAGGTGTCGAGGGTCTCGTTGGGTTCCCAGCGGGCGGCGAGGCGCGGCACGGGGGCGAGGTCGGCTCCGAAGTCGGCGAGCTTGTCGAAGAGGGCCTTGGCGCGGGCCGCGTCGACGAACAGGTTGGCCGCGTGGGGGTCGAGGGTCTCGCCCGCGCCGCCGCCCGCGAAGGCTGCGCGCAGCCGTCCGCCGGGCTTGGGAGCGGTGTCGGCGGCGTTCTTCGCGTCGGTGGCGGTGCCGGAGCCGGTCCCGCAGCCGGCGGCGAGGGCGAGGGTGGCCGCGCTGCCGGCGATCAGGAGGCTTCTTCGGGCGGGGCCGGTGGGACGGTCGTTCATGACGGGCTGTCTCCGTTGCTGTGGTGAGGGTGGTGAAGGCGCTGCGGGGGGTGCGGGTGCTGCACGCGGGCCACGAGGTGCAGGCGGTCGCCGCTGGCCGTGGCGAGCGGGGAGTCCCCTTCGGTCCAGGCCGGTTCGGTGCGGGGGCCGGGCCTGTCGTAGAGGTCCAGGGGCTCGAAGCCGGCGGCGGTCAGGAAATGGCGGAGCTCCTGGGGGAAGAGCAGGCGCCAGGCGGAGTGCTGGACGGCCGGGGGCGAGCCGTCGTCGGCGGTCCACTCCCGGCGGCGGCGCAGGAGCTGGGCGGCGTGGTCGATGTGGAGGGTGGTGTGCGAGGTGTACGTGGTCCCGTGCCGGGTGAATCCGGCGGTGCGCGGGCCGTCGAGCAGTTCGGTGGTGCCGAGGAAGAAGGCCCCGTTGCGCATCTCGGCGACGAGCAGCCCGCCGGGGGTGAGGTGGGCGCGGCAGCGGGCGAGGAAGGCGGTGAGGTCCTCGTTGGTGTGGCAGTAGAGCAGCGCGCTGTCCAGGCAGAGCACGGCGTCGAAGCGGGCACCGAGGTCGAACTCGCGCATGTCGGCCCGGTGGTAGGCGGGACCGGGGTGGCGGGTACGGGCGTGGGCGAGCATGGCGTCGGAGGTGTCGATGCCGGTGACCTGGCGGCCGGCCTCGTGGTGCAGCCAGGCGGCGTCGCGGCCGGTGCCGCAGCCGACGTCGAGGACGCGGGGGCCGGCGCCGTGGCGCGTGAGCACGTCCTCGGCCCAGCGGGCGGCCAGGTGGTCCGGGTCGGGGAAGCGCTCTTCGTACAGTTCGGGATGGTCGGTGAGGAGGTTGCCGGTGCTCATCGTTGCTCGCTTCTCGGGCGGGTGCCGTCGCGGTGGCGGGCGGGTCCGGGGTCCGGGCCGGGACCGGACGCGGGTCCGGCGTCTGGGCCGGGGGCCGGGGCGGGGGCGGCGGGCAGGCCCTGTCTTCGGTCCAGCCGGGTGACCGCCGCCGCGGAGGCCAGGCCGAGGGCGAGGCAGCAGGCGAAGGGCAGCCAGGCGGCGCCGGAGTGCCCGGCGGTGTCCATCGCCCAGCCGACCCCCGCGCTGCCGATCGCGGCCGCGGTGCCGGACACCGCGTAGAAGAGGCCGTAGTAGGTGCCGGTGAGGCCCTCCCGGCCGAAGGCCGGTATCAGCTCCATCACGAACGGCTGGGCGATCATCACGCCGACGTGCAGGAGCAGGGCGCCGGCCAGGACGGCGAGCAGGTCCGCCGGGTGCGGGGCCGGGGCGCCGGCGACGAGCAGGGGCGGCACGAAGCCCAGTCCCATGACGGCCAGGCCCGTGGCGATCCAGCGACCGCGGCGGCCCGCGGACTGCAGCCGGCGGGTGATGCGCAGCTGGAGGAAGAGGTTGGCGAGGGTGCCGGCGAGGAACAGCAGGCTGATGGAGCCGTTCCAGCCGGAGGCCCGTACGGCGGCGTGGGGCAGCAGCAGGTAGAGCTGGTTCTGCAGTCCGTACATGCCGGTCATGGCGACCGAGAAGGCGAGGAACCCGCGGCTGCCCGCCGCCTCCCGCCAGTCGCCGAGCAGTCCGGTGTCCGGGGCCGGGATCCGCCGGGCGGGCAGCACCAGCAGCTGCGCGAGGGTGAGTACGGCGAAGACCGCGGCCGCGGTGACGGCGGCCGCCCGGAAGTCCACGAGGAGCAGCAGGGTCCCCAGCAGCGGGCCGAGCAGCGACCCGGCGGTGGCGAACACGTTGAACAGCGCGAAGGCCTCGGCTTTGCGCTCGCCCGCCTCCTGGGCGACGTAGGTCCGTACGGCGGGGTTGAACAGGGCGCCCGCGAGCCCGCTGAGTATCGCGGCGGTGAGCAGCAGCGGCAGTGTGTCGCCGAGGGCGAACAGGGCGAACCCGAGCGTCCGCAGGGCGCAGCCGGCGATGATCACCCCGCGGGCGCCGAGCCGGTCGGCGGCCGAGCCGCCGATCAGGAACAGGCCCTGCTGGCTGAGGTTGCGCAGGCCGAGGACCACGCCGACGACGGCCGCGGAGAGACCGAGGTCGTCGGAGAGGTGGGTGGCGAGGTAGGGGACGAGCAGGTAGAAACCGGTGTTGACGCCGAGCTGGTTGACCAGGAGCAGGCGCACGGCGAGCGGGAAGCCGCGGACGGCGGCCAGGGTCCTCATCGGCCGCTCTCCCCGCCGGCGCGTCTGACGCCGAGTCCGGCCCGGTCCGCGGCGCGGACGGTGCCGTCGGTTCCGCCGATGCCGGTCCACGGGTCCTCGGCGAGCAGCAGGTGCCCGTCGAGGTCGACCCAGCGGGCCCGGTCGGCGAGGTGCACGGCGGGCGCGATGCCGAGGGAGCTGGCGGTGAGGCAGCCGAGCATCAGCTCGGTGCCGGTGCCGCGCAGGGCCTCGTGGATGCGCAGGGCGGCCCGGACCCCGCCGCACTTGGCGAGTTTGACGTTGACCCCGTGGACCCGTCCGGCCAGTGCGAGGGCGTCCTCGTAGGAGACGGCGTCCTCGTCGGCGATGACGGGGACCGGGGATTCCCGGGCCACGCGGGCGAGCGCGTCGGGGCGGCCGGGCGCGATCGGCTGTTCCACGGCGGTGACGCCGAGTTCGGCGAAGCGCGGGAGCAGGTCGAGGGCCTGGCGTTCGGTCCACGCCCCGTTGGGGTCGAGCAGCAGGCTCGCGCCGGGGGCGCCGGTGCGTACGGCGGCCACGCGCGCGAGGTCCTCGGCCGGGTCGGGCGAGCCGGCTTTGACCTTGAGGGCGGTGAAGCCGCTCGTGGCGAGCCGGGCCGCCTGCGCGGCGGCCGCCGCGGGCGCGGTGATGCCGATCGTACGGGTGGTCGCGGCGGCGGGGGCCGCGGGCGTGCCCAGCAGGCGGTGGGCGGGCTCGCCGGCCCGCTTGCCCATCAGGTCCAGTACGGCGGCCTCGATCGCGGCGCGTACCCCGGGCGGCAGTCCCTGCCAGGCCGGGTCTGCGGCGCCGGTCTCCGCCCAGGCGGTCTCCGGGTCGGGGAAGCGTTCGGTGGCGGCGCGCACCGACTCCAGGTGCCGGTGGATCCGGGCGGTGGGCAGGCCGAGGTAGTCGCTGCTGACGGCTTCGCCCCAGCCGCGCAGTCCGCCGTGTTCGACGGATGTCCACACGGCGTCGCGGCGGGTCATCACCGAGCGGGAGATGCGCAGCGGCTCCGCGAGGCGGAGGTCGGCGGTGTGCCGGGTGAGCTTCACGCGGCGCCTCCGCGGGTGGGTGCGAGTACGGTCGCGCAGCGGGCCCAGCCGGCCGCCTCGGCCGCGCGGGGGTGCGGGATCTGCAGGGGGCGGACGGCGAGGGGGCAGGTGTCCAGGCCGTGGGCGTGGCAGAAGTCGTCGTCGTAGACGGTGCCGAGGTAGCGGTGCGGTCCGTCCGGGAAGACGGTCGCGACGACCGCGCCCGGCTGTGTGCGGGCCGCCCAGGCGGCGACGAGGGCGACGGCTCCGGTGCTCCAGCCGCCGCTGACGAAGGCGGAGCGGGCGAGCCGGCGGCAGGCGTCGACCGCCTCGGCGGGCCCCACCCAGTGCACCTCGTCGAAGGCCTCGTAGGCCACGTTGGCCGGGTGGATGCTGCTGCCGAGGCCGCGCATCAGCCGGGACCGGGCGGGCTGGCCGAAGATCGCCGAGCCGACGGAGTCGACGCCGATGACCTTCAGCCGGGGCCAGCGGCGGCGCAGCGGGCCGGCCAGGCCGGCGCTGTGACCGCCGGTGCCGACGCTGCACACGAGGACGTCGAGGTGGTCGAGCTGGGTGGTCAGTTCGGCGGCGAGGGTGAGGTAACCGGCGGCGCTGTCGGGGTTGTTGTACTGGTCGGGCCAGTAGGCCCCGGGCGTCCGGCGCAGGACCTCGCGCAGCCGGGCGATCCGGGCGGCCTGCCAGCCGCCTTCCGGCGCCGGGCGGTCGACGAGCTCGAGCCGGGCTCCGTAGGTGCGCAGCAACTGGCGCATGGACGGTTCGAGTTCGGTGTCGCCGACGAGGACGACGGGGTGGCCGAGGGCCTGGCCGGCGAAGGCGAGTCCGATGCCCAGGGTGCCGGAGGTGGATTCCACGACGGGGGCGCCGGGCAGCAGTTCGCCGCGGGCGCGGGCGCCGGTCAGCATGGAGACGGCGGCGCGGGCCTTCATCCCGCCGGCGCCGAGGCATTCGAGCTTCGCCCAGAAGCCCGGGTGGCGGTGCGGCAGGTCGGTGCGGATCCGGGCGAGCGGGGTGCCGCCGAGCAGGGGCAGGAGATCGGGGTTGGCGGTGTGGGCCGCCGGGCGGGTCAGGATCGGTGCGACGGTCACCGGGCGCCCCCGTAGCGGTGGACGACGCCGGGGCCGCCGTCGAGCCAGAAGAAGGGGTAGGGCTCGGCCGAGACGGCGCTCACCCCGGCGCCCAGGAAGCGGGGCAGGACGGCGCTGCCGGTCTGGGCGAACATGACGAGGGGCTTGCCGGTCGCGGCGGCGTGGTCGAGCAGCGGCTGGAAGGTGCCGTTGCCGAGGGTCATGCCGGAGGCGAGGACGGCGTCGCAGCGGTCCAGTTCGGCGAGGGCGTCGGTCAGGACCGGTTCGCCCCATTCGGTGGTGCCGCCCTTGAGGTCGCAGGGCGCGTACGCGGTGCCGCGCTCGCGCAGCCGTTCCAGCAGGGAGTTGACGACGCCGACGACCAGGACCCGCTCCGGTCCGCTCGTGGGGAGCAGGTCGACGACGGCGCGGGCGCGGGCCCGGGAGCGGTGCAGTGAGCTGCCGGCCGGGATCGGGTACGGGCGGGCGCCGTGGTCGGGGGTGTGGGGGCGCACGTGCATCAGGTAGGCGTCCAGGGCGGCGATCCGTACGGGGGCCAGCGGGTGGTCGAGCAGGTCGGCGACGGTGGCGCCGGCACAGTCTTCGAGGGCGGCCGGGGGCAGGGCCCCGGGCTCCACGGCGCAGGAGCCGACGGCCTCGGTGAGCCGGAGGCTGAGCACCTCGTTGCGGTAGCCGCCGGAGCGGCCTTCGTGGCGTACGGCCTGGGTGGTGGTGAAGGCGAGCGCGACGCGCTGCCCGGCGGGGTCGGGCCCGTGGGCCCCGGCACGCACGTGCGCGAGGAGCTCGTCGACGGTCCGTGCGGCGGGTGGGCGAAGGGCGGCGGTGGTAGCGGGCACGGTCATGCGGTCACCGCCGCGGGCAGCTCGGGACAGGCGTAGGAGGGGCGCAGGCCGGTCAGCAGGTGCTCGGCGGCCGCCCGGGCTCCGCCGCCTTCGGTGTCGGCGGTCATGACGTGGCCGAGGTACTCGTTGTTGCTGGTGGCGGGCGCTACGGTGCGGCCCGGTTCGGCCAGGGTGAGCTCCAGTACCCCGGGCCGGGCGCGGACCTGTTCGGCTCCGTCGATGCCGGTGAGGGTGCCGGCGCCGTCGGGCAGCAGGAAGGCGATGGCGGCGCTGCGCACCCCGGTGGGGCGGACGGTGAGGTCGGGTTCGCGGCCGAGCGCGACGTCCACGCAGGCGGCCGCCAGGTCGACGCCCGTGACGTGGCGGACGAGTTCGGTGATGCGGTTGCCGGCCGGCCGGGGGTTGACCTCGATCAGGCGCGGACCGGCGGGGGTCAGTTTGAGTTCGGTGTGGCAGACGACGTGGTCGAGGCCGAGCGCCCCCACGGCCCGTACGGCGCTCTCGGCGGCCTCCTGCGCCAGGTCCGGGGCGAGGCCGGCCGGGAACATGTGGCCGGTCTCGATGAAGGAGGGCGCGCCGCCGATGCTCTTGTCGGTGATGCCGACGACGTGGGTGGCGCCGCCGTGGGAGACGGTCTCGACGCTGATCTCGGGGCCGGTGAGGAGTTCTTCGAGGAGGAGGACGGGGGCGCGCCGCTGGCCGCGGGCGTTGACGGGGAATTCGGCCAGGGCCCGGCAGGCCCGCTCCAGTTCGTGCGCGTCGTTCACGCGGCGGACGAGCATTCCGGCGCACAGGTCGACGGGCTTGACGACGAGCGGGTAGCCGATGTCGCGGGCGGCTTCGAGTGCCCCGGCGGTGTCCGATCGGACGGCGAAGCGCGGGCCGGCCACCCCGGCCGCGGCCAGGACCTGGCGGGTGCGGTCCTTGCGGCAGGCGTTCCCGACGGCTTCGGGGGCGGGGCCGGGCAGGCCGAGGCGTTCGGCGGTCCGCGCGACGGCGGGCAGGTAGTAGTCACAGGAGGACACCACCCCGTCGAAGGCGAGGACCTCGTGCAGCCGCTCGACGAACGGGAGCAGCGTGTCCGTGTCGTTGGTGTCGGCCGTGACGATGTTGCGCGCGCCAAGGAGGGGGTGCGGCTCGTCGGCCGGCGCGGCGCGCAGGTAGTGGTGCAGGTCCCGGGTGAGGAAGCTGAACGTGTGTCCGCCTTCACCGATCGCCCTGGGCAGGAGCCTGCTCATCGATCCGACCCAGCTTTCGACAACCAGCAGATGTCCCACAGGAGTTCCTCTCAGACGGCATGACGGCACCGGGGCGCGCGGGCGGCACGGTGCACCCGGCAGGAGGCGCCCGCACCGAACCCGGCAGACGTTATCGGAAATCGTTTTCATTTCCAATACGTCGATTTTCCGGTACGGTGCGGAGGCATGGAAGAACTGAGACAGCATCAGCACGTGCGCGTGGGGGCGTACGAGGTACGGCACGCCGGGCCCCGGGACGTCCTGGGGGCGCGCAGCGTCATGCTCGACACCTTCTACCGGGAGTTCACGTACGGGTACGTGCCCGAGTGGCACTCCGACGTCGTCGACATCCGCGGCACCTACCTCGACCACCCGCGCCACACCCTCGTCGTGGCCGTACGGGACGGCGAGGTGGTGGGCACGTGCGCGGTGCACTCCCGCGGCCCCGCCCACCCGCCGCATCCGCGCCGGCTCGTCGAGCGCTACCCCTCGGGCAGCACCGCCCAGCTCCTGCGGGTCTACGTACGCCCCGCCCACCGCCGGCACGGGCTGGCCCGGGCGATGGTGCGCGAGGCGTGCGCGTTCGTGGCCGGCGTGCCGGGCTACGAGCGCGTCTACCTGCACACGAACGTCGACATCCCGGGCGCGGAGCGGTTCTGGCGCAGTCTGGCCACCGAGGTCTGGGACGCCCGCACGACCGGCGAGCACGGCGGATTCGGGACGGTCCACTTCGAGATCCCGGCGCCCTGGGCGCTGCCGTGACTCCGTGCTCCGCCGCGACCGCGGGCCGTGCTGTGACTCCGCACACCCTCCCTTGACCGATCAAGGAAGGGTTACCTAAGTTCGAATCATGAGCCCGCAGCGCCCCACTCCCCCCACCGGCCCGGACGACGCGTCCGCGGCGCCCGAGCTGGTCGGCTTCACCGTCGACCTCACCTCCCAGGAGGTCCTCCGGCGGGCCCAGGTGATGGAGGCCCTCGGACCCGACTGGGACCCGATCGAGGTGCTGCGCGGCGAGGAGGCGGCGTACGACCTGCTGTACTCGGGACTCGACGCGGAGCAGCAGCGCATCTACGACGACCTGGTCGCGGCCGGCGTGCTCCCCGATCGAGGACCCGGCCGTGCTGCCGCTTGACCCGCAGGCCGACATCGGCCGCCGGGCCTGGGTGGCCTGCCCGAACTGCGACGACACCCGAGGGTGCGAACCGTGCGGGAAACGCGGCGCGTGCTCCGCGCACTGGCGCTACCTGCTCTCCAACACGGGCAGCCTGCTCCACCTGCAGTGCCCGGGCTGCACCCACGTCTGGGTGCACGAGAGCGGCTTCGGCGCCACCCGCTCCACCCTGTGGAGCCGTCTCACCGGCGGCCTGTCCCACCCCTGACCCGCCCACCGGCCGCCCCTCGGCGGTCGACGGGCCGGGCCCGCGGGAGGTGCCTATCCTCGAAGAAGGGGCTGTTCCGAGCCCGGGAGGACGGCTGTCATGACCGAGGCGAGCGAAGCGGTCCAGGCGGACCGCACCCTGAAGGCCCGGCACCGTGCGATGTGGGCGCAGGGCGACTACCCTTCCGTGGTCTCCCACGTCATCCCCGAGCTCGGGGCCCGGCTCGTGCAGGAGTGCGGCGTCCGGCAGGGCGACCGGGTCCTCGACGTCGCGGCGGGCTCCGGCAACGCGGCCATACCGGCGGCTCTGGCCGGGGCCGACGTGGTGGCCTCCGACCTCACCCCCGAGCTGATGGAGATCGGGCGGCACCTGGCCGCCGTACGCGGTGCCCGTCTGGAGTGGCGGGAGGCGGACGCCGAGGCCCTGCCCTTCGCGGACGGGGAGTTCGACATCGTGATGTCGTGCGTCGGCGTCATGTTCGCCCCGCACCACCGGCCCGCCGCCGAGGAGATGCTGCGCGTCTGCCGCTCCGGCGGCACGATCGGGCTGGCGAACTGGACCCCGCAGGGCTTCGTGGGCCGGATGTTCGCCACGATGAAGCCCTTCGCTCCCCCGCCGCCGCCCGGCGCCGAGCCGCCGCCCCTGTGGGGGGACGAGGAGCACGTCCACGAGCTGCTGGGCGACGCGGTGACCGACGTCGACGCCCGCCGCGAGACGGTCCGCGTGGACACCTTCGCGCAGCCCACGGCCTTCCGGGAGTTCTTCAAGGCCTGCTACGGGCCGACGATCGCCGTCTACCGCGCCGTCGCCGACGATGCGGACCGGGTCGCCGCCCTGGACTCCGCGCTCGACGCCCTCGCCGCAGAGCACACCGTGGACGGGGTCATGGAGTGGGAGTACCTCCTGCTGACCGCCCACCGCCGGGGCTGACCGGGCTGCTTGGCCCCCGGCGTCGCGCCCCGGTCAGTCGACGGCCGGGTGCACCTCCGGGTGGGCGTCCCACCACTCCTTGTGGAAGGGATTGTTGTCCACATTGGCCAGATAGGCACGGGCCGCGGCCCGGTAGAGCAGTTCCGCCTGCCCGGCCGACAGCGCCGAGCGGTTCCAGGCCAGCCGGATGCGGCCCGTGATGGGGGTGCCGACCAGCGGGCGCATCACCGTGCCCTCCCCCGGCGGCGCCGTCGGCTGGCACAGCGAGACGGCGCGGCCCGCGGCGATCAGGTCGTGCTGCATCTTGCGGTCGGTGATCCGGTAGCGCAGTGACGGACTGAACCCGGCCTTCGCGCAGGCGGCCACCAGGGCCTCGGGGCCGCCGTCGTCGTCCTCGACCAGGGTCAGCCACGGCTCGTCGGCGAGGTCGGCCAGGTCGATGCGGTCGAGCCCCGCCAGGGGGTGCTGCGCCGACAGCCGGATGCAGAACGGCTCCTTCGGGATCAGCGTCCTGGCCAGGGTCCCCTCCGGCAGCGGCACATCGTGGTCGTTGACCTCTCCGTAGACGATGGCGTCGTAGCGCCCGGCGCCGAGCATCCGGGCCAGCGCGGTCACCGAGTCCTCCAGGTCCACGGCGATCTCCCGGCCGGACATGGACAGGTCGGTCTGGGCGAGCAGACCGTCGAGCAGCACGAGCAGGATGCAGCCCAGGCGCAGCGGACCGCCGGCGGACAGGGCGCGCGCGTCCGCTCCCAGGGCGTCCATCTCGCTGAGCACGCGCCGCGCCCTGGCCAGCACGAACTGCCCCAGCGCGGTGGGTTCCACCCCGCCCCGGCCGCGCACGAACAGCTCGCCGCCGGTGACCTGCTCGATGCGCCGCAGCTGCGCGGAGAGTGCGGGCTGGGAGACCCCGAGCCGCCGCGCCGCGCCCCCCAGGCTGCCCGCCTCCGCTATCCGGCAGACGGCTTGCAGATGCCTCAACTCCAGCTGCATCCGGGCAGCGTACGCAGCCGGCCCTCCCGGCACCATAACGCGGGCCTTATGCCGGCCGGGATGTCCCATTCTCGTCATGTCCACGCTCATACTCGGCCGCGAACGAACACTCATCCCCGACCCCCCACGATCGGAGTGGACGTTGCAGCCCAGACGATGGACGGCGGCCGTGGCAGCGATGGCGCTGACCGCAGGACTCGCCGGCACCCTGGCCGGGACGGCATCGGCGGCGCAGCAGGCGCAGCCCGCACCCTCCTCGAAGGACACACCGGCCGCGCGTGCGGTCGCGGCGGCCGACCAGGCCGTCGACAGCGGTCTCGACTCCCTGGTCAACTCCGCCCAGGAACAGTACGAAAGACGTCTCGTCACCCCTTGGGTGAAGGACCTCTACTCCGTCTCGTACGAGCGCAGCTACCGCGGCCTGCCGGTCGTCGGCGGCGACGCGGTCGTGCTCGCGGACGGCGCCGGCAAGGTGCGCGCCCTCCAGTCCGCCTCCTCCGTACGGATCGACGTGGCGACGCGCGCGTCGGTCTCCGCCAAGGACGCCGAGTCCACCTCGCGGTCGAGGCTGGCCTCGGTCGACAAGGTCGAGAGCAGCCGGCTCGTCGTCCGGCTCAAGGACGACAAGCCGGTGCTGGCGTGGGAGACCGTGCTGAGCGGCCGTACCAAGACCGCGCCCAGCAGGCTGCACGTCTTCGTGGACGCGCGGACGGGCGCCTTCGTCGACAGCTACGACGACGTGGTGGCCGGCTCCGGCAACAGCAAGTGGAACGGGCCGGGCCCGGTCACCATCGACACCACCAACTCGGGCTCCACGTACACGCTGCGCGACCCGGTCCGGACCGGCCTGAGCTGTGCGGACTACAGCACCGGCACGGTCTTCTCGAAGTCCTCCGACTCCTGGGGCACCGGCAACCCCACGAGCAAGGAGACCGGCTGCGTCGACCTGATGTTCGCGGCGCAGAAGCAGTGGGACATGCTCTCCCAGTGGCTGGGCCGCAACGGCGTCAGCGGAAACGGCCGCAGCTTCCCGGCCAAGGTGGGCCTGAGCGACCTCAACGCCTACTGGGACGGCAGCTCGGTCACCATCGGGCGCAACAGCGCCAACGAGTGGATCGCCGGCATCGACGTGGTGGCCCACGAGTACGGGCACGCCATCGACTCCAACACCCCGGGCGGCACCAGCGGCCAGGAGTCCGGGCTCGGCGAGGGCACCGGCGACATCTTCGGCGCGCTGACCGAGGCCTTCGCCAACGAGCCGGCCCCGTACGACACCCCGGACTACACGGTCGGCGAGGTCATCAACCTCCAGGGCCGGGGCCCGATCCGCAACATGTACAACCCGCCGGCCGTCAACAACGACCCGGCCTGCTACAGCTCCGCGATACCCGGCACCGAGGTGCACGCGGCCGCCGGACCGCTGAACCACTGGTTCTACCTGCTGGCCGAGGGCAGCAGCCCGGGCGGCGGCAAGCCGAACAGCCCGACCTGCAACCAGTCCACGGTCACCGGGGTGGGCGTCCAGAACGCCGGCAAGATCTTCTACGGCGGCATGCTGCTGAAGACCAGCAGCATGTCCTACAAGAAGTACCGCACGGCGACACTGAACTCCGCCAAGTCCCTCGACGCCACCTGTGAGCTCTTCAACAAGACCAAGAGCGCCTGGGACGCGATCAGCGTGCCCGCCCAGTCCGCGGACCCGACCTGCACCCCGAGCGGCCAGAACAACGACTTCTCGATGGCGCTGAACCCCTCGTCGGGCACCGTCCAGCAGGGCGGTACGGTCACCACGACCGTCGGCACCACCGTCACCACCGGCACCGCCCAGTCGGTGACGCTGACCGCGAGCGGCCTGCCGGCCGGGGTGAGCGCCTCCTTCAACCCCGCCACCGTGCAGTCCGGCCAGTCCTCCGTACTGACCCTGACCGCCACCGCCAACGCGGCGCCCGGCGCGTCCACCGTCGTCGTCAAGGGACAGGGCGCCGCCCTCTCCCACACCGTCGACTACGCGCTCAACGTCGGCGGGACCCAGCCCGGCAACGACCCGCCGGACATCAGCGTCGCCAACGTGCAGGCGCACCTGGCCCAGTTCAACACCATCGCGTCCCAGAACGGCGGCCACCGCCGGGCCGGCAGCGCCGGCTACTCCCAGTCCCTGGCCTACGTGAAGGGCAAGCTGCAGGCCGCCGGTTACACCGTCACCGAGCAGAACTGCACCTCCTGCACCTACCCGTCGAACAACCTGATCGCCGACTGGCCAGGCGGCCCCGCCGACCAGACCGTCATGTTCGGCGCCCACCTCGACAGCGTCTCGGCCGGCCCCGGCATCAACGACAACGGCTCGGGCTCCGCGACCCTGCTGGAGAACGCCCTCGTCCTCGCCCAGAAGAACCCCACGATGACCAAGCACGTGCGCTTCGCCTGGTGGACCGACGAGGAGCAGGGCCTCAACGGCTCCGAGTTCTACGTCAACCAGCTGAGCAGCGCCCAGCGCGCGGCCATCAAGGGCTACTACAACTTCGACATGGTCGGCTCCACCAACGGCGGCTACTTCATCAACAACGTCAACTCCGCCACCGCGGCCCCGCTCAAGGCGTACTGGACCTCGCTGAACCTGGCACCCGAGGAGAACACCGAGGGCCAGGGCCGCAGCGACGACTACTCCTTCCAGCAGGGCGGCATCCCGACCTCCGGCTACGCGGCCGGGGCCAGCGCCCGCAAGACCTCGGCGCAGGCCGCGAAGTGGGGCGGCACGGCCAACGCCGCCTACGACCCCTGCTACCACAGCTCCTGCGACACCACGAACAACATCAGCGCCACGGTGCTGGACCGCAGCGCCGACGGCGTCGCCTACGCCGTGTGGAAGCAGGCCGTCGGCGGTGAGACGCCGGCTCAGGACTTCTCCATCGGTGTCAGCCCGTCCGCGGGCAGCGCGGCCCCCGGCGGTTCCACCACCGCCACGGTGAACACCGCCACCGTGAGCGGCGGCGCCCAGACCGTCGCCCTGTCGGTCACCGGCGCACCGGCCGGCGTGAGCGCCACGCTGAGCCCGGCGTCCGTGCAGTCCGGCAGCTCCTCCACCCTGTCCGTCCAGGTCGGCGCGAGCACCGTGCCCGGCACCTACACCCTGACGGTCACCGGATCCGGCACCGTCAGCCACACCACCACCTACACGCTGACCGTCACCGGCGGCGGCAGCTGCACGCCGCGCCAGCTCGTGGTCAACGGCGGCTTCGAGAACGGCGCGAGCCCGTGGAGCGCGACCGCGGGCGTCATCACCAACCAGTCCGGTCAGGCCCCGCACGGCGGCAGCTACAAGGCATGGCTGAACGGGTACGGGTCCACCCACACCGACAGCGCCGCGCAGTCGGTGGCCGTCCCCTCGGGCTGCTCCTCGTACCGGCTCTCGTTCTTCCTTCACATCGACACGGACGAGGACGAGAACGTCGTCTACGACCGGTTCACCGTCTCCGTCGCCGGCCAGACGCTGGCGTCCTTCTCCAACCTGGACGCGAACTCCGGTTACGCCGAGAAGTCCTACGACCTCTCCGCCTTCGCCGGTCAGACCGTCACCCTGAAGTTCAACGGCGTGGAGGACCAGTCCCTCCAGACCTCCTTCGTCGTGGACGATGTCGCCCTCCAGGTGAGCTGACGCCCACCCGGCCCTCTGATGTCCGGCCCGGCCCCCGTACGGCGGGGGCCGGGCCGGACGCCTGCCGGCGGGGCCCGTCAGGCGGAGCCGGTCTTGGCGAACTCGGCTTCGAGCACCTCGGTGAAGAGGCCGATCGGGTCGCTCCAGTCGCCGTTGAGGCTCTGGGAGACCAGGTGCTCGCCGTCGCGGGTGCCGTAGGTGTAGCAGAACGATCCGGTGAAGGCGCCTCCCATGCCCCAGACCGTCGCGCCGGAGGACAGGTCCACCGATGCCACGCCGAGGCCGTAGGAGGTGCCGGGGATCCACTTGCCCTCGGGGGTGGGTAACACGGTGAACATCTCCCCCTGCTGGGCGGGCGGCAGCAGCCGGCCCGCCAGCAGCGCGCCGAAGAACCGGTTCAGGTCACCGACGGTGGAGACCATGCCGCCGGCCGTCCAGGCGAAGCTGGCGTCGATCTCGGTCACGTCGTGGATCTCGGCGTCGGGCGCGGGCAGGTGGTTCTTGCTGTAGAGACGGGTGTGCGGCCCGCGCAGCTCGTGCTGGTCGCCGCCCGGCAGGTAGGTCCCGGTCAGGCCGAGCGGGCGGACGATGCGCTCGTCGAGCTCGTCGGCGTGGCTCCGGCCGGTGACCTTCTCGATGACCAGGCCGCACAGGACGTAGCCGGTGTTGCTGTAGGTCCAGCCCTCGCCCGGTGCGAAGTCGGGGGCGTGGGACATCGCGACCTCCACCAGCTGCTCGGGGCGGAACGTGTCGTAGCGGTGCTCCAGGAACGCCGGGCCGTAGTGCCGGGACGTCAGTGCCTCGTCCTGGGCGTAGTTGAAGAGTCCGCTGGTCATGCCGAGCAGCTGGCGGAGGGTGATCCCGCGGCCGTCGTTGCCGTTGCCCCGGACCAGGCCCGGCAGCCATTCCTCGACGGTGTCGTCCAGGCTGAGCCTGCGCTCGGCCGCCAGCTGGAGGAGGAGGGTGGCCGTGAAGGTCTTGGTGGTGCTGCCGATGCGGAACTGCTCCTGCGGCAGCCGCGCGCGCCCCGACACCTTGTCCGCCACCCCCGCCGCGGCGAACCAGCTTCCCGCACGGTCCTGGACCTCGGCGGCCATCCCGGGAAGGCCGCTCTCGCTCACGGCCCGGTCCAGGACCTCCTGTACGGCCGCACGTGAACTCATCCTCTGGGGAACGGACTTGGTCATCTCGGTCTCCTCGATGCGGCTCCGGCCTTCTTCCCGAAGGGAAAAACGCTACGCCGCGGGGCCCGCGCGGCGCTGTCCCGCTCCCGGCCAACATCGAGGACGACCTGGACACCCGGACCGATTCGCCCTCTTTCTCCCCGCGGCTTCAGCTGCTACGGGAGGTCCGGGGGCGACCGGGCCGGCGGCCGGCCGTCACCGCGAGGTGCCGCTCGGGCCACGCTCGGGGGCGATCATGGCGGTCAGGCCGAGGTCCAGCTCCGCGCCGTCGACGAGCAGCGCCTCGATCGAGCGGGTCTGCGGGTCGATGTCGGCCTCCATGCCCTCGCCCCGGTAGTGGGGGTAGCCGGAGGCGCCGGTCTCCCCCGTGGCCTCGACCGTGGCCGCGCGCAGGGCCCTGTCCGCGGCGGAGCCACCGCGCAGGTTCTCGATGTGTTCGGGCACCAGCAGGATCTGGAAGCTCTGCGGCTCAGTGGTCATGGCTCGAAGCTACCGGATCAGGTGCCCCGGAGCGGGCGCTCACACGCCCCACCTCGTACGCTCTCCAGGACCCACGGACGCGAACGAAGAGGCAACACCATGAGCGGCGATTCCCCGAGCAAGATCCTCCTTGTGGCGAAGGACCACACCCTCCGGACCCTGCTGGAGCGGCTCCTCGTGGGCCGGGGGTTCGCCGTGGTCGACGGCGGGAGCGGGGTGGACACCGTCGCCCTGCTGGGCGGCGCCGGCCCGATCGCCCTGGTCATCTGCGAGCGCACCGGCCCGGGGCTGGACGAGGTGGCGCTGTTCGAGGAGATCCGCCGCCACCCCGATCACGGGCGCGTGCCGATCCTCGCGCTGCCGCCCGCGGACCCCGAGTGCACGGCCCGCGCCCTGGAGGCCGGGGTGAGCGACTGCCTCGCGAAGCCGTTCCACCCCACCGAGTTCCTGGCCCGGGTCGAACGCCTCGCCGGGCCGGCCGCGGCCTGATTCCGCTCTTCGCTCTCCGGCCCGTCGTCGGGATCCGGCCGGTCCGGGCCGGGGAGTGCGATTGGCCGGAGATCGCCCTGGTCCGCCCGGCCCGGGGTTCCTACGATTCGGGCACCCGGTCTTCACCGATCGGGACTTGTCAGGGACATGCCCATATTCCCCTTCCTGGGCCTGCCCCGTTCCACCCTGCACACCGGTCTGTGACGACCCGGCCCCGCTCTGGCCGGCCGCACCCCCCACCTTCCGGCGCACAGGCACACCCGCCTGCGCGCCTCCCGGTACCGAAGCAGTGGATCGGAGAACCATGTCCGGTGGATTCCTCGTGAGCGGCGCGATCAGCGCCCTGCTCACCGCCACCCTCCCCACGCACGCGGCCCCGTCCGCCATCGTGGACCCGCCGCCCGACCGCATCGTGATCGAGGTCGCGACCGTCAACGGGTCCGGGTGTCCCAAGGACACCGCGGAGGTCGCGGTGTCCCAGGACAACACCGCCTTCACCGTGACCTACAGCCAGTACCTCGCACAGGTCGGCGGCGGCGCCCCGCCCACCGCGGCGCGCAAGAACTGCCAGCTCAGCCTGATCGTGCACGTGCCCCACGGCTTCACCTACGCGATCGCGAGCGCCGACTACCGCGGCTACGCCTCGCTCGCACCGGGCGCGAAGGCCACCGAGAAGGCCTCGTACTACTTCCAGGGCTCGCCGGACACCGCCGCGCGCACCCACAACTTCAGCGGGCCGCAGGAGGACAACTGGCAGGCCACCGACGTGACCGACTGGGCCCAGCTGGTGTGGGCGCCGTGCGGCGTACAGCGCAACTTCAACATCAACACCGAGCTGCGTGTCACCAGAGGCACCTCGTCCCCCTCGTCCACCAGCTACATGACGATGGACTCCACCGACGGCAGCATCAACACCATCTATCACCTCGCCTGGAAGCAGTGCCCCGACAAGTGATCCGCGCCGGCCGCCTCCCCCTGCGCGTGCGCGCGCAGCGGGGGGCGGTACCCGCGTTCCCGGACCAGGCGGGCGACGAGTGCGGTGAAGGCACGGGACGCGGCGCTCTCGTAGGCGCTCTCGCGGCGCAGCAGGGTGACCGTACGGGACGGGAGGGCGGGGTCCAGCGGGACGGGACGCAGGTACGGGTGGTCGTCGGTGACCGCGGCGGGCAGGACGGTGGCCAGCGAGGTACGCCGGACGATCTCCGTGAGGGCCTGCACGGAGTTCGCCTCGACCTCGACGGGCGGCCGGACGCCGTGGGATGCGAGATAGGCGTCGACGTGCCCGCGGGTGGCGAAGTCCCCGCTGAGCAGGGCCAGTCGGCGCGCCGTCAGGTCGCGTACGGACAGCGGTCCCGGATCCGCGTCGGCGGCGGCGACCAGGGCGAGGTCCTCCGTGAACAGGGGGGTCGCCGCGAGGCCCGGCAGGTGCGGCCCCCGGAAGGCGAGCCCGAGGTCGTGGTCGTCGGCGAGCAGGCCCGCTTCGATGCGGTCCTGGGGCATCTCCCGGACCTCCAGGGTGATGCCGGGGTGGGCCGTGTGGAGGGCCGCGACGATCGGGCCGACGAGGTACGCGGTGAAGGTGGGGGTCAGCGCGAGGCGCAGGTGACCGCGGGAGAGGTCGGCGAGGTCCAGGACGGCCCGCTCGGCGGCGGCGAGTTCCCGTAGGGCGGAGCGCGCGTGGTGGACGTACGTGGCGCCGGCGTCGGTGAGCCGGACGGCGCGTCCGGTGCGGTCCAACAGCTGGGCGCCCACGGCGCGTTCGAGCTGCTTCACCTGCTGGGACAGGGTGGGCTGGGAGATCCGCAGCTCCTCGGCGGCGCGGGTGAAGCTGCCGTGTTCGGCGACGGCGATCAGATAGCGCAGGTGACGCAGTTCCAGAGCCATGCGGATAACTATAGATGCCATCGATGGGGGACATGGGTTTTGCGTCTTGGACACAATAGATGCAGCTCATGCATGGTGGAACACGTCAAGCCCTCCGGGGCACGTCCCATCGAAGGGAGCGACCGTGCAGGACCTTTCCGACGGCGTCGCACGCTTCCGGCGCGAGGTGTTTCCGGCGAAGGCGGAGCTCTTCGCCCGGCTCGCCGGTACGCACCGGCCGACGACCCTCTTCATCGGCTGCTCCGACGCCCGCGTGGTGCCGGAGCTGATCACCCAGAGCGAGCCGGGCGAGCTGTTCGTCGTCCGCACCGCCGGGAACCTCGTCCCCGCGTACGCACCGGGCCCGGACGGGGTCACGGCCAGCATCGAGTACGCCGTCGCCGTCCTCGGTGTCACCGGCATCGTCGTGTGCGGGCACTCCGCCTGCGGGGCGATGACCGCCCTGGCCGAGGGCACGGACCTGGGCGCGGCTCCGTCCGTCGCCGGCTGGCTGCGGCACGCGGACGCCTCGGTGGCCCGGACGGCGGCCGCGGGCCCGGACCGGGTGTCCGCCCTGGTCCGCGAGAACGTACGCGCCCAGCTCGCGAACCTGGCCACCCACCCCTCGGTGGCCCGCGCCCGGGCCGCGGGAACCCTCACCCTGCGCGGGTGGGTCTACGACATCCGCTCCGGCGATGTCGCGGAGGTCGGCCCCGTCGCCGACCGCCGGGCCGCGCTCACCCCGTGAACCCGCCTCACCCCGCGTTTCCCCCGCCCCCTCTGCCCCTTCCGCCCCCTCTGCCCCCCTCATCCCAGTCAGGACGTCACGCAATGCCGCACGCCCAGTTCGACCCCACCGCCCGCCAGGCCCTGGCCGTCGCCGTCGTCGACGCCAAGACCCGCAAGGACCTCACCTGGCAGCAGCTCGCCGACACCACCGGTCTGTCGGTCGCCTTCGTCACCGCCGCCCTGCTCGGCCAGCACCCCCTGCCCGAGCCCGCGGCGCACGCCGTGGCCGATCTGCTGGGCCTCGACGGGGACGCGGCGCTGCTCCTGCAGACGATCCCGGCCCGCGGCCCGGTGACCGGCGGTGTCCCGACCGATCCCACGATCTACCGCTTCCACGAGATGCTGCACGTGTACGGGACCACGCTGAAGGCCCTGGTCCACGAGCAGTTCGGCGACGGAATCATCAGCGCGATCAACTTCAGGCTGGACGTCAGGAAGGTGGCCGACCCGGAGGGCGGCGAGCGCGCCGTCATCACCCTGGACGGCAAGTACCTCCCGACGAAGCCGTTCTGACGCAGCGGTTCCGACGCAGCGGTTCTGACGCAGGCCTTCCGACGCACGCCGAAGAGCCTCCGGCCCGGTCGGGCGGGAGGCTCTTCGAGGTCGTGTCCGGTGCCCACGGTGACGGCCCGTCGGGCCGGCGCGCGCCGGTCGAGAGGTGGATCCGCGGATCCGGGTGGAACAAGCCGGGGCCCCGTGGGCACTCGCGCAGGCGTCGGAGGCCCCGGCTCGTACAAGGGGACTGCGTCAGCTGCCCGACGAGACGTTGCCCGACAGGACCGGGATGTTGTCCAGGATGTGCGAGAGCGGCTCGTCGCCCTTGGCCTGGGTGGAGTTCTCGGTGCACTGCTGGTTCTGCGGGTTCGACAGGACGTTGACGTCCTGGATGCCGAGCTGTCCGGCGGCAAGGACGTTCTGGAGGTTCAGCTTCGCCGGCAGGCCGATGCAGGGCTTGTTCAGGGTGCCCTGGATCACGCCGAGCTGCGGGCTCAGGTCGCCGTGCGTCTTCTGGTTGCCGTAGACCTGCTGGGAACCGTTGCCGTTGACGGTGGTGACCCCCTGGTCGTTGCCGATGGCCATGGCCGGGGCGGCCAGGGCGGCGCCCGCACCGACGATGGATGCGGTGACGGCGGCGGTGGCCATAATCTTCTTCAGCATCAGTGGTCCTTATGTCGCACGAGTGCGTGATGGATGAGCGCCTTGATCAACGCCCGGGGCGACGACAGGTTCCGCCATTTCACCCGATCAGCCGCTCCCACGCTCCGGGGCCGCGTACGGCCAGGCTCAGCTCGACGACGTACTGCTCCGCCACCCGGCCGTCCGGGAAGTCGCGCAGGAGGAGGGCGCGTTCCTCGGCGAGGAAGGCGTCCGTGCCGGGCTCGCCGACGAGGAACAGGGAGTGCGTGGACAGCTTGGCGAGATGGGTGTCGACGGGGACGCGGCGCGACCACGTCAGGCGGCGGACGGTGAAGCGCAGCCCCTCCTGTGAGCGGGCGCGCTCGTTGATGTACCAGCCCGGGCCGAACCGTTCCTCGATGCGCGCCTGCTGATCCGCGATCCAGCCGACGGTGACGTCCGGGTCGTTGTGCCAGACCGCCAGCGCCCCGCCGGGCCGCAGCACGCGCAGCGCCTCGGGGACGGAGCGGGCCGGGTCGGTCCAGTGCCAGGACTGTGCGTACGTCAGCAGGTCCAGGCAACCGGAGGCCAGCGGCAGCCGGTTGCCGTCCGCGCGGACGAGCGGGATCCGGGGGTTGCGCCGCCGGAACTCGGCGGCCATGCCCGCGCCCGGCTCCACCCCGATCACGCGGGCCCCGCGCGCCTCCAGCAGGGCGGTGGCGATTCCCGTACCCGCCCCGACATCGGCGACCCGGGCCCCGGCCAGCGGAAAGCCGGCCAGTTCCGCCAGCGTGTCGAAGAGCTCGGGCGGGTACGTCGGGCGATGGTCTGCGTAGCGCGCGGCCGCGGCGCTGAATGAACGAGCACGGGATTCGGTCGTCATGCCCTTCATGATGCCGAGGGTCGCGGGCGCTGTGGAACAGGGCGCGGAGAGGCGGGTCGGCGCGTGGTGGCCGCACGGTACGTCACGGAACTGGTCGGGGCGCTGGAGCGGAACGCGGGGCGGCCCGCGCTCGGGGCCGGCCCGCTCGTCCTGGAGTCCCAGGAGGTCCTGGACGGCGCCCGTCGGCTGGCCGGGGTGCTCGCCGAGGCGGGGATCGGGCGCGGTTCGGGGCTGGCGTGCGTGGCGGGCACGAACCGGCCGGAGGTGCTGCTGGTACGGATCGCCGCGCACCTGCTGGGTGCGCGCCTGACGCAGGTGCTCACCGGACCGGCCCTGTACGGCCTGGACTTCATCCTGCGGGACTGCCGGCCGGACCTGGTGGTGCACGATGTCGCCGTACCCGGTACGGGGGCGCCGCGGCTCGCCCTGGACGAGCTGCTCCGGATGGCCGCCCGCCGCGAGGCCGCGGCGGTGTCCGTGGCGGCGCGGGAGGACGACGTGGCGCGGGTGACGTACACCGGGGGGACCACGGGGCGGCCCAAGGGGGTGGCGTCCACCTTCGGTGCGATGGCCGCACGGAACGCCGTCCACGCGCGGGGCTGGGCGGAATCGGTGTACCTGTCGGTGACCTCGCTGGCGCAGCGTTCGGGCGGCCGGTGCCTGGAGCAGTTGCGCGCCGGGGGGCGGGTGGAGATCCTCGACCCCTTCGGGACCCGGGAGTTCGCGGCCGCCTGCCTGCGGCTGGCTCCCGTGTCCACGTACCTGACGACCTCGATGGTGTACCGGCTGCTGGGCGACCCGGTGACGGCCCGTGGTGTGCCCGGGCTGGAGACGGTCTCGTACGGCGATTCGCCCGTCCACCCCGAGCGGCTGCGGGAGGCGGTGACCCGCTGGGGCGTCCGGTGGCAGCAGGGCTACGGCACGAACGAGGCGGCGGTGATCTGCCGTCTCTCCCCCGCCGACCACGAGGCGGCGGTGGCCGGGCGGCCCGGGCTGCTGGCGTCGGTCGGGCGGCCGGTCGCGGGGGTGGAGGTCGAGGTACGGGACGAGCGGGGCGCGGCGGTGTCGGCCGGCGGCACGGGCGAGGTGTGGGTGCGGTCGGCGGCGATGATGGCCGGGTACTGGGGCCGGCCCGGGCTGACGGACGGGGTGCTGCGGGACGGGTGGCTGCGGACCGGGGACCTCGGACACCTCGGCGCGGACGGCTGCCTGTACCTCGACGACCGGGTCGAGGACGTGGTGATGGTCGACGGGGACAACGTGTACTGCGTGCCGGTCGAGGCGGCGCTGACCCGGCATCCGGCCGTGGCGCAGGCCGTGGTGGTGGGCCGGCACAGCGAGCGCACCGGCGAGGAGGTGTGCGCCTTCCTGGTGCCGGCGACGGGGTGGCCGCCCGGCGCGGAGGTGGCCCGTGAGGCTTGTGACCTGGTGGAGAAGGAACTGGCCCCGGCCCACCGGCCCACCGCGGTGTTCTGGGAGCGGACGATCCCGCTGACCGCGCGGGGCAAGCCGGACAAGCGCCGCCTGCGGGAACACGCGGCCACCACCACCGGCGTACGGGTTTAGCCGACGGCCCGGGCGGCGGCATAGGTCCAGAACTCCCGCATCACCTCGGGCGGCGTCGGGGCCGTCATTTCCCGCTGGGTGAGCAGAACGGTGACCGTCCCGGTGGCGGGGACCACGTGCGCGGCGGTGCCGGTGCCGCCGATCCAGCCGTACCGGCCCGGAACGTTCCACGGGTCGATGCGGGCCACGTCGACCGAGCCGCCGAATCCCCAGCCCTGGCCCTCCAGGAACAGGGTGGCCTCCTCGCGCTGGCGCGCGGTGAGGTGGTCGGTGGTCATCTGCCGTACGGACTCCGGCGAGAGCAGCCGCCCGCCCTCGTACGAGCCCTCCGCGAGCAGCATCCGGCCGAAGGCGAGCAGGTCGTCGGCGGTGGAGACCAGACCGCCGCCGCCGGACGGGAACGCGGGGAGGCTGCTCCACTGGCCGTCGGGCCCGTCGACCCGCTCCAGGGCTCCGCCGTCGGACGCGGCGCGGTAGCAGGAGGTGAACCGGTGGCGCTGCACCCGCGGTACGGCGAAGGCCGTGTCCCGCATGCCGAGCGGCTCGAAGAGGCGCTCGGCCAGGAAGTCCTCGAAGGGCTGTCCGCTCGCGCGGGCGACGAGCACCCCGAGGATGTCCGAGCAGGTGTGGTAGAGCCAGGCCCGCCCCGGCTGGTGCAGGAGCGGGATGCCCGCCAGGATCGCCGTCCACTCGTCCGGCGCCGCGACCTGCCCGGACTGCGGCGGCCCCTGCTTGAGCTCGCTGAACAGCGGGGCCACGGCGGGCAGCGAGAAGTCGGCGGGGAAGCCGTAGCCGGCGCGGAGGGTGAGGAGGTCGGCGACGGTGATCGGGCGGTCGGCGGGAACCACGTCGTCGACGGGTGAGGACGGGGTACGGACGACCACCGGCGCCGCGAGTTCCGGGAGCCAGCGCGCCACGGGGACGTCGAGGCCGAGCAGGCCGTCCTCGATCAGCACCATGGTCGCCGCGGCGGTCACCGGCTTGGTGACCGAGGCGATCCGGAAGAGGGAGTCGCGTGCCATCGGGGCGGTGCCGGACGTGTCGAGGGAGCCGACGGCCGCGACCTCCACGTCCTCGCCGTGGGCCACCAGGCCCACGGCGCCGGGCAGTGATCCGTCACCGACACGGGTCTCCAGGAGACTGCGCAGGTCGCTCATGGTCCACCTTCTCGTACGTGCGGATGCTCGTAGGGAAGACACCACGGTCGCTAGGCGGCCGGAACCACCGAGGCCCTTATGGCCGCGGCCCACTCCTGCAGCAGGGTGGCGTGCCGGATCCGCTCCGCGTCGGAGAGGCGGCCCTCGGCGCGGGCGAAGAGGCAGCGGATGTCGGCGTTGATCTCGGCGAGGGAACGTTCGGCTGCGGGGTGGTCGTCACGGGTGGGGCTCACGTGATCAAGAGTAATCGCGGGGTGTGACAGCCGTGGACCATGTCCGTCATGCGGACGCCCCCTCAGTCCGCGATCCGGGCGGCCCGGAGCTGGAGGTAGCGGCGCTCCGGAACGCTGAGGGTGAGTCCGGCGGCCTTCGCGTAGGCGGCACGCGCCGCCGCCCGGTCGCCCGCCATCTCCAGCAGGTGGGCCCGTACGGCCTCGAGGCGGTGGTGGCCCGCGAGGCGGTCGTCATGGTCCAGTGCGGCGAGCAGCACGAGGGCCTGGCGGGGCCCGTGCACCATGGCCACCGCGACGGCGTGGCCGAGGCGCTCCACGGGGCCGGGGACCAGGCGCATCAACACCTCGTACAGGGCGAGGATCTCCGCCCAGTCGGTGTCCTCGTCGCTCGCCGCCTCGTCGTGGACGGCCGCGATCGCGGCGCGCAGCTGGTAGGGGCCGAGCGGGGTGTGGGTGAGGGCGTCGCTGACCAGGGCGACCCCCTCGGTGATGGCGGCGCGGTCCCAGCGGGTGCGGTCCTGCTCGGCGAGCGGGACGAGGCTGCCGTCGGGCGCGGTGCGGGCGTCGCGGCGGGCGTCGGTGAGCAGCATCAGGGCGAGCAGGCCGGCCACCTCGCCGTCGGCCGGCAGCCGGACGTGGACGGCGCGGGTGAGGCGGATCGCCTCGGCGGCGAGGTCGGCGCGTCGCAGATCGCGGCCGGAGGTGGCGGTGTAGCCCTCGTTGAAGATCAGGTAGAGCACCTGGAGCACGTCGGCGAGCCGCTCTGCGCGGTCAGCGGCCCCGTGCGGGTCTTGGTCCGGCTCCTTGCCCTGGTCCTGGTCCCGGCCGTCGTGCGGGATGCCGAACGGTGCGCCCGAGGCCTTGATGCGCCGTTTCGCCCGGCTGATCCGCTGCCCCATCGTGGCCTCGGGAACGAGGAAGGCGCGGGCGATCTCGGCGGTGGTGAGGCCGCCGACGGCGCGCAGGGTGAGGGCGATCCGGGCCTCGGGGGACAGTTCGGCGTGGCAGCAGAGGAAGAGCAGGGCGAGGGTGTCGTCCTCGGCGGGGGTGCGGCTCTCTCCCGGTGGCGGCTCCACGAACGCGTCGCGCGGGCTGAGCGCGGCGGCCGTCGCCTCCCGGCGCCGGCGCGCGTCCTCGCTGCGCAGCTGGTCCGTGAGGCGGCGGGAGGCGACGCGGATCAGCCAGCCGCGCGGATGGTCGGGGCGGCCTTCCGCGGGCCACTGCCGGGCGGCGGCGAGCAGGGCCTCCTGTACGGCGTCCTCGGCGGCGTCGAAGTGCCCGTAGCGGCGGACGAGCGCGCCGAGGACCTGCGGCGCCAGCCGGCGCAGCAGGTCCTCGCTCGCGGGGGCGGATTCCGTCGTCACATCTCGGTTCCGGAAGCGCTGTCGACGGGTCGTACGACGACCGGGTAGGTCGGCGCGCCCTCCGGCGCCGGGCAGGCGTAGGCGCGGGCGGCGATCTCGGCGGCCCGGGCGAAGTCGGGGACGTCGACGATCCAGTAGCCGGCCAGCACCTCCTTGGCCTCTCCGTACGGTCCGTCGGAGATCACGGGGGCGCCGTCGGCGCCCACGGTCACCAGGCGGGCCTGTCGGGGTTCGGTGAGTCCCTGCCCGTCGACCCACTCGCCCGACTCGACGAGCTCGGCGTTCAGGGCGCCCATGTGGTCGTACATCGCCTTCAGCTCCGTCTCGGACCAGGCCGGGCCGCCCTCGCTCGCCTTGCCGTACATGGCGTCGTAGTCGGCCTGCCTCCCGAGGACCATCAGCATGTACTTCATGGGGTGCCACTCCTTCTGTTTCCACTCACGGCTCCGGGATCGGGAGCCTCTCGCAGGGGACGTCGGAGCCGTCCTTCCCATTTCGACACGTCGGCCGGTGCCGCGCGAGACGGCCGCGCACGGCCGGTGGGGGGCTTGGGGCGGCCGTGACCGAACCGTCGCCGCCCCGAGGCCCGATCGGGCTCGTCGGCCGCTCACCTGGTTGCTAGGTTCCTGCGGAAGCCGACCGACCCTGGGGGAACCGATCTCATGTCCGCATCCCGAGGCCCCCGCAGGGGCCTGTCCGCCGCGGCCGTGGCCGCCGTTCTGCTGGCGGTTTCCACGGGCTGCGGGGACAAGGACGCCGCGGACCCGGCGGCCTCGGTCTCGGCCTCGGCCTCCGCCGGGGTGTCGGCGTCCGCCTCGGAGTCGGCGGCCGCGGCCTCCTCGGCCCCTGCCTCCGCGCCCGTTTCGGCCTCCCCGTCCGGCTCGTCCGTGCCGCCGGCCCCGGCCACGACCCGGGCGACGCCGCCTCCGGCGCCGACCCGGCCGACCGTCGCGGTCGACACCCGGGGCGGCCGGCTCGCCCTCGTACGCGGCGGCGCCGCGCAGGAGTTCACCGTCACCGTGCGGAACGGGAACTCCGCCGAGTACCGGCACCTGCTGGTCGCCTTCCAGATGGAGTCCCTCGTCGGTGAACCCGGCGACCAGCAGGGCAGCGGGCCGGGCTTCCTGCTGGAACGCCTCGACCAGGCCTCGGGCACGTGGCGTCCGACCGGCTTCCGCATCGCCAACGACGCCAAGCCGCTGTCCCTGTACACGGGCGGCGGCCCGCTCGCCCGCGAGGCCGTGCGCGTCGAGCGCTACCGGCTCCGGGCCACCGCCGGCGGGCCGACGGGCAGCAGCCCGGTGGTGGTGTCCTTCATCGACACGGATGCCGACCGCGAGGTCGCCGCCCGTGTCGTCCTCGCGCACACGACCCGCTAGGACCGCTGGGACCGCTGGGGCGAAGCTCCCGAGCACGCTTCGCCGGCGGCGAGCGCGGCGGTCCGCCAGGCGGCGGTGACGGCCCGTCGGGCCCGGTCCGTTGCCTCCGGCACCCGGTCGGGGAGGTGCAACGGCGAGCCGATGTGGACGTGCAGGCAGGGCCGGCGCAGCGGGGCGGTGACGACTCCGGCGAGCTGCTTGGCACTGCTGCCGGAGCACAGGCGACGGGATCCCGCCTGCCCGACGGGTACGACGGGGGCTCCCGTCGCGGCGGCGAGCCGGGCCAGGCCGCTGCGGAAGGGGCCCGGGGCCGACTCCCCCGCGTCGCGGCGCGACGGCAGACCGCCTTCGCCGTAGAGCAGCACGCTGCGGCCCGAGGCGAGGGCGACGGCGGCGGCGTCCAGGGAGTCCGCGGCGCGGGCGGTGCCGCGGTGGACGGCGATGTGGCCCTCGCGTCGCAGCGCGGATCCGAGCATGGGTACGCGCCACAGGCCGCCGGTGGCCAGGATGACCGGCTCGATCCCGTACCGGCGCAGCGCGGCGACGACGACGGCCGGGTCGGCGAGGGAGGTGTGGTTGGCGACGAGGATGCTGGGCGCGGCGGGCCGCGCGCCCGGGTCGGCGGTGACGGTCAGCCTCCCGAAGGCGGGGACGAGGGCGGCGGCGATTCGGCTGAGCATGGACGGCCCCGTTCGGGTGCGGTGGTTGTGGTGGTGCGGTCCATCGTCGACCGGTGGGGTGGCGCGGTCATGAGTAGCCGTACTCAATCGAATATGACCGAACTGTCACAGGATCGAGCGCGCGGAACGTACGGGGCGCCGTGCACATCTAGCACTTCGGCGGGGCTCCTCGGGGCCCCGCCGCACGGTATCGGAACGGTGTGAACAGCAAGGCGGGGCAGGGATGAAGGCGGTAACGGTGGCGGGCGGTTCCTCGGACGACCCGGAGATCGAGCAGGGGACCGCCGTCCCGGAAGCGGAGCCCGATGTCGCCCCCGACATCAGGGACGACGAGCCGACGCGGACCAACACCCCGGACCCCCGGGCCCAACCCGAAGCCGAGGCGACGGCCCAGCCCCCGACCGAGCCCGATCCGGAACGCCCGGCTGACACCAAGGCCGACGCCGGGGCGAAGGCCGAAGCCGGGGCGGCCAAGGCCGGGGCGGAGGCCGGGGCCGAGCGCCAGGCCGGCGCGGAAGCCGGGGCCGAGCCGGAGGCACCGGCCGGGGCAGGGGCCCAGGCCGAGGGCGACAACGGGGCTGAGGCGGCCGAACCGGAGGCCAACGCTGCCGCCGAGGTCGCAACCGGGTCCTCGTCCGAGGCGGCACCCGAAGCCGACGTTCCGGTCGAGCCCGTGGCCGACGCCGAAGCCGGGCCGGGGGCCGAGGCCGCAGCGAAGCCGGCCCGTCAGGCGGCAGGCGAAGCGAGGTCCGAGCCCGAAGCCGAGGCTACGGCCGGCCCGAAGGGCGACGCCCGCGGCGCAGCCGCGCCTGAACTCGCGAACCGGCCGGCACCCGAATCCAACGCCGGAGCGGAGGCCACGGCCGACGACGCAGCCGCGACCGAGCCGGCGAACCAGGCGGCACCCAAGGCCGACGTCGAGCCCGTGGCCGAGGGCAAGGTCGGTCCTCAGGCCGAGGCGAAGGCCGGGCCGGAGGCCGAGGCCGCAGCTCAGCCGGCCCGTCAGACGGCACGCGCGGCCGACGGCAAGGCCGGCGCCGAAGCGGGGGCCGAGCCTGAAGGCAAGGCTCCGGCCGGCCCGTACGGCGAGGAGGATGCGGGGCCTGCGGCCGGGGCCGATGTGACGCAGGTTCTCGTCGTGCCCAAGCCCCGGCCTGTCAGGACGCCCTCCTGGGCACGCGAGGCCGAGGCGGAGCCGGAGGCGGACTCCGAGCGCACGAGCAAGTTCGTGGCGCTCAAGCCGCTCGACGTCGCCCCGCCCGCCGCGCCGGAACCGAAGGCGGAGCCGCGACCGCGGCCCCAGCCGCCGGAGGCAAGCGCTCCGCTGCCCCCGCTGGATCTGCTGGCCGAGCTCACCAACACCGCTCCCCCGCCGGAGACCCCGCGCCGGACCGCCGTGCGCCGCGTCAAGGTGTGGACCCCGATCCTGCTCGTCCTCGCCGGCGCCTACGTCGGCGCACAAATGCTGCGCCCGCTGCCCGCCCCGCAGATGGTCTCCGCCGAGACCACCCGCACCGTCGACGGGCAGTTCTCCATCCCCTGGCCCGCCAAGGGCCAGGGGGCCGTTCGCGTCGCCGGCTCCGGCGACATCGGCACCTTCGGCGAGCAGAAGCCCGTCCCGACGGCCAGCGTCGCCAAGGTGATGACGGCGTACGTGATCCTCAAGGGGCACCCGCTGCGCAAGAGCGACCCCGGTCCCGACATCACGGTCGACGCGAAGACGGTCGCGGACGGCAACTCCGAGCACGAGTCCCGGATCGTAGGGCTCACCGCCGGCCAGAAGTTCGGCCAGCAGGACATGCTGAAGATGCTCATGATCCCCTCGGGCAACAACGTGGCCCGGCTGCTGGCCCGTTGGGACACCGGAACCGACTCCGAGGCCGCTTTCGTCGCGAAGATGAACGCCGCCGCCAAGGAACTCGGGATGACCAACACCACGTACACGGACCCCAGCGGTCTGGACGCGGGCACCGTCAGCACCGCCGCGGACCAGCTCAAGCTCGCCGAGGCCGTCATGAAGGACGAGGTCTTCCGCTCGATCGTCACGCTGCCGAACGCCACCATCAAGGGGCTTTCCACGCCGCTCGACAACAACAACGACCTGCTCAACAGCAGCATCCGCGGCATCAAGACCGGTTCCAGCACACCCGCCGGCGGGGCCCTGATGTGGGCGGCGTACAAGACGGTCGACAACAAGGACCAGTTGATCCTCGGCACGTTGATGGACCAGCACGTGGACGGCCCGGACCTGAACGCCGCGAACAGCCTCATCCTCGTGCAGGACAACAGCAAGAAGATCATCGAAGCGGTGAGGGGGGCACTGGCGTCGGCCCCGGTCATCCGCAAGGGCCAGCAGGTGGGGTACCTGGACGACGGGCTCGGCGGCCGTATGCCGCTCGTGGCCACCAAGGACCTGACCGTGATCGGCGTACCGGGCCAGCAGCTGAAGCTGTCGCTCGTGCCCGGTGCCTCGCCGCTGCCGCACACGGCGAAGGCCGGTTCGGAGGTCGCCGTACTGACGATCGGCGAGGGTGAGGGGGCCAAGAGCGTGCCGGTGGCGGTCCAGGGGAACCTGGCCGAGCCCTCGTTCGGCACCCGCATGACCCGCATGCGCTAGAACGGCCCGTACAGGCAAAGGAGGTGGCGGCCCCCGGGGCGCGCCCCCCCTGTTCGTCACGTCCCTTCCCGCCGGCCCCCGCCCGCCCGCGCCCGGGGGGCCCCCCGCGGGGCGGCCCCCCCCCCCCCGCCCGGCG
>NZ_JBIAVU010000018.1:179309-214516 GCF_042894695.1 Streptomyces sp. NPDC001513
GGGGGGGGGGGGGGGGGGGGGGGGGGGGGGGGGCCCGGGCGCGCCGGCCCCCGCCCCCGCCCCCCCCCCCCCCCCCCCGCCCCCCCCCCCCGGCCCCCCCCCGCCGGGGGGGGCCCCCCCCGCCCCCCCCCCACCTCCTTGTCGTACAGGACCGTTCAGGCCTGCCCGCTCCGTCAGGCGCCGTTCGGCACCCGCGAGGGCCGGCCCGAGCCGCGCGTCAGGGAGTACCCGAACATGCCCGCGGCGGCTGCGAGCACCCCGCCCATCGCGGTCCAGATCCAGCGGTCCGACCACCAGCCGCCGGACCAGCCGTCCTCCGGCTCGCGCAGGGACGCGGTCACGGTGCCGGCGACCAGGGGCGTGGAGAGGGCGCCGTCCACCGCGTGGACGCCGCCGGTCTCCTTCACGTCGGCCTCGACGGCCGCGCGCACCGGCAGGCCCAGGTCCTCCTCCGGCAGGTTCACGACCGTCAGGCGGACGTAATAGCTGCCCGGCAGCGGGTCGTTGGCCCACTGCTCGGCGCCGGCGCGGACCGTGCGCAGGGTGCAGGACAGTTCGACGGACGCGGCTTCCTTCGCCGCGGCCGCGCTCTGCGTGCCGTACGTGCACGCCTGCCGGCGGCGCAGCCCGTCGTACACGTCGAGCTGCCAGGTCGAGGCGCCGTGCCGGCTCGCCGACGCGGGCAGCGTGACCGCGGCCTTCACGGTGGCGCGCTGCTGCACGTCGAGCGGCAGCACCCAGTAGAGGTAGTCGCCGGTGGACGCTTCGGCCGTGGCCTTCTGGCCCGGCCGGAACGCCGCGGCGGTACGGAAGCCGGTGCCCGCCTCGGTCGGGGCGGAGTCGGCCTTGCCCTTGCCCGGGGTGGCGGTGGGGCTCGCCGACGGCGTGTCCGCGACCGCCGTGCCCACGGCCGTACCCGCCACCGCGAGGGCGGCGGCTCCGGCGAGGAGGGCGGCGGTCAGTGTGCGTACGGTACGCATCAGTTGGTCCTCCAGACGGAGATGCGCCAGCGCGAGATCCATCCCCACACCAGACCGGCCAGCAGTCCGGTGAGCGCCAGCACGGCCAGCAGCCACCAGCCGCGGCCGAGGCCGAAGGCGGCCACGTCGGAGGCGCCGTCGGGGCCGTCCACCAGGTCGATGGTCAGCTCGACGGGCATGCCCGGGGTGGTCTTGACGGACGCGGGAGCGGAGAAGGAGTTGCTGACCTGGAGGCAGACGGTCTCCGCCGCCGGCTTCGCGTCCCCGTCCTCGTCGTCGTCGATCTCGGCCTTCGGGTACCTCAGTCCGGTGGAGAGGGCGTCGGTGCGCCCGTCGCCCGCCTCCGAGCCGCGCACGATCTCCCGCCCGTGGACGGTCGTGGCGCGCAGCAGGACTCCGTAGTCCTTGTTGACGGCGCGGTCGGCGCCGATGCTCACCGAGGCGCGCAGCTCCTGGCCGGGGAGGACGTCCACCCGGTACCAGCGGTGCTCGCCGAAGGTCTCGCGGTCGCTGTAGAGGCCGGCCTTCAGCTGCGGGGCGCCCTCGCACTGCTTGGCGCCCTCGGTCGCCACCGGGTTGACGACCGGGTCGGCGGCCCGGTCGACGAGTTGGCGCACTCTGCTGGAGAGTTCCGCCTTGTGCTGCACCGAGGTGTACGTTCCGCCGGTGGCCTCGGCGATACAGGTCAGCTGGGCCCGGGTCTTCGCGTCGGGTACCAGGCCGAGGGTGTCGATGACCAGGTGGATGCCCTTGGCGGCGATCTCGCGGGCCACTTCGCACGGGTCGAGCGGGGCGCAGGTGTCCTCGCCGTCGGTGATGAGCACGATCCGCTTGGTGGCGTTGCCGCCTTCGAGGTCCTGGGCCGCGCCCTGGAGGGCCGGTCCGATCGGGGTCCAGCCGGTGGGGGCGAGGGTGGCCACGGCCGTCTTGGCCTCGGTCCGGTCGAGCGGCCCGACCGGGTAGAGCTGCTTGGTGTCCTTGCAGCCGAGCGCCCTGTCCTCGCCGGGGTAGGTCGCGCCCAGGGTCCGTATGCCGAGTTGCACCTCGGCGGGTACGGCGTCGATGACCTCGTTGAAGGCCTGCTTCGCCGCGGCCATCCGGGACTGGCCGTCGATGTCGGTCGCCCGCATGGAGCCGCTGACGTCCAGGACGAGATCGACCTTGGGGGGTTCCTTCGCCGTCGGTCCGTCGGCGGCGGTGGCGCTCGCCGGGAAGAGCCCGACGGCCAGGGCGGCGAGCAGGCCGCACGCCCCGGTCGCCAGCCGTTTTCTTGTGATCATCGCCGGATCGTATTGAGGATCGTCCGGCAATCCAAAACCGGGTGTCCGACGTGGCTTTCAGGGCGTGGGCGGCTTTCCGCCAGGTGCCCCGGCGGTGGCCGGGGGCGGTGGACGGGGCGGACCGGCGGATATCCGGGTGCATGGGGCGCAGCGGCCGATCTACTCTGCCGGGATGAGTACCCGTACCTTCCGTATCACCGTCCGCGGTGCGTTCGACGGTCTGACCGACGGCCAGCGGGCCGAGCTGCTCGCGGCCGCGCCCCAGCACGACATGCTGCGCGCGGAGTTCACCGCCGAGGGGCACCTGACGTACGACCTCGCGGCCCGGCCCTTCTTCACCTTCCGCTTCCTGGAATCGGGCGAGGCCGAGGAGGACATCCTCGACGCGACGGCCCGTGCGGAGCTGGCGGCGGAGAGCTGGCTGACCGAGCGCGGTTACGGCTTCAAGCAGCTGAAGTCGCAGGCCCAGGACCTGTCGCAGGCTCCGCTGGGCAAGCGCGGGCGCCGTGAGGCGGCCCGCGCCGACGGCCGGGCCTGACGGCTGGTACCCGCAGACTTCGCCGTCAGGCCTCGTCGTTCGTGGCGAAGACGGCCCCGAGGTGGGCGGCCAGTGGCTGCGCGGCGGGCGGGGTGAGGCGGGCGCCGAGGTAGCCGTCCGGGCGGATCACAAAGGCCGTCGGCTGGTCGACCGCGTAGAGGCGGGCGAATTCGCCGCGGGTGTCCCGGTACGCCGGCAGCGGGGTCGCACCGGCCTGGCCGTCGGGCGGGGCGTCGGCCGGGAGCACCACGCAAACCTCCACCCGGCCCCCGGAGGACTCCCGTGCCGTCCGGAGGAGTTCGTCGAGGCCGGGCCCGGTCCCGTACAGCAGGAGGAGGTGCTCGCGCTCCCGCAGGAGGTCGTACAGCCTCAGCGGGTAGGCGGCGATGTGCCCGGTGAGCCCGCCGCAGTCCGGCGCCCGGTCGCCCGGCCGGGGCCCCCGGCCCGCACCGGGCGGGTCCACGACCGGGCTTCCCCGGTAGCCGACGAGGAGTTGGGCCTCGCGCAGCATCAGGGTCTCCGGGTCGTCCGGGTGGGCCTCGAATCCCTGGGCGGCGTGCCGCACGGTGCGGCCGACGACTTCCTCGCCGACGGGCCGGCGCTCGGCGTCGTAGCTGGCGAGGAGGGCGGGGTGGGCCGCGCCCCGGACCGCGAGGGCGAGTTTCCAGGCCAGGTTCCAGGCGTCCTGGATACCGGTGTTCATGCCCTGGGCGCCGGTCGGCGGGTGGATGTGGGCCGCGTCCCCGGCGACGAAGACCCGGCCGTCCCCGTACCGGTCCACGATCCGGTGGCTGATGCGGAACACCGAGGCCCAGCGGATGTCGGAAGCGGTGGTCGGCTCGGGTGACAGCCGGTCCAGGACGGTCTGGATGTCCGCCAGTCCGGGGGCCCGGCTGCTCTGCAGGCCGTGGGTGATGCCGTCGGAGGCGTCCGCGTCCTCGGTCTGCCGCGCGGTGGAGAGTTCGGGCGGCACCATCATCGACATCCGGTACCGGCCCTGGCCGGGCAGCGGGATGCACACCAGCAGGTCGTCGACGGCGCCGTCACCGTCGCGGTGCAGGGAGCGTACGCCGAACCCGCTCGGCAGGTCCCAGTCCACCCGTACGTCGGCGAGCATGTATTCCTCGGGGAAGGCTCCGCCCTCGTAGCTGAGCCCGAGCCCCTTGCGGACGATGCTGTGCGCGCCGTCGCAGCCCACCAGGAAAAGGGTGCGCACCTCTTCCTCGGCGCCGGACGGGGTGTGGAGCCGGCAGGTCACGCCGTGGGCGTCCTGCCGGAACGACACCAGCTCGGTGCCGCGTTCGACGGCGGTGCCGAAGCGGCCCAGGAACTCGTCGAGGATGCGCTCGGTCTCGTACTGGGGCAGCGCCGCGAACCCGTAGGGCACTTCGGGCGGCAGGGCGAGGTCGATGCGCAGTTGTTCGATGCCGTTGACGTACAGGTACTGGCCGCGCATCGGGACGGCAGCCTCCAGGGCCGCGCGGACCAGTCCCATCCGGTCCCAGATCTCCAGGGTGCGCGGCTGGACGCCCACGGCCTTGGCGAACGGCAGCCGGGCGGGCAGCCGGTCCACGATCCGGCAGGAGACTCCGCGCCTGCGGAGTTCGGCCGCGGCGGTCAGTCCGACCGGGCCGGCGCCGACGACCAGGACGTCTGTTGCGTAGGTGCGCGCCACTGGCGCCTCCCGGCGTGCGGCCCCCCTGGGGATCGGTGCCCCTCCATGGTGGCCGCGCGCCGGGTGTGCGGCATCTTTACTCGATCACGAGGTCGACGTCGATGTTGCCGCGGGTGGCGCGGGAGTACGGGCAGACCTCGTGCGCCTGCTTCACCAGCAGGGCGCCGGTCTCGCCGGCCAGGGACTCGGGGAGCTCGACGCGCAGGGTGACGCCCAGGCCGAAGCCGGCGCCGTCCTTGCCGATGGAGACCTCCGCGGTGACCGAGACCTCGCTGGTGTCGGCCTTGGCCTGGCGGCCGACGAGGCCGAGCGCGCTGGCGAAGCAGGCGGCGTAGCCGGCCGCGAAGAGCTGCTCGGGGTTGGTGCCCTGCCCGTTGCCGCCGAGCGCCGGGGGCATGGCGAGGGCGAGGTCGATCTGGCCGTCGGAGCTGACGGTGCGGCCCTCGCGGCCGTTGGCGGTGGCGACAGCGGTGTAGAGCGCGTCCATGAGAGTTCCTCTCGCAGAAATGAACCGTGGCGGCGGCCGGTGGTCGGCCGCGCTCCATTAGTAGAGCACGCAATTCAGTTGTGCGCAATTCAATGTGTTCAAGTCTGGTCCGGGTACACTGGCCGGCATGACCGAGCAGCCGACCGCGACCCACCCCGACCAGGACTTCCTGCGCCTGGACGGCCAGATCTGCTTCGCGCTGAACGCCGCGAGCCGCGCCTTCGGCGGCCTCTACCGCGTCGTCCTCAAGGACCTGGGGCTCACCTACCCGCAGTACCTGGTGATGCTGGTGCTCTGGGAGCACGGCGAGCTGCCGGTCAAGGAGATCGGGCAGCACCTCCGGCTGGACTCGGGCACGCTGTCCCCGCTGCTCAAGCGGCTGGAGACGGCCGGGCTGGTCCGCCGCGAGCGCAGCACCGAGGACGAGCGCTCCGTCCACGCCCACCTGACCGAGGAGGGCGCCGCGCTGCGCGTGCGCGCGGTGGAGGTGCCCCGGCGGATCGCGGCCGCGACCGGCTTCGAGCTCGCCGAGATCCTCGACCTCCAGACGCGCCTGAACCGCCTCACCACCGCCCTCGACGCGGCCGTGCCGCGGGAGGCAGGAGAGGCGTAGCGGCCTCCCGCGCCGGACACTGGGTCCGGGACGGCAGGAGGTACGCGATGGAACCGGTGGCGGCGCTGGACCGGATCGCCTTCCTGCTGGAGCGCGCACAGGCCCCCACCTACCGGGTACGGGCCTTCCGGACGGCGTCCGCGGCTCTCGCGCGGATGGGCGAGCGGGAGGTGGCCGAGCGGGTCGCGGCGGGCTCCCTGGAGACCGTCAAGGGCATCGGCCCCAAGACGGCCCAGGTCGTACGGGAAGCCCTCGACGGGGCGGTGCCCGTCTATCTGCAGGGCCTGGAGGACGAGGCCGCGGCGCTCCCCGAGGGACCGCCGGCCACGCCCGCCGCCACCGCGCTGCGGACAGCGCTCCGCGGGGACTGCCACGTGCACTCGGACTGGTCGGACGGCGGCAGTCCGATCGAGGCGATGGGCCGGGCGGCGGCCGCGCTGGGCCACGACTGGGCCGTACTGACCGACCACTCGCCGCGGCTGACCGTGGCCCGGGGGCTCTCCCCGGAGCGGCTGCGCGAGCAGCTGGGGGTGGTGGCCGAGCTCAACGACACGTGGGCGCCCTTCCGGCTCCTCACCGGAATCGAGTGCGACATCCTCGACGACGGGGCGCTGGACCAGGAGCCGGAGCTGCTGGAGCGGCTCGACCTCGTCGTCGGCTCGGTGCACTCGAAACTGCGGATGGACGCCCCGTCGATGACCCGGCGGCTGCTGGCCGCCGTGCGCAATCCGCTGCTGGACGTCCTGGGCCACTGCACGGGGCGGCTGGTCACCGGCCACACCCGGCCGGAGTCGCAGTTCGACGCCGAGGCCGTCTTCGCGGCCTGTGCGGAGGCGGGTACGGCCGTGGAGATCAACAGCCGGCCCGAGCGCCTGGACCCGCCCCGGCGGCTGCTGCGCCTGGCCGTGGCGGCCGGCACCTTCTTCGCGATCGACACGGACGCGCACGCCCCCGGCCAGCTGGACTGGCAGATCCTCGGCTGCGAACGGGCCGTGGAATGCGGCGTCCCGGCCGAGCGGATCATCAACACCTGGCCCGCGGACCGGCTCCTGACCTGGACCGACACCCGACGCGCCACGTGAGGCCCGCCGTCACACCGGCCGCCTGGCGCGCGGTCCCGCCGGAAGGACGGCGGCTCAGGAGGGGCGGAGCTCGACGAGCAGCAGGACCACGTCGGCCGCGGCCACCCCCATGGTGGTCAGGAACGGCAGCCTTCCGGTGGGCCGGCGGGCGGCGAGGAGCAGCGCCGCCGCCGTCGCGGCCAGCAGCCCCCAGCCGTACGCCGTCACCCGCCCCGGCGGTCCCGCGACCAGGGCCGTGGTCGAGCCGAGGACGAGCAGGGCGGCCAGCGCCGCCGAGCGCCGTACGCCGAGCCGCTGGGGCAGTCCCACCACGCCGGTGGCCAGGTCGTCCTCGATGTCGGGCAGTACGTTGGCGAAGTGCGCGCCCGCGCCGAGCAGGGCCGCTGCGGCCGTGAGCCACGGCGGCGGCCAGGGCGCGCCGGGCAGCCCGAGGGTGACGAAGGCGGGCAGCAGGCCGAAGGCCAGGGCGTACGGGGCCCAGGAGGCGGCCGTGCCCTTCAGCCGGAGGTTGTACGCCCAGGCGGCCGCGACGCCGACGAGGTGAACGGCGCCGGCGAGGAGCCCGGCGGCCAGCGACAGCGGGACGCAGAGCAGCAGGGCCAGGGCCGCCGCCCGGGTCACGGCGGCGGCCGACACCGTACCGGCGACCAGGGGTTTGTCCCGTCGGCCGGTGGCCAGGTCGCGCCGCAGGTCTGCGCGGTCGTTGCACCAGCCCACCGACAGCTGTCCGGCGGCCACCGCGCCCACCGTGACGGCCGCCCCCGGCAGGCCGCGGCCCGCTGCGGCCGTCAGGGCGGCGCTGAAGAGGGTGACGGCCGCCGCGGGCAGCGGGTGGCATGCCGCGAGCAGGCCGGACACGGTGCTTCCGGCCCCGGCCGGAGGGTCGGTGCTGGTGGGCGCGTTGCTCTCGGGGGGCGCGGTCGTGTCGGCGGTCGTCTCGGGGGCGGCGGTCGTCTTGGGGGCGGCGGTCGTTTCGGGGGTCTGCGGGGTTCGCGCGGGCACGTCGACACGGTATGCGGCGCCGCGCCCGGTTCTCCTGATTCATAACGATGTGTCAGTTGTTTCCTATGGTGAATCAATGACACGTGTTCTGGCAGTGCGCAGCGTGTTCCCTCCCCATCTCCATCCCCAAGCCGAGATCACGGAGGCGCTCGCCCGCTTCATGCCGTCCGGCTCCGATACGGCCCTGCTGCGCCGGGTCCACGCCTCGGTGCGCGTGGAGCGCCGCCATCTCGCGCTCCCGCTGGACCGGTACGGTCCGGCGAACGACTTCGGCACGACGAACGCCCTGTTCGTCGAGACGGCCCTGGAACTCGGCGCCCGCGCCCTCGAACTCGCCCTTCACGACGCCGGCCTGGCGCCGGGAGAGCTCGACCTGATCATGTCGACCACGGTGACCGGGCTCGCGACGCCCTCGCTGGAGGCCCGGCTCGCCACCCGCGCCGGGCTACGGCCCGACGTGCGGCGGGTGCCGCTCTTCGGCCTCGGCTGCGCGGCCGGCGCCGCCGGGGTCGGACATCTCCACGACCACCTGACGGGCCGCTCGGGCCATGCGGCCCTGCTGCTGTCGACCGAGCTGTGTTCGCTCACCCTCCAGTCCACGGACACCTCGATGGCGAACCTGGTGGCCGGGGCCCTCTTCGGGGACGGCGCGGGCGCCCTGCTGGCGGTCGGCCGCGACCATCCCCTCCATGCCACCGGCGCCGGGCCCGAGGTGGTGGCGGCCCGCAGCCGGCTCTATCCGGGCACCGAGCACCTGCTCGGCTGGGACATCGGCCACTGGGGGATGCGCATGGTGCTCGGCCGTGAGCTCCCCGACCTGGTCAGGCTGCACGTGGCCGAGGAGGTCGAGACCTTCCTCGCCGCCCACGACCTCAAGCCCGCGGACGTCGACGCGTGGATCTGCCATCCCGGCGGCCCGAAGATCCTCGACGCGCTCTCCGACGCGCTCGCACTGCCGGAGCGGGCCTTCGCCGCGAGCCGGCGTTCGCTCGCGGCCGTGGGCAACCTCTCCTCCGCCTCGGTCCTGCACATCCTGGACGGCGTCCAGAGCGCGGGGCCGCGGCCCGGATCGGTCGGCCTGATGCTCGGCTTCGGTCCGGGCTTCGCCTCCGAACTCGTCCTCCTCCGCTGGTGACCCGACGAACGCGATGGACCCGGTGACCTCATGAGCTCCTTGACCTCCCTTCCCTCCTCCCTCGGCCTCTACCTGCTGCTCATCGGACTCGTCGTCGCCGAGCGCCTCGCCGAGCTGATCACGGCCCGCCGCCACACCGCCTGGAGCCTGGCCCGGGGCGGACGCGAGTACGGCCGCGGCCACTACCCGGCCATGGTCGCCCTGCACACCGCGCTGCTGGTGGGCTGCGTGGTGGAACCCCTGGCCGCCGGCCGGCCGTTCGTCCCGCTGCTCGGCTGGTCGGCCCTCGCCGTCGTCGTGGCCGCCCAGGGCTTGCGCTGGTGGTGCATCGCCACCCTCGGGCGGCGCTGGAACACCCGGGTGCTCGTCGTCCCCGGTCTGCCGCTGGTGGAGGCGGGACCGTACCGGCTGCTGCGCCATCCCAACTACGTGGCGGTGGTCGCCGAGGGGATCGCGCTCCCGCTCGTGCACTCGGCCTGGCTGACCGCGCTCGGCTTCACCGTGCTCAACCTGATCCTGCTGCGCGTCCGGATCGGCTGTGAGGACGCCGCCCTGACGGACGGCGGCCGGCTGCGCGCGCCCGCCTCCGTGCACTCCGCGGGCGCCAGGCGGTGATCGACCTGCTGATCGCGGGCGGCGGTCCGGCCGGGCTGGCCACCGCCATCCACGGCGCTCTCGCCGGTCTGGAGGTGGTGGTCGTGGAGCCGAGGCCCACGCCCATCGACAAGGCCTGCGGGGAAGGGCTGATGCCGGGCGGCGTACGCCGGCTGCTGGAGCTGGGCGTCCCCGTGGCCGGGCAGCCGTTCCACGGCATCCGGTACGTGGACGCCGTCAGCGGCCGGCAGGCGGAGGGCCGCTTCCGGTCCGGCCCGGGCCTCGGCGCCCGACGGACGGTGCTGCAGGCCGCACTGGCCGAACGCGCCGCGCAGCTCGGCGTACGGGTGCTCCGCCGGCGCGTCGACCAGGTGCGCCAGGACGCGCACCACGTCAGCGCCGCGGGCCTGACCGCCCGCTACCTCGTTGCTGCCGACGGCCTGCACTCCCCGGTCCGGCGCGGGCTCGGGCTCTCGGCGCCGCCCGCTCCCCGCCGGCCGGCCCGCTACGGACTGCGCCGCCACTACTCCGTGGCGCCGTGGAGCGACCTCGTCGAGGTGCACTGGTCGGCGCGGTGCGAGGCCTACGTCACCCCGCTGGCGCCCGACCGGGTCGGCGTGGCCGTACTGACCACCGAACAGGCCCCCTTCGACGTACAGCTCGCCCGCTTCCCGCTGCTGGCGGAGCGCCTGGGCGCGGGCGCCGACCGTACGCCGGTGCGCGGGGCCGGTCCGCTGCGGCAGGGGGCCCGCGTACGGGTGGCCGGGCGGGTGCTGTTCGTGGGGGACGCGGCGGGGTACGTGGACGCGCTGACCGGCGAGGGCCTCACCCTCGCCGTGACGGCGGCGGGCGAGCTGGTGCGCTGCGTGCGGGAGGGCCGGCCGGCGGCGTACGAGCAGGCCTGGCGGGACCTGTCGCGCGGCTACCGCACCCTCACGACCTCCCTGCTCTGGGCCCGTCACCAGCGGCGGCTCGCCCCGCGGATCGTCCCGCTGGCCGCCCGGCTCCCGCGCGTGTTCACCGGGGCGGTGAACCTGCTCGCATGACACGGCGCGCATGACACGGCACCCCGCGCACGGGGCGCGGGGTGCCGGTCGGGCGGAGGGGCCGCGGGTCAGGCCGAGTGCTCCGGACGGTTCCTCAGGGCCAGTCCGGCGAGGACCGCGCCGGCCGCCGCGCACAGCACGACGGTGACGCCCGCCCAGGCCAGGGTGGAGCCCACGGCGCCGGCCAGCGGGTCGAAGCCCGCCGATCCGCCGAGGACGTGCAGGGCCACCACTCCGGTGCCCGTGACCGCGCCGGCCCGCCACACACCGGGGGTGTCCCGGAGCGCCACGAGCGCGCCGACGCCCAGGCAGAGCAGCGCGACGAGGAGGGGCAGGAAGTCGGCGGGGGCCGCGGACGGCAGGGCCGTCAGGTCGTTCGGCAGGTGCAGTGCGCCGCAGACCAGCAGGGCGAGGGCCACGGGCCAGCGCAGTACGTGCCGCAGGGCCGGGGAGCCGGCCGGTTCGGCGACGGGGGCGGCGCGCCGGCGCGGGTCGTGCTGCCGCTGCCCGTGCCGCTCCGGGTGCCTCTCGTGCTGCCGCTCCTGGTGCCTCTCCTGGTACGGCGCGTCGTACAGCTCCGTGTACGGCAGCTCGTACGGCTCCTCGAACCGCTCGTCGTAGGGCTCGTCTTCGGGCTCGTGGTGGAGCTCCTCGTCGTCCTGCTCGGTGGGACCGGCCCGGCGCTGCCGGTCCGCCGCGCCGGCCTCGTCCTTCCCGAGGATGGTGACCAGCAGGGCCACGTCCTCGATGGACCGTCCGACGGCGGCGGCGCGCAGCGTGATGTCCGCTTCGCCCCCCTCGTGCGGTGACGCGCCCAGGAGGGCGACCATCCGTTCCACGTCCTGCACGGGCCGGGTCACGGCGGCCGTGCGCAGTGCGTCGTGTCCGGCGTCGGGCAGCCGGCCGCCCTCCTTGAGGAGGCTCACCAGGGCGGTGACCTCCTCGAGGGGACGGCAGGTGGCCGCCGTGTCCAGCAGGGTCCGCATGCGCTGTGTGTTCGGCGCGTCCGGCGCGTCCGGCACGTCCGGTGTATCCGGTGCGGTGGGGTCGGGGGTCCCGCGGCGGTCTTCGTGGGGCGTCGTCGCGAGGGTGATGGGGTCATTCATGGAAAGCTCCGTTCGCCGACACGCGGGTCTACACATCGCGCGCCGGTCATCGTGCGTCATGGGAAGCGCACGCTTTGTTACATTGAGTGCCAGTTCTGCTCACTGCGCCATTCGGGGCGGGCAAACGGGGGTCTCCGCGCCGGCCCGCCGGCCCACCCGGGTCGCACGGGGAAAGGTCGTCGGCGTGCCCCACATTCGCCAGGCCCACCGCCGGTGCGCGCTGCTGCTGCCCGTCGTGTTGCTCCTCCTGGGCGCCGCGGCCCCGCCGGAGCGCCCCGCCGTCGCCCCGGACCCCGTCGTGAGCACCGACAGGGGGGACGTACGCGGCCGGGCGCACGGCGCGTACGACACCTTCGAGGGCATCCCCTTCGCGGCTCCGCCGACCGGCGCCCGACGCTGGCGGCTGCCCGAGCCGGCTCCGCGCTGGGAGGGCGTACGCGATGCCGGGGCGCCCGGGGCGCGCTGTGTGCAGTTGCCCGTGCTCGAGCCGGGCGGGCCGATCGGCTCCGAGGACTGCCTGTACCTCAACGTCACCGCTCCGGCGGGCGGCCCCGAGGCCGGAGGCCGGCTCCGGCCCGTCATGGTCTGGTTCCACGGCGGCGGCTTCTTCAGCGGCACGGGCGACACCTACCGGCCCGAGCGGCTTGCCGAGCGGGGCGGAGCCGTGGTGGTGACCGTCAACTACCGGCTGGGCGTCTTCGGCCTCTTCGCCCATCCGGAGCTCGGCGGGGCCCCCGACTTCGCCCTTGCGGACCAGCGGGCGGCGCTGCGCTGGGTGCGGGCGAACGCGGAACGCTTCGGCGCGGACCCGCGCGACGTCACCGTCTTCGGGGAATCGGCGGGCGCGCTCAGCGTCTGCGCCCACCTCACCTCCCCCGCCTCCGCGGGCCTCTTCCACAGGGCGATCGTGCAGAGCGGGTCGTGCTCGACCACGATGCCTCCCCGGGCGGTGCTGCCGGGCCTCGGCAGGTACGAGCCCTTCGTGCCCGAGCGGCGCACGGTCGAGGAGGGCGCCCGGGCGGCGGCCCGGCTCGGCTGCGGCCGGCCCGCCGGCGTACTGGACTGCCTGCGCCGCCTGGACACCGGCGCCCTCGCGACCGCCGAGCTGATGCAGCGCTTCTCCCTGGTCTCCTACGGCAACAGCACACTGCCGCTGGAGCCCCGGCGGGCGCTGGAGGCCGGGCGGTTCCACCGGGTGCCGGTGATGCAGGGCGCCACGCAGGACGAGATGCGCCTCTTCCTCGCGCAGACCCTGGCCGCGTATCCGATCGGCGACGAAGCCGCGTACCGGGCCCGGCTGGCGCAGTCGTTCGGCGCCTCGGCCGCCCGCGCCGTGGAGGCCCGGTATCCGGTGTCGGCCCACCCGACCCCGGCGGTGGCGTGGGCGACCCTGCTGACGGACGCGTCGTTCATCTGCCCGGCGTTGCGGGACGGCGCGGCGCTGGCCCGGCACGTGCCGACGTACGAGTACCGGTTCAGCGATCGCGGCGCGCCCAACTTCACCGGCCTGCCGGAGGTGCCGGGGCTGCCGTTCGGCGCGGCTCACGGTTTCGAACTGCCCTACCTGTTCACGATGGCTCCGCTGAGTGACCCGCAGCGGCAGCTCGCGGACCGGATGACCGGCTACTGGACCGGATTCGCCCGCACGGGTGTTCCGACGGCGCCGGGTGCCCCGGAGTGGCCGCGCCACGGGTCGGCGGCGGCCGTGTTGTCGCTGGCGCCGGGCGCGGGCGGGATCCGTACGGTGGACGCGCGGGCCGAACACCACTGCGCGTTCTGGGACGCGCAGTGGCCCGGGGTCACCACTTCTGGGTGATGACGTCGTAGTCGTGGGCGCGGAGGGTGAGGGTGCCGGTGTCGCCGTAGACCTGGCGGCGCCATGCGGTGAAGACGTCGGCGATCCGGCGGGCGTCCTCGGCGGCGCCCTTGCCCACCTGCCTGGTGGTGAAGGTGATGCGCGCCTCGCCTTCCGCGCGGACCTTGCGGACGCGGGTCTCCCTGAGGTGGATGTCGCTGTCCTGGTCGGTGCGGCGCTTGTCGTAGTAGGCGTTGAAGTCCCGGGTCATGTCGAACCAGTCGGCCGGGCCGCAGGGGCCGCCGCCGTTGCCCATCTCACCGTCGGTGGGCGGGCCCACGTATCCGCCGGTCTCCTGGTCGGTGGGCGGACCGGCGGGTGCGCCGGTGTCCTCGTCGGTGGGAGGACCGGCGGGTGCGCCCGTGTCCTCGTCGGTGGGCGGACCGGCAGGAGCACCTGTGTCCTCATCCGTCGGCGGACCGGCAGGAGCACCCGTGTCCTCATCCGTCGGCGGACCGGCAGGAGCACCCGTGTCCTCATCCGTGGGCGGGCCCGCATAGCCGCCGGTCTGCTGGTCCGTCGGGGGGCCGGCGTCGCCGCCCTTGCCCTCCTCCGTCGGCACGTCGAGACCGCACTCGGTCGGCGCGAGCGTGGGGACGCCGGCGGGCGGCGCGGCCTGCCCCGCCCGGGTGGTCCCGCACCCCGCCAGAACGGCGCACAGGAGCCCCGCCACCACCATGCGTCCCGTCACGGACCTCGCTGCGATTGTCATGACCATCCACCATCCCCCTTTGGCCATCAAGAGGTGATCCGGGCAGTCCCGGTTCCGCCCCGCGCTCACCTGATCGCGGCCGCTACGCGAGGACGACGGACTCCCCGACCCGGGCCGTTCCCGGGCTGATGACGCGGGCGAGCATGTCGAGGCGGTTGTCGTGCGCCCTGGCGATCATCTTCAGGATCAGCGGCGCGTGCGGAAGGTCCTGCTGCGCCTGGTTGGTCATCACACACCGCTCGCTGGAGCGCAGGAACTCGATGTGGAGGGCGTCGCCCACCCGGGCCTTGCGGCCGATCCACTCGTCCTCGACGAACGGCGCGGTGCCGGGCGGGGTACGCAGCAGGAGGTTCGGCCGGAACCGGCGTTCGTCGACCGGTACCTCCGGCACCTCGGCGCGGATCCAGTCGAGGGTGGCCGTCGTCAGGACGCTGAGCGGCAGTTGGTCGAAGTGCGAGACCTCGTCCTCGCGGGTCAGCTCGACGTCGGCGCGGCCGAGGTAGGTGCGGAGGTAGGCCGTGGGGTCGGCCACGACGCGTCCGTGCGGGTCGATCAGTTCCGGCAGGCCCGGTTCCTGGTCGCCGGGCGCGTAGCGGGAGCTCAGGTGGAGCAGCCCGTCCATCCGTCGGAAGCGCCGGGTGTTCTTGCCCGAGCCGAACTTCCCCTCGGCGTCCCGCACCGCGTACAGCCGGTCGCCCGCCAGGCCGCGCTCGTCGACCCGTACGCCGCGCAGTCGTTCGCCGCCGGTCGACTTGATCGGGTACCGCCAAATCCGCTCTATCACGCCCGCGTTCTCCGCCACCGGCACGACGGTACTACGGTGGGATCATGACCGGTTCCCTCGTCCGTCCCCTCCTCTACCTCGATGTCGACGGACCTCTCATCCCCTTCGGCGCGGGTCCGTACCCGGCCGGGGACGATGCCGATCCGCTGCTCGCCCGGATCGATCCCGTGCTCGGGCCGCGGCTGGCGGCGCTGCCGTGCGCGCTCGTGTGGGCCACGACGTGGGGGGCGGAGGCCAACGAGTGCGTCGCGCCCCGGCTCGGCCTCCCGGAGCTGCCGCTGGTGGCCTGGCCGGAGCCGTCGGACGCCGACGGGCGGGGCGGGGTCCACTGGAAGACCCCCGCCCTCGTCGCGCACGCGGCCGGACGGCCCTTCGTCTGGGTCGACGACGAGATCACCGGCGCCGACCGGGACTGGGTGGCCGCCCGGCACCCCGGCCGGGCGCTCCTGCACCGGGTGGATCCCGGCCGTGGGCTGGGCGCGGCGGACTTCACCGCTCTGTGGGCGTGGCTCCGTTCGGCATAGTGGCCCAGGACGCGGCGACCAGGGAGCGTTCCGCCGCCGCGAGGTGGGTGGCCGAGGCCAGCCAGGCCCAGGCGTAGCCGTCGGGCGAGGGGTCGGTGAGGCGGCCGAAGGCGTTGCGGGGGCGGCGGTCGGCCTCGGCGGCGAGGGCGGCCGACAGCTCCGCCGCCGCGGTGAGCCCGGCCCGGCGCAGCGGGCCGAACGACGCCAGGGGCGCCGTACCGCGGGCCGCTTCGGCGACGGCGCGGCGACCGCCCGCGACCCCGGTCTCCAGAAGGCGGCGTACCCGCCACAGCGGCGAGTCGGCCAGCGGGTCCGGGCCCAGCCCCTCGGCCGTCGGGACCGTCCCGGGGGCGTCGGCGTGGGGCGGGAAGTGGATGCCCTGGAGGCGGTCGTAGCCGAGGTCGGCGCGGCCCAGCCATTCCTCGGGCAGCCGCAGCGTGTACGGCGCGCCGGGCACCGGGCCGACGGCGAGGGGGCGCAGCGTGGCGGCGCGGTCCAGGTCGGGGCGGCCGAGGACGCGCAGCTGAAGTCCCGGGTACGCGGCGATCCGGCGCAGGTTCGTCGTGTGCGGCAGCTCGGGGTGCGGGTGCGCCGGCAGCAGCCGCAGCAGCGGGGCGCCCGGGCGTGCCTCGCGGACGAGGAGGTGTTCGCCGGCCGCGCCCACGACGGTGACGTCGCAGCCGAGCAGCGCGGACTCGGCTCCCTCCGGATCGGCCGGCAGCTCGGCGACGGCCTCGGCGGCCGGGCGGGCGAAGAGCGGCGCGGCGGGCTGCTCGGTCCAGAGCGTGCCGCGCAGCGGGGTCGCCCTGACCCCGCGTCCGGCGCCGAGCCGACCCTCGGCGGAGACCGTCGCGCCGACGATGCGCAGGCCGCCGCGGGCGAGTCCGGCGTGGTCGAGGGTGGCGCCGCCGAGGGCGACGGAGGCGGATCCGGCGCCGCGGGCGCGGGCCAGGCCGCCGGGGCGGACGTCGGACACCGAGTAGCGGGCGCCGTCGGCGGCCAGCAGGTGGGTGACGACTCCGCCGTATCCGGTGGCGGAGAGCACCGGTTCCCGGCACAGGCCGTGCACGTGGAGGCTGCCGCCGGGCGCGTAGGCGCGGCGGGCGGTGCCGGTCAGCGCGGGGTCGGCCGCTCCGGAGGCCAGCATGCCGGCGGTGTGCAGGAGTTCGCGGAAGGCGCCGGTGAGGGCGCCGAGCCGCTGGGTGGCCCGGCGTTCCCGGGCGGCGCGCAGGCCGCGTACGACCCGCAGGGCGGCGGCCTCGGCGCGCGGCAGCCCGGCGAGGCGGGCGGTGTGGGCGGCGCGCAGCAGCTCGGCCTGGACCACGGCTCCGCCGGCGGTGACCCCGGCGGCGAGGGCTTCGGCGCCGGCGTGCCAGAGCGCGGCCGCAGCGCCGAGCTGGGCCTCGGTGAGGGCCGGCGCCGGGCCGGAGGACTCGGCGGGCTCGGCGGTCCCGGCGGTCCCGGCGGGCTCGGACTGCGTCGGGGCTTCCGGCTCGGGCTGTTCCGCGGGCGCCGGCGGCGGGGCCGCGTCCGCGAGCGGGGCCGCGCCCAGGGCGGCGGCCCGGTGCAGGCAGCGGGGCGCCAACAGGCAGCTGCACGTGGCCTGTCCGGCCTCGGTGACGGTGCCCGCCGGGCCGGGGCGCAGGGTGACGAGGGCGTCCTCGCCGAAGCGGATGGTCACGCTGCCGTCCGCCTCTCGGGCGGCGCCCGCCGCGCAGCTCTCGATGGCGGCGTCCAGCTTCTTGCGCAGGCGGGCGGTGAGGTTCTCGACCGCTTCGGCGAGCACCTCGGGTGCGACGGGCGGCAGTTCGGAGCTCTGCGTGCTCTCGGTGCTCTCGGTGCTCTCGGTGCTCTCGGTGCTCAACGGGACTCTCCACGGAGGCGGTCGCCCACCCAGCGGGCGAGGGCGAGGGGGCTGAGGGCGGCCACGGGCATGCCGGCCGCGACGAGTTGCCGCGCGACCGGGACCGAGTACCGGGGCGTTCCCGCGTCGTCGAGCGCGGCGCAGCCCATCAGGTGGGCTCCGGAGGCGGCCAGCGCGCGGACCTCCCCGAGGAGCCCACCGATCGGGGCGCCCTCCTCGAAGTCGCTGACCACGACGACGAGGGTGCGGCTGGGGACGGTGATCAGGGTGCGGGCGTGCGCGAGACCGGCGGCGATGTGCGTACCGCCGCCGACGCGGACCTCCAGCAGCAGCGAGAGCGGGTCGTCGACCCGGTCGGTGAAGTCCACGACCTGGGTGGAGAAGGCGAGGAAGTGGGTGGACAGGGTCGGTACGCCGCCCAGCACGGCCGCGGTCAGGGCCGACCAGATGACGGAGGCCTCCATCGAGCCGGAGACGTCGACGACGAGGATCAGCCGCCAGTCGGCCTCGCGGTTCGCCCGGGTGCTGAAGACGGGACGCTCCGGTACGACGACGACCGTGCCGTCGGCCCGTCGCCGGGTGTGCGCGAGGTTGGCGCGCAGGGTCCGGGCCAGGTCGAGTTTGCCGCCGGGGCGGCGGGTGGGGCGCGGGGTGGCGAGGCCGGAGAGGGCCGGGCGCAGACGGGTGGCCAGCTCCTTGGCGAGCTCGTCGACCAGCCTCCTGACCAGGGGGCGCAGGCGGGCGAGCTGGGCCTCCGGGAGCCCGCCGGCCAGGGACAGTACGGAGCTCAGCAGTTCCACGGAGGGCCGTACGGCCGCCGGGTCGAGCTGGGCGAGCACGTCGGTGCGGCCCGCTTCGGCGGCGCCGGCGAGCACTTCCTCCCGTACGTCCGCGCCGAACAGCGCCTCCAGCTCCTGCGACCACTCTCGGGCGGTGGGGAAGGAGGCCTCCTGGCCGCCTCCCTGGCCCCCTTGGCCGGAGTCGAGGTCGGACGCGCCTTCGCCGTGCCCGGCGCCGTACAGCTCGTCCAGTGCGTGGGCGTAGCGGCGGGCGCCGGCGGGGAGGCGGTCGCGCTCGCGGCCGAGCAGCAGCCGCCAGCGGTCGGCGGGGGCGAGCCGGTGTTCCTCGGCCTCGGGGGTCCCGGCAGGCGGGGCGTCGGGAACGTCCGGACGCGGGGCGGGTACCTCCGCCGCGGGCAGCGGGAGGGCCTTGAGCGCGGCGAGCCCGGCGGCGTCGGCGGCGGCCCAGAGGGCGAGCAGGGCGGGGGACGCGTCGAGCGCGAGGTCGATCCGGTCGCCGAGCCGTTCGGTCACGGTGTCCAGCAGCCGGTCGCGGGCGGCGGGCGAGAGGGCGTCGAAGCCGCCGCGCAGAGCCGGCAGGCGGTCCAGGAAGTCCTGGTCGGCGAGGCGTTCGACGCGGGCGAGGAGCGGGGTCAGGGCGGCGGGTGAGGACTGCAGCAACGGGCCCGCGGCGGTGAGGAGTCCGGCGAGCCTGCGGGTCAGGGCGCGCCGGCTGTCGGGGCTGCCCGCGGCGTCGATCCAGCCGGCGGCGCGGTCGCCGAGCCCGGCGGCCGGGTCGAGGTCCAGGAGGACCCGTACGGCCAGAGCGGCGCCCTGCATCAGCGGGGAAGCGGATGCGGCGAGCTCGGCGAGGGCGTCGTCGGTGCGCAGGCCGAGGTGGCGGGCGGCTGCGCGGTCGGCGAGGGCCACGAGGGCGGCCGCGTCGGCGGGGTCGTCGCTGCCGGCGAGGCCGGGCAGCGACCGTACGGCCGCTTCGAGGAGGTCCGCGGTAAGGTCGGCGGCGGTGGCACGGGACCCGTCCGAGGTGCCGGGGAGGTGACCGCGGTGCAGGGCCTCCAGGAGGTCGAGGGCGTCGAGGAGTTCGGGCAGGGTCGCCGTCTGCGGCAGGGTGGTGGCCGCCTCGTGGAGGCGTACGTCGACCAGCTCGGGCAGATCGCAGCGCGCGGCGGCGGCCAGCCCGGCGAGGATCTGCGCCGGGGTCGGCCCGCCGTCGGCGGTGGCCCGGCGGGCGGTGTCGCGCAGGGTTCCGGCGGCCGCCTGGGCGGCGGTGACGCCGCGGACCCCGGCGAGATCGAGGCGGGCCGGGACGGAAGGCGTCCAGGACAGCTTCCACTTGGTGCCGAGGGCGGTGCCGTCGCCGGTGGCGGCCACGGTGAGGGGCTCCCCGTAGGAGGCGCCGCACACGAGGAGCCGTTGCAGCAGGACCTCGCGGCGGCCGTCCAGGGCGGAGCGCAGCGGGTCGAGGCGGACCTCGCGGGCGGCGGGCTCCTCGGGGCCGGGCAGCCGCAGTTCCGTCAGCTCGGCCTCGACGGAGGGGCCGAGGCCGGAGCGGGGGGCGTGCGGGGTGATCCGCCCGCGGGCGGTGCCGACGAGCACGGCCTCGAGGGCGCGGGCCAGCGCCCGGCCCCGGCCGAGCGGTTCGCCCTGGCCGAGGACGGTGGTGACGGCTTCGAGGAGCTCGCCGCGGCCGGGCGCGGGCAGCCCGCGCAGGACGGCGAGGTCGCAGGCGAGCCGCAGGGTCTCGGCGGCCTCGCCGGTGCCGGCGGTGTGCCCGGCGCGGCGCAGCTCCCGGCAGAGCCGGGTGAGGGCGACGGAGGCCGCCTCCCGGACCCGCCCGGGGTCCCCGCCGGCTTCCAGGACGGCCTGCTGCCAGAGCGGATCCCGGATCCCGGCGGGGTACCCGGAGCGGGAGTCGAGCAGATCGAAGGAGTACGGCACGAAGGAGGTGACAGCCCCGTCCACCCCCGCCGCGGCGCGCGGCCCAGGCCCTCCGGACCTGGGCGCCGGCACGACACCCGCCGCCGGCGCCGGTACCGAGCCGCCCGAGCCGCCCGAGCCGCCCGAGCCGCCCGGACCGACATCGGCGGGGCCGGTCCCGGCGCCCGCGCCCACGCGCGCCGTGGCCACGTCAACGGGCCCGGCCCCCGCATCCGCGCCCGTACCAGCCTGGTCGGCAGCGGCGGTTCCGGTCCCGGCGCCCGCGCCGAGGAGGGCACGGTCGGCAGCGGCCGACCCGGTGCCCTCGTCCCCGCCCGGGAGGGCCGGGGCGTGGAAGGCGCCGATCACGGCGGCCACCCGGTGGCCCGCGGCGGTGGCGCCGGCGATGACGGAGCGCATGTGGGACTCGCGGGCCAGGTCCCTGGCCGGTGGGGTGGAGTCGGCGCGCAGCGCCCAGCCGACGCCGAGCGCCGCGCGGCGCACGGCTTCCGGGGAACAGCCCGGTGCGAGCACCTCGACGGCGCGGTCCCACAGGTCGTCGCCGTCCCGGCCGGTACCGGCGGCGCTGAGCGCGTTCGCGAAGGACCTCCCCCGCGGCGCCCCCGCATCCGGCTCGAAGCCCGGTTCCGCCGGCTCCGCAGGTTCGGCTGTCCAGGCGCGAGACGGGAGGGGGAGGTCGCAGCAGAGGACGGTGGCGCCGGTGCGGCGGGCCCAGCGGATGGCGGCCAGTTCCGGGGAGAAGTCGGCGAACGGGTAGAACGCCAGGCGGCCTTCGCCGTCGGTGCCCGCGAGGGCGACCGGGGCGACGGTCTCCGGGTCGGCCAGGTGCTCCAGCCACGGCTGGAAGTCCGCGGGGAGCTCGACGCAGACCACGTCCGCGCCCGACGCGTCCAGCAGCTCGGGCACCACCGCGGCCAGCGCCGGGCTGTGGTGGCGCACCCCGATGAGGTACGGCTCACGGGTCGCGGCGAGGGCCTCCACCGCGGCGCGCGGGTCCGCGCGCGGGTCGGTGTGCGTCAACGCAGGCTCCCGCGCAGGTCCCAGAGGCGGCGCCACATCGCCGAGCCGTCCTCGGCGCGGCGGCGCACCGGGCCGTCCCAGTAGCCGAGGAGGCGGCCGTGGTCGGCCGGGTCGTCCTTGCGGACCACGCCCAGCAGGTGCCCCGGCAGCAGGTCCAGTACGTCCCCGCCCGGCAGGTACGCGGCCGCGACCCCGAGCGAGGCCGCCACCTGCACGGCTTCGGCGGTGGACATGACCGTACCGGGGCGCTCCACGTCCCAGCCCTCGGCGGAACGCCCGGAGCGCAGGTCGCGGAAGACGGTGACGAGCGCGTCGAGGACGGCGTCGTCGACGCCGAAGGCGGCGCCGGCCCGTTCGACGGCGGCGACCGCCTGCCGGCGGATCAGCGTGGCCTCGGCGTCCGCGTCGGCGATCGGGGCGACCGTCTCGAAGTTGAAGCGCCGCTTGAGGGCGGCGGACATCTCGGAGACTCCGCGGTCCCGCAGGTTGGCGGTGGCGATGACGGTGAACCCGGGGGCCGCGGAGACCACGGCGTCCTCGGTGGCGGTCAGTTCGGGCACGCTGATCCGCCGGTCGGACAGGATCGACACCAGCGCGTCCTGCACCTCGGGCAGGCAGCGGGTGATCTCCTCGACGCGGACCACGCGTCCGGTGCGCATGGCGGAGAGCACCGGTGAGTCGACCAGGGCTCCGGCACTCGGTCCCTGCGCGAGCAGCAGCGCGTAGTTCCAGCCGTAGCGGAAGGCGTCCTCGGTCGTACCGGCCGTGCCCTGCACGGTGAGGGCGCTGGTGCCGCTGACGGCGGCGGCCAGCAGTTCGGACAGCATCGACTTGGCGGTGCCGGGCTCGCCGGTGAGGAGCAGGCCGCGCTCTCCGGCGAGGGTGACGACGCAGCGCTCCACCAGGGCGCGTTCGCCGACGAACTTGGGGGCGATGACCAGCTTGGCGGGGAGCCCGGCGCGGCGCTTCGGCAGGGCCAGTTCGGCTCCGTCGCTGCCGCAGACGAAGGTGACGACGGCGCGCGGGGTCAGGGCCCAGCCGGGCGGCCGGGGGCCGGTGTCCTGGGCGGCGAGGAAGTCGAGTTCGGCGGCGTACCGCTCCTCGGCGGGCAGCACCTGCCGGGCGGCGGGGACGGATGGTGCGGTGACGGTCATCGGGGTCCTCCGGGACGGGAAAGGGAGAAGGGAGAGGGAGGGCAGGGGCAGGGGTAGGCGTTCGGGCCGGGGGCGGGGGCCCCCCGGGGGGGGGGGGGGCCCCCCCCCGGGGGCGGGCGGCCGGGGGGGGGGGGGGGGGGGGGGGGGGGGGGGGGGGGGGGGGGGGGGGGGGGGGGGGGGGGGGGGGGGGGGGGGGGGGGGGGGGCGCGGGGGGGGGGGGGGCCCCCCCCCGCGCCGAGGGGCCGGGACGGCCGGTGGTTCAGCGGCGGCGGCCGCGGGTGCGCTTCACCTTGAGCTCCTCGAAGCGCGGGACGTCGCCCTCCCGGACCCGCTGCCAGGACCGGCGGTAGAGGTCCGCGGCCGGTTCGGCCGGGGTCAGCACGCCCAGCAGCGGCCGCTCGCCGGCGCCGAGGCCGTACATCGGCAGCTTCCACTGCTCCACCGGCAGGGTCGGGGAGGCCATCTCGGCCCAGCCGCCCGGCAGGAACAGCGAGCGTCCGGCGCGGGTGCGGCCGGCCGACACCACGAGCTCGGTGGCGGCCAGTTCGGCGCGGGCGGCCTTGAGGCGGGCCGGCTTCCAGCCCGTCCACCGCGCGGTGTTGCGGTCGGTGGGGTCGGGCATGGCGAGCAGCACGAGGTACAGGGTGGCCGCGTCGGCGCCCAGACCGTACGCGGCGGACACCTCCTCGACCAGCTCGGGGACGGAGCGGCTCGGGTCCTGCGGCCACCAGGTGCCGTCGGCGTCCGCCGCGCCGGCCGCCGGGGCGCCCGGGTCGGCGAGCAGCGCGGCGAAGCGCGGGTCGTGGACGGTCCGCAGCGCCGTCTCGACCGCGGAAAGCCGCTGGTCGGCGCCCCGCAGCGCCGGCAGGTACGGGTCGGAGCCGGTGGAGTCCAGCAGGGCCGGGCGCAGCGCGGGCTTGGGCTGGTCGTCGTGGGTGGCCATGACGACCGCGCCGTAGCGCTCGTAGCCCTCGCCGGTCTCGGTCGGCGTGCCGGCCGCCTTCCGGAAGTCGGGCAGGCTGGTGTAGTGCCCGAACTCCAGGAGCAGTTCGGGGCCGGCGAGCCGCTGTCGTACGGCGGTCAGGGCGGGCGGCAGGGCCGTGCGTACGGGGTCTCCCGCGGGCAGCCGGTGCGCCAGCCAGGCGGCCGTGGCCACCGTCCCGGTCAGGACGCTCGCGGTGAACGGGCCGGTGGCCGGCTCGCGGGGCTCCACGTGGTCGCCGGTCACCGTCCAGGCCACGTCGACGGAGAGTTCGCGCGAGGCCGCCGGGTCGAGCAGGGCTCCCAGGGCCCGGTTCGCGGCCCAGCCCCGGCCCACGGCGCGGGCGACCTCGGTGGCCAGCCAGTCGGGTACGCGGGTACGCCGGCCCACGCGCCGGTTCCACACCTCCGCGGCGGCGGCCACGTCGGGTCCCTCGCTCCACAGCTGCGCCGGATCGGCGGGCAGCAGGGCGGCGACCACGGCGCGGCGGACCTCGACGTCGAGGTTCTTGAGCTCGTCGCGGGCGTGGGCCGCGTCGGGGGCCTTGACTCCGAGTGCGGTGCGCAGCTCCGTGGGCAGGAAGTTGCGCTCGTAGGTGTCGATGTGCGGCAGTCCGGCGATCACCAGGCGGGCGAGGGCGCCGGAGACTCCGGTCAGTCGGGAGAACTCCTCCGCGGCTTCCTCGTGGAAGGGGACCGGGCCGTGTTCGGCGGCCGCGGTGAGGAAGTCGGCCAGCCAGCCGGCGCCCCGGGAGCGGTCGCCGAGGGGGGCGTGGCCCCGCACGGTGTAGGGGCCGGGGACGGTGAAGCGGCCGGTGGGGTCGTGCAGCAGGGCGCCGAACTCGTGGCCGTAGGAGACGGATTCGGCGTGCTCGGTCAGGGCGAGGACGGCTCCGCCGCCCAGCGGCAGCAGGCCGCGGTGGTAGAGGTCGCGGGCCAGGCCGTCAGGGCCGGTCAGGTGGGGGCGGTCGAGGTGGATCAGGACCCGGCGCCAGCGGTCGGCGGAGCCCTCCGCGGAGGCCAGGCCGAGGGCGTCGACCGAGCCGAGCAGGCTGATGAGGGCGGCCCGCTGTTCGTCGGTGGCCGACACGGTGGAGGCGCGGTAGGCGATGGCGGCGGGCTCGTCGAGCAACGGAGTCCAGGAGAAGGTGTAGTGCGGCAGCGCGGGCACGTCGAAGTGGAGCCTGCCGGGCACCTCGGCCTCGTCGGTCCGCGCGCAGGCGGCTCGGAGTCGGCTCAGGGTGTGGTGGGCGCCGTCCTCGTCGCTGCCCCAGCGGCGGTAGCCGTAGCCGATGAGTCCGCTCAGCGCGTCGCCGAGCAGTCCGTCGCTGGGGCCGTGCTCGCGCTCGTCGGCGGGGGTGTCGTCCGGGTGGAGCCGGGCGGCGACCTCGTCCAGGGCCTTCTGCTGGGTGAGGGTGAAGCGCAGCACCTCGACGATGCCGCCGATCAGCTCGGTGGCGGTGACCTGCGGCAGGGCCGCGCTCACCAGGCCGGGCAGGTCGGTGACCTTCTCGGCCGCGGCGGCCGCCTTGAGCAGCGCGGCGACGGTCTCCCGGTCGGCGGCGCGCAGCGCGGCCGAGCCTTCGGTGTCGCGCGGGCGCAGGGCGTACCAGTGCGACAGCGGCGGCAGGTCCACGCTGCCGGTGCCGAAGTCGGAGCGGCGGCGGTCGCCGCGCGAGCGGGCGGTGACCACCCCGTCGGGGTCGCCGATGCTCAGTTCCTGCCAGTGCTGCGTCAGGGCGCGGGGCCGGTCGTCGCCGGGGAAGGCGAGCGCCGCGAGGGGCATGTCGCGGCCCTCGGGCACGGTGACGCTTCGGCCGCCGGTGTCGGTCCCCTCCCAGCCGTGGCCGGGGATGCGGACGGTGCGCCAGCCGAGCAGGCCGTCGGCGGGGGCGCCGAGCACGGAGCCGGCCACGGTGGGCGCCGGGCGCAGCCAGTTGGAGTGGCCGCTGCGGCGGGCGTTCTCCGGGTGGGTGCGCAGCGCGTCGGCGAAGAAGCCGGGCAGGGAGGTCCGGCCGTAGGCCGCGCCGGCGGGGTCGTACTCGAGCCAGCCGGCTTCGTTCTTCTCGTCGCGCCGCTGCCACACCCAGTACGAGGTGCCGTCGGACAGGAGCGGCCGCTCGTCGGGGAGCTTCGTGTCGCCGCGGTGCAGGACGCCGCCGCCGGTGGCGCGGCCGCCGCCGGGGAGCGGCAGGGAGATGTGGTCGCTGCGCAGCGACCAGTGGTTGCGGTCGGTGTCCAGGGTGAAGACGGTCTGGGGATCGGAGTGCCAGTAGCCCTCCGTGCTGTTGGCGCTCCAGGCGGACCAGAAGACCAGCAGGTCGCCGTCGACGTAGTGGAACGCGTGCCGGTAGTTGGATCCGGCGGGGACGCGCAGGTCGTGGGTGAGGACGGTGGAGTCGGCGTCGAGGACGCGGACCTCGGTCTCGTTGGCGACGATCAGGTAGGGCCAGGCTTCCGTCACCGTGAGGCCGCGGTGGTTGCGGCCGGGGCTCAGTTCGGCGAGGGCGCGCTCCCAGGACGGCCAGGCGAGCTCCTCGAAGAGGCCGCCTCGCAGGGTGCGGGCGAGGGTTTCGGCGAGGTCGGCGGCGGCCGCGGCGGCCACTTCCTCGGGGGCGAGTTCGAGGGCTTCGGTGGGCAGCCAGGTCAGGCGCTGGATGGCGTCGGGGACTCCGGGCAGGCCGGCGGCGATCGAGGCGCGGGCCACTTCGCGCATCCACTCGGTCAGGAGCGGGCGGCCGCCGGGCGACTCGGCGACGCGCCGGACGACGTCGGGGCCTTCGCCGCCGCCGAGGGCGTTCAGCGCGCGGCGGAAGGCCGGGTGGAAGCGCTGGTCGGCGGCGAGGGCGAGCAGGTCGCGGCGCTGGTCGGCGCCGGCCCAGCCGCTCAGGTTCAGCTGGTCCTGCCGGTGCCGCTTGTTCTCGGGGTCGGGATCGGGGTCGGCGACCGGGATCTCCAGGGCGAGCAGCAGGTCGAGGAGGTCGGCGTCCTCGACCCCGATGCCCAGGCCCGCTTCCCGGCCGGGCCGGGCGAGTTCGGTGCGCAGCTGCTCCGCGCAGCGCTCGACGACGTCGAGGAGGACGGTGAGGCTGGGGCGCACGCCCCAGCCGCCGTGGCGGGCGGCGTGGAAGCGCTCCAGCCAGCCGGCGGCGCCGTCGGGGGACCGCTGCTCGGCGGGCAGTTCCTCGCCGGTCAGTCCGGCGGTGGCGCCGGACTCCTCGAGGATGTCCAGCCACAGGGTGGTGAATTCGTCGCCGCCGGGCGGGGTCAGTCCGAGGAGCGTGCCGCGTACGTCGGGTACGCGCCGGGCGAGTGCGACGAGGGCGGCGCGGTGGGCCTTCCACCAGCCGAGCGCGGCGCGCAGGGTGGCGGGCAGGGGCAGCAGTTCGGCGAGGTAGTCCTGCTCGGCCTCGGTTCCGTTCAGGTCCGCGGCGCGGGCGAGGCGGCGCAGCTCGACGACGGCCTGGGCGGAGGGCGGCAGCCCGCCCGCGGTGCGGCGCACGCACAGGCGGCGGAAGCGCTCGTGGGCTTCGGCGGGGGTGACGCGGCCGGCCAGGGCCTTGCCGTAGCCGGTGAGCACCTTCACGGGCAGGGCGCCGGCCAGGGCGAATTCGAGGAAGACGGCGTCGAGGCGGTCCTCGTCGATGGCCAGGCCGTACTGGGATTCGGCGGCGCGGGCGCGGCCGAACAGCTGGGCGGCGTAGGTGGTGTTCTCGACGGCGAGGAAGACGCGGGCCGCCTGCTCGTGGAAGACGGGCAGGAAGTGCGGGACGGAGGCGGCGAGGCGGTCGGCCAGTTCCTGGCAGGCGTCGAGGGCGGCCTTGGGCTTGGTCTTGGCCTGCCGGGCGATCCGGTCCAGTTCGGGGACGACGGCGAGGGCGTGGTGGCCGTCCTCGGGGTGGTGCACGAGGACCCATTCGGGGAAGCCGAGTGCCTGGCGCCGGCTCAGGCCGACGACGGGCGGCTCGCCCTCGTCGCGTACGAGTCCCAGGAAGCCGGCGGCGAGGTCCTCGGCCGGGCCGAGTTCGCCGGGCGAGAGCCGGACGACGACGCGGTCGTCGCCGAGTCCGGGGTGGCGGTAGGAGCGGGCGGTCAGTTCGACGGCGGTGGGGCCGGCGCCCTTGGTGTCGTGCGGGAGTACGGCGCCCGCCTTGAGCAGCAGTTCGGCCGTGTTCATCTCGGTGTCCCCCAGGTTGGTGCTCATGCGTCCCCGCCCTCCTCGATCTTGCGCCCGGCGTACAGCGCCGCGGCCATCCGCATGCCCTCGGACCAGGCCACCGGTCCGACGGTGGCCAGGGGTACCGTCCGGCCGTCCTCGTCGTGCCAGCTCAGGGCGCCCGTGGTCATCTCGTCCTCGTAGTAGGGCTCGCCGATCCACACGGCGGCCTCCGCGCCGGCTCCCGCGTCCCGGACCTTGCAGGTGGCGTAGCCGCCGGAGACGCGGTAGCCGAGGGCGGTGGCGCGGGCGGCGAGGCTGAAGCGGGTGGGGAAGACCCCGCCCGCGTAGTCGCGTACCTCGGTGGCGGTGGCGGTCAGCCCGTCCGGCTTCTGCCAGGTCGCGCGGTGGATCTGCTCGACCCGCTGCACGATGCCCAGCTCGGCCGCGAAGTCCCGTACGTCGTCCAGGTCCGGCAGCAGCACCGGGTGGGGCAGGGTCACCGTGCGCGGGGAGAGCCGTACGGTCTCGCCGTCGAGGTTGACCACCTTCAGTTCACCGGAGGCGGTGGCGTCGCGCAGGAAGCCCACCTCGTCCGGGTCGTCGCCGACGACGGCCATGTCGCGCAGGGCGTGCTGCCAGGCCTCGTCCGGCCAGACCCGCGCGAGCAGTGCGGTCGGTACGGGCAGCGAGGACACCATCCAGGCGTCGACCTGTGCGACGCACGCGGCCTCGTGCCGGTCGAGCCATTCGGTGAGCCGGCGCAGCCGGTCCACCTCGGGATGGTCCTTCAGCGCCTTCGGCAGTGTCTTCAACTGCCGTCCCGCCGTCCGGCCGGTGGCGGACCTCGCCACCACCCGTCCCTCCACCAGGGCGATCTCGTACCCCTCGCCCGCCGCCAGCCATGCCATCAGCCCGTGCCCCTCCGCCTGTCGCATCCGGTTCCGCGCAGCCCTGACCGGGGGGGAACTGACCCCCCTGGGCTGCGGTATGTCGGGAGACTAGCGAGCCGCACTGACAACGCCCGCCGGAGGGTCCGCATCCGGTTTTATGTCCGGTTCTGGGTAGTCTTCCGGGGACAGTTGCGACGCGGGGCCGGTCAGGGGTGGGGTTATGGGACGTCAGATAGGTGTGCCGGGTGCGGTCCTGGCGGCCGTGCTGCTGGCGGCGGGCGCCGCGGGCTGCTCCGGTGCGGCCGGGCCGGGCGGCGGGGACGCGAAGGCGTCGGCCACGCGGACCGCGCAGCCCCCGGATGCGGATCCGGGCTCGAAGCCGGACTCCAAGCCGGGCGGCGGGGACGTGCTGCCCGGGATGGTCACCGTCGCCGTGGCGCGGACGCAGTTGGCCGCGCTGAAGGTGGCGCCGGTGGGCACGATGGCCGGCTACAGCCGGGACAAGTTCACGCACTGGGCCCAGCAGGGCAACAAGTGCGACACCCGTGAGGTGGTGCTGGAGCGGGACGGCTCCGGCGTCACGCGGGACGGGGAGTGCCGGGCGGTGTCCGGCAGCTGGAAGAGCCTGTACGACGGGGCGGTCGTCACGGACGCCGCGAAGATGGACATCGACCACATGGTCCCGCTCGCCGAGGGGTGGCGCTCCGGCGCGGCCGGCTGGGACCCGGCGCGGCGCAAGGCCTTCGCCAACGACCTGACCAACCCTCAGCTGCTCGCCGTGACGGCGGCGTCGAACCGTTCCAAGGGTGACCAGAGCCCGGACCTGTGGCAGCCGCCGGACAAGTCGAGCTGGTGCCAGTACGGACGGGCCTGGACCACCGTGAAGTCCACGTACGGGCTGACCGTCACCGAACCGGAGAAGAAGATGCTCACCACGATGCTCGACACCTGCGCGTCATGACCGGAGCACACCACCGGCGGTGGCAGGACCGGGTGACTCCCGGGCCGGGCGGCGCCATGACCGACGAGGTCGGCGTCATCACCGGCCCGCTCACCCTGTGCACCACCGCCGTGGCCGGGGACCTGGTCCGCTTCGCCGTCCAGTACGAGGGCGCCGACGAGTGGTACACGCTCTCCGGCAGCCCGCTCCCCCACCACGGCGATCCCGCCGCCCTGCACGCCGCCGCGCTCGCCTCGGTCCGCCGGGGCGGCGCGGCCCGGGCTCCGGGGACCGCGCCCGCCTGAGCCGGGGGGCTCAGAGGACGGCGATGCCGAGCGGCCGGGAGCCCGCCGGGAGGCGGCGGGCGGCGCCCGACTCCAGGTCGACGACCGTGATGCCGTTCCAGTGGCCCTCGCGGGTGTAGCCGCCCGTGACGTACGCGGTCCGGCCGTCCCGGGACACTGCCACGTCCTCGTGCGGGCCCTCCAGCGGGTACACCCGCTCGGTGCCGTCCGGGGAACGGACCGTCAGCGACGGGCCCTTGCCCGTGCCGGGCTCCACCGCGCCCGTGCCGACCACCAGGAGCCGGCCGTCGGCCGTGACGGTGGCACCGTGCTGGTGGGTGTCGGCGGTCATCGGCTCGACGGTGGTCCGGCCGCTCCGCGGGTCGACCACGGCGAGCCGCTCGCCCTCGAAGGGGAGCAGGAGCTTCCCGTCGCCCGGGCGGACGGCCGCGTAGTGCGGCTTCAGCCAGGAGCCGAGCCCGCCCTCGGTGCCGTACGGAGCGACCTCGATCCGGCGGGGCCGCAGCGAGCCGGCCGCCACCACGGTGACGTCGAAGGAGTCGTGGCCGGTGACGTACACCTCGGCGCCGTCGGCCGACACGTCCACGTCGAAGGGGCGCCGGCCCACCGGTACGACGGCGGTGACCCGGCGCGTCGCCGTGTCCACGACCTCCAGGACGCCGGTGGTGCCGGGGACGTTGACGCCGACGTAGGCGTGGGCGCCGTCGGGCGCGAGCGCGATGCCCATGCCGCCGCCGCGGTACTCGCCGTCGGTGACCGGGCCGGTGTCGGTGCGGTACGGGACGCGCGCCAGCAGGGCGCGGGTGCGGGTGTCGACGACGGCGAGGCCCTCGGCCGTGGCCACCCACGCGCGGCCGTCCGCGCCGACGGCCAGCCCGTACGGGGCCCGGCCCACGGCGACGGAGGCGACCGCTCCGCGCGCCGGGTCCACGAAGGTGACGGTGTCGGCCCCGAAGTCGGCGGTCAGGAGCAGCCCTTGCGGGGTCGGCGCGGTGGCGGGCAGCGGGGAGGCCGCGGACGGCGCCGGGCTCGGCGTCGCGGTGGCCGGCGAGGTCGAGGAGGCCGTGGACGTCGCCGAGCTTCCGGTCTGGGTGCAGGCGGACAGCAGCAGGGCCGAGGCGAGCGCCGTGAGGGCGGTACGGGTGCCCCGTGCGCGGCGGTTCACCGCCCGGTCCCCGGCTCGTTCCCGGCGGCTCCGGCGGCCCCGCCGGCCCCGGCCGCCCCGGCCGCGCGCAGGATCCGCGCCATGCCCTCGAAACCCCGGCGCACGGCGTGCTCGTACGGGGTCACCCCGTCGTGGTCGGCCAGTTCGGGAGTGGCTCCGGCGGCCAGCAGGAGGGCGACGACCTCCTCGTGGCGGGGGCCGCCGTCGCCGAGGATCACCGCCTCCAGCAGGGCGGTCCAGCCGAGCCGGTTGACGTGGTCGACGTCGATGTCCGTCTCGTCGAGCACCGCCCGCACGTACGCGGTGTGCCCGCGCTCGGCGGCCGGGATGAGGGAGATCCCGCCGAAGCGGTTGAGCTGCTTCAGGTCGGGCCCGGCGGGCAGCAGCAGGCGCATCATGCGGACGCTGCCGGTGACGCCGGTGACCAGCCAGGGGCTGTCCTCCCGGGAGTCCGGGGCGTTCGGGTCGGCTCCGGCGGCGAGCAGCACGCCGGCCGTGTCCAGGTGGTCGCCGAGCGCGGCGAGCAGCAGCGGTGTGCGCAGCTGCTCGTCGCGGGCCTCCACGGCGGCGCCCGCGGCGAGCGCGGCGCTCACCGCCGCCGCGTCACCGCGGCGGGCGCCGTCGAGGAGCAGTCGGTCGTGCGCGTTCATGGTGTCCCTCTCGGCTCCGGGGCGGGGAGGGCCGCGTACGCCCTCCCGCTCCCCCGTTCCATGCTCGCCGCGCCGGGGCCCGCGGCCGGTCCGCCCGGTGGACGGAGCCCGGGAGCGGTCCGGCCGATGCCGGGGTCGGCCGATCGGCTGATGCGGGACGGCGGGATCAGGCCTCGTACTCCGTGAGGTCGATGCCGTGGACCCGTACGGAGGTCTCGTACCGGGGGTCCGTGGTGTCGCGTTCCGTCACCATGCCCAGCTTGCGGATCACGTTTTCGGAATCGGTGTTGCTCATCCGGTTGATCGCGACGACCCGGTCCAGGCCGCGGTCCTGGAGGGCGAACTCCAAGGTGGCGTGGGCGGCCTCGGAGGCATAGCCCTGGCCCCAGTACTGGCGGCCGAGGCGCCAGCTGATCTGCACGTCCGCGCGGGCGTCCGGCAGGTTCTCGAGGACCGAGAGGCCGACCGCGCCGATGAGCTCGCCGGAGCCCAGGAGCTCGACGGCGAAGAGCCCGAAGCCCTCGTCGTCCCACTCCTCCTCCCAGCGCTCGATCTCCTCGGCCGTCTCGTCCAGGTCGAGGGTGGATCCGTCACCGATCCAGCGCATCACCTCCGGGTCGGCGTTGATCTCCGACAAGGGGACGAGGTCGTCGTCGGTCCAGCGGCGGAGGAGGAGGCGGGGGGTACGGATCTCGGTCATGCCCCACATCCTGCCGAATCTCCGCCGACCAGCGGTAATCGGCCGTTGCGGCAGTGTTTCGAGTGCGTGGCCATCGCCCTGGGAAGGTTCCCGCGGCCCGCCCCGGACCCCTACGGTCCGTCGGGAACCGCGACCGAGGAGAACCCCGTCATGCCCTTCGACCTGTCGGACGAGAGCCGGTACGACCGCACGCGCCTGCGGCAGTGGACACGCGGCCGCGCCCGCTCCGCCGGAGTGGACCGCCGCGATCTGCTGAAGCTGTTCGCGGTCGGGACGGCCGCCGGATCCCTGGGTGTGGCCACGGGCGCACCGGCCGCGGCCGCGCCGAACCCGCCCGTCGCGGCCGCGGGCCCCGTCACCGTCAAACCGCTGCCGCCCGAGCTGTTCACGCTCCGCGGCACCAACGCGGAGACGAATTTCGCGGCGCTGCGCGGCACCGGCCCGCTCACCCCGATCGACCGGTTCTTCGTCCGCAACCACACCTCCACCCCGCGCGTCGACGCGGGCGGGTGGCGGCTGAAGGTGTGGGGCGACGGGCTGGCGGGCGGCCCGGTGGAGTTCTCGTACGAGCGGCTGCGGGCCCTGCGGGCGGTCGAGCGGACGCTGTTCATCGAGTGCGCGGGCAACGGCCGGAGCTTCTACACCACGCAGCAGGGGCAGCCGGTGACCGGCACCGCCTGGACCCTGGGCGCCATCGGGGTCGCGCGCTGGCGCGGGGCGCGGCTGTCGGACGTGCTGCGGCTGGCCGGGGTCAGCCGCGGCGCCGTCGACGTGCTGCCGAGGGGGCTGGACGACGAGGTGATCGCGAACGGGGTGAACCTGGGCCGGGTGCGCCGCCCGCTGCCGGTGGCGAAGGCGCTGGACGACGTCCTGCTCGCCTACGAGATGAACGGGCAGCCGCTGCCGCCCGACCACGGCGGTCCGGTGCGCCTCGTCGTACCGGACTGGGTCGGGATCTCCTCGATCAAGTGGGTGGGTGACATCGAGGTGAGCGACGAGCCGCTGTACTCGCCGTGGAACACCGACATGTACCGGCTGTTCGGGCCCGAGCACCCGGCGCAGGGCAGCACCCCGCTGACCCGGCAGACCCTCAAGAGCGCCTTCGAGCTGGAGCTGGGGGCCACCGTTCCCGTGCACCGGACCCGGCTGCTGACCGGCCGTTCCTGGTCGGCGGCGGCCCCCGTCACCCGCATCGAGGTCAGCACGGACGGGGGCGGCCACTGGCGGCGGGCCCGGATGCACGACACCCCGCGCCGGGGCGGCTGGGTGCGCTGGTCGCTGCCGTGGACCCCGCGCACGACGGGTGCGACGGCGCTGCTGGCCCGGGCGAGCGACGCGAGCGGGCGGACGCAGCCCGAGACCTCGGTCCACAACACGCAGGGCTACCTCTTCGACGCGGTCGTGCGGCACCCGGTGACCGTGGTCTGAGCCGCGGTTCAGGGGGTGTGGAAGCGGACCTCCGGCGCGTCGGGGGACGGGCCGTCGAGGAGGGGCCGCGGGATGCCCTTGAGGTGCTGGTCGAAGAAGGCGGCGACGTAGCGCCGGGTCAGCTCGACGGAGCGGGCTCCGGGCAGCGGGGCGTCCTGGTCGGGGAGGCCGAGCTGCTCGCCGATCGCCGGGAAGTCGCTGAAGGTGAAGTGGCCCGAGTCCGCGAAGGTGATCCAGCGCTTCCAGCCGTCGAGCCTGGGCCAGCCGTCGTCCCACGACGTGATGCCGCCGGGGGCGCTCTTCTGCTCTCCGAGCAGCAGGAAGGGGCGCCCGCCGAGGCCCGTGTCGGGGACCGGGGCGTGGAGTCCGCCGTCCATGTTCACCCCGGCGCGGATCCTGGGGTCGACGGCCATCGCGGCGACCGCGGAGGCGCCGCCGATGGAGTGGCCCGCCATCGCGATGCGGCTCTGGTCGATGAGGCCGGCGTGGCGCCAGGCGGGGTGGCGGCCGGTGAGGCGGTCCAGCAGGAAGGACACGTCGCGGCCGCGGGTGTCGCTGACCGTCCGCATGGGGGTGCCCGACTCGGTCTTGTCGCAGGCCAGGCACGTCAGTACGCGCCCGCCGGGGAAGGCGGTGCCGACGCTCTCGTACGCGTGGTCGACGGAGGCGACGACGTAGCCGCGGGAGGCCAGGTCCTCGGCGAGCGCGGTGAGGGTGGCGCGGTGGACGGTGAAGCCCGGGGAGAGCACGACCAGCGGATACCGTCCGGCGAGGGGACGGGCGTGGGTCCGGGAGGCGCTCACCGTGCCGGTCAGGGTCGCGACCGGGATGACCTGGTCGAGGCCGCGGTCGACCAGCAGCAGCCGGGCCTCCTCGTCGGTGAGGTAGCGCGCGGGGCCGCCGGTGTCGCGCCGCGCCGGGTAGCGCATGGTGACCATCAGCTCGCGCGGCCCGGATCCGGCCCAGGGGTCGGTACGGCTGCGGTCCACCAGGTGCAGGTCCTCCCGGCCGACCGCGAAACGGCCGGTGGGGCGCGGGAGTTCCACCGTGGTGCGGAGCTGCGCGGCGGCGGACGGGGAGTCCGCCGCGGCGGCGGTACCCGCACCGGCGAGCGGGAGCGGCAGGAGGAGGACGAGCAAGGCGGCTGAGGCGACAGCTCTGCGTCGGTTCATGAATCCGAGGCTATGCAGCGGCAGTAGACGGATCGTCAACTCGCAGGAGGATCACCCCGTCCCTCCCGAGAAGGTCCCGCAGATCCCCCCTCACCCTCAGGTCTCATCCCTTCGTGGCGCCGATCGCGTCGAACTTGTCGCGCAGGTACGCGTGACGGGGCATACCGCCCTGTGCGGCCATGCCCTGAGGGAAGGCCAGCTCGGTAGGGTCAGGACGCTGCCGACCGAGAAGGGCGATCCGATGGTATGACCAGCCGACCGTGTGAGCTGGCATCGTCCATGTGCCGCGAGCCAGGCAGGAGGTTGTGGCCGGCTGACGGGTCCCCGCCCCCGTGACCCTCTTCGCGTCCCGCAGCCCCCTCTACCGTCTCACCGAGAACGCTGACCCCAACACGCCGGCCGAGCAGTCATCGTTCGACATCGAGCCGGAGACCGGGGCGGTCTACTTCGTCACGCTGGATGGGGCGGCATGGTTCGCCAACTAGACTAAGGACTGTCCCGTAATCGCCTATGACGGTTAGGGGCGCCACTCTTCGCGGTAGTCGGCGTGATCGGCGTACACGGATGCGAGCAGGAGGACAGCAGTGTGGAGCCCCTCGTGGGAGGTCGCCGTTGCGTCGTCGCTCCC